>NZ_CP040098.1:1998333-2318750 GCF_005377625.1 Desulfoglaeba alkanexedens ALDC | reverse complement strand
CCTCTGGAACGATTGCCGCTCTCGGAACGCCTCCCGAACGCGAGCGGCGAAGTCATCATCCGCGGTCGAACCGACCACTCCGCCTGGCAGGACCTGCCCCCATCGCTTCCGGTTTCCATCTGGTGGCCGTCCCAGTTCCGGAATCCATCGGCGGCGGCCTGTGGCACCCTCGCGGTCTACGAGCGACCGGGTCGCGACTTCCGGGTGGCGGACCTTCCCATCGACGCCTGCCGCGATTCCAAAACCCGTTGGGAAGTGTGGGAAAAGAGCTACGGGATCAACCTGGATCCCCGGCGGATTTTGGGGCACCCGGCCGTGATCGAGGTCGAACGCGGCAAAGGCCGCCTGGTCCTTTCGTATCCTCACCTGGAAACCCCCGGAGATCTCTGGGGAAACCGCCTCTTCGCGAACCTACTCCAATACCTCGACCAACAAGCGGCGGCACACCTCCCTTTGAAAAACCCGGGGCAATACGCCGCCGAACCGGACGCCTTCCCCGAAACCGCCCGCCCTTGCCGTGAAACCCTGGAACGGCTCGAAGCGGCTCACCGCGAAGCCGAAGAACTCATCCGCTTCGGCGAAGAAAACCTCCTCTGGAGCTGGCGCCGATCTTGGCTCCTCCAGTGGCAGCGCGGCATCCGCGGCTTGGAATACGGAACCCTTGCCGTGTCGCTTCGGTTTCTCTGCCGCGAAATCAGCAGTCTGGACCTTTCGGATAAGCCCGTGGACGCCTGGCGAAAACCGGCGGTGCAGATCCAGCGGGATGTGGCCGATTTCTGTCAGGAAGCGAAACGACTCCTCTTGGAAGAAAAGGCGGCGGGGCAAAACGCGAATCTTTCCAAACTCCAGAGTGTCAACCCCACCGTGGACGCCCTCCGCGCACGGCTTTTCGGCTCAGGGATGAGCCACGGAGGATTCAGCCGCCGGATTTTCGACACCCTCGATGCCATGCTCCTGAACGCCCTGCGTCGCTGGATGCCGGTCCAAGCATGGGCGGATGGCCTTTCCCATCGCAGCGGAACCCCTTAGGCGCCGGCCCGGTTCCACCTTGTTCCCAAGCTCCAGCTTGGGAACACAACTGTGCAGAAGCTCCAGCTTCGATTCCCATGAGACCGTTCCCAAGCCAGAGCTTTTGGGAACGAGGGGAAAGTCAAAAAATCCCCCTCTCCCCCTCCCCTTAGTCCCCTCCCACAAGGGGAGGGGAAATAGAATTCCACCTTGTTCCGTTAACAGGCGATCGGGAGTGAAGTCGTCAGGTCCTCACAGGGGGAGGGGAAATAGAATTCCACCTTGTTCCCAAGCTCCAGCTTGGGAACAAGGTGGAAGAAAAACGGACACCCCGTCCTCAGAAGGGTGAAGGGTATTTGCAGAAAGCCTCTTGGGAGATGGTCGGACGCTCCGGAGGCCCGCCGCGTGAGCCACAGGCGGCGCCAGGGGTCGGTGCGTTATGCTCCGGAAATTTTTCCGCTCATCCCACAAGACGGGTGGCTTCCTTGAGCGCCCCCGCGAAGGTACCCACCCGGCCCGCCAGATTCGGGTCGTCCAGGTTGTCTTCTATCACTCGTTCGAAGGCGCTTCCCACCACCACGCCGTCGGCCATTCCGGCCACACGGGCGGTCTGTTCCGGCGTGGAGATGCCGAACCCCACGCAGATGGGAAGTGGAGAAACCGATCGGAGGCACCCGGCCACCTCCGACACTTCGTCCAGGTCAAGTCCCCCGCTTCCCGTCACGCCCGTCATGGAAACCAGGTAAAGGAAGCCGGAGGCCTCCGCGGCGATGCGCTTCATGCGTTCCATGGGTGTTGTGGGCGCCACCAGTCGGATAACATCCAGCGCGTTTCCCTCCCATCGCGACGTCATCTCGTCCGATTCTTCGGGCGGCAGGTCCACCACCAACACGCCATCCGCACCGGAAGCGACGGCCTCCCGGTAAAACCGGTCGAGCCCGTAGGCCAGGATCGGATTGTAGTAGCTGAAAAGCACGATGGGAACTTGGGAGAAGCGGCGGATCTTTTCGGTCATTTCAAGAACGCGGGCGAGGGTCATGCCGGCGGCAAGGGCTCGCCCGGAAGATCGTTGAATGACGGGGCCGTCCGCCGTAGGATCTGAAAACGGCACTCCCAGTTCCAGGATGTCCACCCCGGCGTCGCAGAGCGCTTCAATGACCTCGAGCGAGCGGGCGGGGTCGGGGTCGCCCGCCGTGACAAAAGCCACCAGGGCCTTTTCGTGTCTTGCCATCAGTTGTCCAAACGTCTCTTGGATGCGGCTCATAAGAATCGTTCCTCGATAGATGGGTGAATCAGCTGAATCGTTAACCGCCGCCGTGAGCGGGCCGGACGGGCCGCCGGAAGCATCCGGAGTCATGTTCCAACCGCTTCAGTCCTTTGTGTCAGGCATTTCAAGAGCGGCGGCCACGATGGCCAGATCCTTGTCCCCGCGGCCGGAAAGGTTCACGACGATCACCTGGTCGGCTGGCCTCCGGGCGGCTTCCTTCAGAGCCCACGCCACGGCGTGAGCGCTTTCCAGTGCCGGGATGATGCCCTCCAGTCTTGAAAGTTTCGAGAAGGCGTCCAAGGCTTCGCCGTCCCGGATCGATTCGTACCGGGCCCGCCCCTGTTCTTTCAAAAGGGCATGTTCGGGGCCGACGCCGGGGTAGTCGAGACCCGCCGATATGGAATGGGCTTCCTGGATTTGGCCGCCGGAATCTTGAAGTAGATAGGATTTGGAACCGTGGAGCACGCCCACGGTCCCCGCACCCAGGGTTGCCGCGTGTTTTCCGGATTCGATGCCGTGTCCGGCCGCTTCCACTCCGATCATTTCAACAGGATCGTCCAGAAAGGGATAAAACAACCCCATGGCGTTGCTCCCGCCGCCCACGCAGGCGATCAGGACATCCGGAAGGCGCCCTTCCCGATCCAGGATCTGCCGGCGGGTTTCGTCCCCGATCACGCGCTGGAAGTCCCGAACCATCATGGGATAGGGATGCGGGCCGGCCACCGAACCGATCACATAGAAGGTGTCCCGGACCGCCCCCACCCAATAGCGCATGGCTTCGTTCATGGCGTCCTTGAGGGTACCCGTGCCGGAAGCCACCGGAACCACTTCCGCTCCAAGAAGCCGCATACGCTGCACGTTGGGAGCCTGGCGCCGCACGTCTTCGGTTCCCATGAAGATCTTGCATTCCATGCCGAAAAGCGCAGCGGCCGTGGCTGTGGCCACCCCGTGCTGGCCGGCGCCTGTTTCCGCGATGACTTTCCGCTTGCCCATCCAATCGGCGAGGAGCACCTGACCCAGGGTGTTGTTGATCTTATGGGCCCCGGTGTGGGCCAAGTCTTCGCGTTTCAGATAGATCTTGGCTCCTCCGGCCGATGCCGTCAGCCGCCTGGCGGAAAAAAGCGGAGTGGGGCGCCCGGCATACTGAGCCAGGAGTTCCTGGAAAGACGCCTGGAAGGCCGGATCCCCCTTGGCCTCACGGTAGGCCGCTTCCAGTTCCAGGAGAGCGGGCATAAGGGTTTCCGCCACGTATTGCCCGCCGTACGGGCCGAAATGGCCCCGTCGATCAGGCAAGGGGCCGTATGTCGCTGCCGTCGTCATGAGAAAATCCTCCTTGTCGCTCTGGGGGGCTCACACGAAGCCACCGTTTCCAGGAAGCGTTTGACTTTTTCCGGGTCCTTTCGGCCGGGCGCACTTTCGACGCCGGAACTGACGTCCACCGCATCGGGCTGAGCTTCCTCGACGACCCGGCCCACGTTTTCCGGGTTGAGACCGCCGGCGATCACCAGCGGGCGGTCGCCGAGCATCCGGCGAGCGGCGTTCCAGTCCCAAGCGATCGCGTTTCCGCCGGGGAGCGATCCGCCGGCGCATTCCGCAAGGAAGGCTGAGGCGCAGCCATAGACTTCGGCGTCGGAAAAGGTCGGCGGCCGGTTCAGAAAAAGGGTCTTGATCACCGAAACGCCTTGGGCCTGGAGCCGCCGGACCAGGTCCGGTGATTCGGCACCGTGGAGCTGCACCACGCGGATGCCGCATCGTTCCACCCGCCGCATGACGGCCTCATAGTCCGCGTCGCAGAAGACCCCCACGGCCGAAACGCCGGCGGGAAGGCTCGCCGCGATTTCAGCGGCTCGTAGGTCGGACACGAACCGAGGGCTTGGCGGATGGAACACGCAGCCCACGGCATGAGCGCCCCAGCGGGCGCATAGCAGAGCCTCGTCCACGCGGGTGATCCCGCAGATTTTTACCTGAACCATGACATCCCCATGCGGCCTCTACTTCGCGCGTTGAGGCGCATTCCGTCCCGTCACGCCCGTGCTGCGACGGGAACTCCCCGCATCCAGCCTTGAGATTCACCGCGGAGGCTCAGAGGGCGCCGAGTCGTCGCGCCGCCCCCAAACCAACGCCCTCAGGCAAGCCTCCGGATCGGAAGCCCTGACCAGGGTCTCCCCTACAAGGAAGTTTCGGACGCCGCCTTTGAGAAGCCGTTCCACGTCCGAACGGTCCCGAATGCCGCTTTCGGCAACGGGAATCCGGCCCTCACCGAGGCGCCTCGCAAGCCGAAGGCTGGTTTCCAGATTCGTTTCAAAAGTCTTTAGGTCCCGGTTGTTGATCCCGATGAGCCGCGCTCCGGCCTCGACGGCACGATCCAGTTCGTCTTCCGCATGCACTTCCACCAGAGCGTCCAAGCCCGTGTCCCGGCACAGTGCCAGGGCATCGCGCAGAAAGCCGTCGTCCAGGGCACGGACGATGAGGAGCACTGCGTCGGCTCCCCACGCCCCCGCTTCGTAGATCTGGTAGGTGGACACCATGAAGTCTTTCCGAAGAACGGGAAGCCCCACGGCACTGCGGGCGGCCTTTAGATCGTCCAGAGAGCCTCGAAAGTGAGGGCCGTCGGTGAGGACCGAAAGCGCGGCGGCACCGCCCCGTTGGTAGGATCGGGCGAGAGCCGCCGGGTCCAGGTTCGGGCGAAGCGGCCCCTTGGACGGCGACGCGCGCTTGATTTCGGCGATGACATTGACGCCCCACGGCCCGGGCGATGCCAGCCGCTCCAGAAACGGCCTTCGGTCCTTCCTGCCTTCAGCTCGTTCCCGCAACACCGCTTCCGGGACCCGTTTTCGAGCGGCGTCCACTTCTTCCTGCTTTTTTCGGAGAATCCGCGAAAGGAAATCCGTTTCCATGGAACACCCTGAGTTAGAAGTTGACGAGAAGGCTTCGCGGCCGTGCTCTCAGCCCGCGTGATCCCTTGTGAACCGGATGAGGGCGTCCAGCTTGCCCAAGGCGGCCCTTCCGTCGATGGCCCGTTCGGCCGCCGCCATGCCCTCGCGAAAGTCTCCAGCCACACCGGCCGCAATGAGCGCCGCGCCTGCATTTACCACCACCACGTCCCGGCGAGGACCCTTTTCCCCTTCGAGCACCGCCCGGAGGATGCCCGCGTTGGTTTCCGGGTCGCCCCCCGCCAGGTCGTCCGGAGACGCCGTCCGCCCCAGGAGCTGTTCGGGGGTCACGTCGTAGGTGCGGCACGTTCCATCGGCCAATTCCGTGATGCGCGTCGGCGCGCAGACGGAAATTTCATCCAGACCGTCGTGGCCGTGCACCACCAGAGCGCGGCGTGCTCCCAGAAGCCGGAGCGCCTGAGCGAACATTTCCGTAAGCTCCGGAGCGTACACTCCGATGAGCTGACAGTTGGCGCCGGCGGGGTTGGTGAGCGGTCCCAACATGTTAAAGATCGACCGGATGCCCACTTCTTTTCGTGGCTTAGCCGCGTATCGCATGGCTCCGTGGAAAACCGGCGCAAACAGAAACCCCACGCCCAGTTCCCGTATGGCTTCCTCCACAAGCTCCGGGTCCAGCTCCACCCGCATGCCCAAGGCCTCCAGAACGTCCGCACTGCCACACTTGCTGGAAACGGACCGGTTTCCGTGCTTGGCCACGGTCACCCCGGCTCCGGCCACCACAAACGCTGCGGCCGTGGAAATGTTGAAGGTCTGGGCACCGTCGCCTCCGGTCCCGCACGTGTCCACCACCGTCGACGCCGACACCTGGACCCGCTGCGCCTTCCGGCGCATGGCCCGGGCCGCGCCCGCAAGCTCCGCAAACGTTTCACCCTTGGTGGCCAGCGCCGCCATGAGGGCCCCGATCTGGGATTCGGTGATCTCCCCGGACATGAGCGAATCCATGACGGCTGTCATGGTTTCTTCCTCCAGGTCCTCCCTGCGAACGATCCGGCGAAGGCTCTCTTGAAACATGGTCACCTCGGTCCACTCCTTTCCTTGGCGTTCCATCTTCCGGCACTCCCGTTGGATCGCCGGTAAACCGGTCCCTCCATCGCCTCCTGGGAATCCGATGGGAAACGGCTTTTCAGAGCGCTCCCGCGTCCCGCAAAAAGTTTCTGAGGATGCGCTTTCCCACAAGCGTCATGATGGATTCCGGATGGAACTGGATTCCTTCGACGGGGTATTCCTTGTGGCGGATGCCCATGATTTCGCCGTCCTCGGATTCCGCGGTCACTTCCAAGCAGGCGGGCAGCGGGTTTCGAGCGACCGCCAGCGAGTGGTAGCGCATGGCGTCGAATGGGCTCTTGATCCCCGAAAAAATGCGCTTCCCGTCGGTCGTAATCGATGAGATCTTTCCGTGCATGAGGCGCTTGGCTTTGCCTACGACGCCGCCGAAAGCCACGGCGATGGCCTGGTGACCCAGGCAGACCCCCAAGATCGGCACCGAACCGTTGGATTCCCGGATGAGCGCGACGGAAACCCCCGCGTCTTCCGGCCGCCCCGGGCCTGGGGAAATGACGACGGCCTTGGGGTTCCAGGAAAGAATTTCCCGGACGGAAGCCGCGTCGTTTCGAATCACCCGGACGTCGCTTCCAAGCATCTGAAGATACTGCACCAGGTTATAGGTAAAAGAATCATAGTTGTCGATCATCACCACCATGACTGTTTCCTCCGTCGGGTGCGAATCTTTTAGAACGACATCCAGGGTGACCCTCTGAGGTAGATCCAGATGGCCTTGAAGCAGCAAGCGCATCAGCTCCGTTTCCCCTCGTTCCCAAGCTCCAGCTTGGGAACGACCTGCCCGGGAAGCTCCAGCTTCCCTCCTGCTACAGCTGAAACGCGCTGTCTTTCTAGGGAGCTCGCCAGGATCTCGAAGTGGTCTTTCCCCTCGTTCCCAAACTCTGGCTTGGGAACGGCCTCACCGAAGCTGGAGCTTCTGCACAATTGTGTTCCCAAGCTGGAGCTTGGGAACAAGAAGCAAAAGATCTGCACCCTCCTCCGTCCACAGCTCCATCCACCGCTTCACCCCTTCATCGACCGACCAGTTCCACCGCCCGCTGAATGGCCATAGCCTTGTTCACGGTTTCCTGACGTTCCCGTTCCGGGTCGGAATCCGCCACCACGCCCGCGCCGGCCTGGACGATGAGCCGCCCGTTTTCGATGACGGCGGTCCGGATGGTGATGGCCAGATCCATGTTTCCGGTAAACGACACGTAGCCGATGGCTCCGCCGTAGGGACCCCGCGGTGCCTCTTCCAATTCCGCGATGATTTCCATGGCGCGGATTTTAGGCGCTCCGGAAAGGGTTCCCGCCGGGAAGGTGGCCCGAAGGAGATCCCAGGCGTCGCAGCCCTTTTTCAAGTCGCAGGAAATATTGGAAACAAGGTGCATCACATGAGAGTAGCGTTCGACGATCATGAGGTCGGTCACCTGAACGGTGCCCACTTCGGCCACACGGCCGAGGTCGTTCCGGCCGAGGTCCACGAGCATCAGGTGTTCGGCGCGTTCCTTGGGATCCCGGAGCAGTTCGTCGGCAAGGCGCCGGTCGTCCTGTTCGGTGGCGCCGCGCGGGCGGGTGCCGGCGATGGGCCGAAGGGTCGCCGTTCCGTGTTCGAGGCGCACCATGGTCTCCGGCGACGATCCCACGAGCACCAAATCGCCCAATTCCAGGAAGAACATGTAGGGCGACGGGTTCACGTACCGCTGAGCCCGGTACAGCTGCCACGGGTCCGGGGCGTCGGCCAGCACAAAGGGCTGGGAAATCACCGTCTGGATCACGTCGCCCGCTTCGATGTAGTCCTTGATGCGTGCGACCCGGGCGCGAAAGGCATCCGGGGATACCGGCGTTTCCAGGGTCCCGGAGCGATTCGTCTTCTCACCATGAATGCACGGCAGCGGACGGGATAGCGCCTCCACAAGCACCCTCAGCCGATCGTTGGCCCGATCGAAAGCCGCTTCCAAGTCCGTTCCGTCTTCCAGGAAGGCGTGAGCGACCAGGGTGAGGGTGTGGCGGACATTATCGAAGATCAGCAGATCGTCGGTCACGATGAAATGCGCGAAAGGACGATCTTTCGGCAGCCGGTGGGGAATCCTTTCGAAAAAGGCGACGGTTTCGTAGGTGAGGTAACCGACGAGCCCGCCCCAGAAGCGCGGCAGTTCGGGGAGCGAAACCGGACGGTACCGGCTCATGACGTCACGGAGTACGGCCAGGGGATCGCCCCGATGCAGAACCCTTTCGGTTTCGTGGTCATTTTCGATACTCACCGTATCGGCGAACACCTTGAGGTGGCAATGGGCGGACGTTCCGAGGAAGCTGTAGCGGCCCCACCGCTCCCCGCCTTCGACACTTTCCAGGAGAAACGCCGGCCTTCCGGCCCGCCGGAGTTTGGCCAGGGCCGACACGGGAGTTTCCGTGTCCGCGAGCACTTCCACGCAGACTGGAACAAGATTTCCGGCTTTCGCCAATTCCAGGAATCTGGACCGGCTCGGATAGCGATTCAGTTCCATCGAGACCGTCTCCCTTTCATGCTTCCTTGGCCGCGGCAAACAGGCCGAAAATAGGTTTCGCTTCGCGGCACAGCTGCTTGAACTGCTCGGGCAGGAGCGACTGCGCGCCGTCGCTCAACGCCGCCTCCGACTGGTGGTGGGCTTCCACCATCAGGCCGTCGGCGCCGACGGCCATGCCCTTCCCTTCGATGGCTTGCACCACCTTGTCGACCTGTTCCTGCGTGGCCTTCTGATGCATCACCACCAGCATGACGGTTCTCCTTCGGCGTTTTCAGCAGTTCGACCCACGAAAAAAGGCCGGGGAGGATCTCCCACGGCCTTCGTCAAAAGCAAAAGGACCGTGGGCCGGGCGGCCCACGGTCCTTCGAGAACATCATTCAAGCTGGCGGTTCAGCCGGACGTCCTCCCGTCGGCGCACCCTCGAAGCGGGCGGCTCCACCACCAGCACCAAAAACAAACTTGAAACGACTGCACTCCGTTCATGAAAAACCTTCCCGTTCCCTTGAATTCAACACGGCGACTTTAAAAGTGATCCCGGAAGGCGTCAAGATTTTTTTTCGGAGCCCGGAACAGCCGGGCGCCCCGGACGCCGCCCTCTCAAAAATTGTTCCTGCGTTGCGCCTTCTGGCGCTGCGGCCCGCGGCCTCGAGAACGCTTCCTGGGCCGGGGAGAAAGGAAATCCACTCGGATGTATTCGTGACGGTTCACGAAACGGACAAACACCGGGTCAATGTTCAGCTCTTTTTGAACCGCGGCGCGCACCAGCGCCAGGTCGGAATACTTGCTGATCCCGTATTTGTGATAATCTTCCGTCTTGATGTACAGGGACATGCAGCACCCCTTCCCGTCCTTGGAATCCAGCCGCCCCTCAAAGGGCTTCTCAGCTTTTTTCGCCTCTTTTTTAGTGTTATTTTAACACCTGTCTTTGGATTGTCAAAAGCATATCGGACGGAACGTTATGGCGGAAGAACTCACCGGCCAGGTGGACCGGGTCACCTACACCAACCAAGAAAACGGCTTCAGCGTCCTTCGCTTCCGCGTTCCCGGCCGGCGGGATCCGGTCACCGTGGTGGGCACCTTCGTGTCCGTAAACCCGGGCGAATCGCTCCGGCTGGAAGGCCGCTGGGGCCATCACCCGCGCCATGGCGAGCAGTTCCAGGTGGAACGCTACGAAACCCTGACCCCCGCCACAGCCGACGGGATTGAAAAGTACCTGGGTTCCGGCCTGATCAAGGGCATCGGACCGGTGATGGCCCGACGCATCGTCGCCTGTTTCGGCGAACACACCCTCGATGTCATCGACGCCGACATCGAACGACTTCTGGAAGTGGAAGGGATCGGGCCGTACCGCATCGAACGGATCCGCAAGGCGTGGGAAGACCAGAAGGAAATCCGGCAGGTCATGGTGTTTCTGAGGAGCCACGGTGTGAGCGCCGCCTTCGCCACCCGGATTTTCAAGACCTACGGGCGGGATTCACTCGATGTGGTCCGGCAAAATCCTTATCGCCTCGCCATGGACATCACGGGCATCGGGTTCGTAACGGCGGACAAGATCGCCCGGGCCCTCGGCTTCGAAACGGATTCGCCCGTTCGAGCCGAAGCCGGAATCCTCTACCTGCTTTTCAGGGCGACCGAAGAAGGGCATTTCTGCCTGCCCCAGGGTCTCCTTCTGGAAAAGGGCCGGGAATTGCTGAACATCTCCGCCGAAACGCTGGAAGGCGCCGTCACGCACCTCATTGAAGATCGGCGCGTCTTCCGCGAAACCCTCCCCCCGGCCGTCGCGGAAACCTTCGCCGATTCCTTCGCCCTTTACCTCAAAGGATACCATACGGCTGAAGTGCAGACCGCGCTGCGCCTCAGGCAGCTTCTCGACTACCCGTTGCCGCCCCGGCGCGTGGACCCCGACCAGGCCCTTTCAAGACTCCATGGCCGCCTGCCCTTCCGCCTGGCCCCCAGCCAGGAAGAAGCCGTAAAGAGGGCCCTCACCGACCGGGTGCTCATCATCACGGGCGGTCCCGGAACCGGCAAAACCACGCTGGTCCGAGCCGTTCTCGCCGCCTACCGCACCATGAACGCCCGGGTCTGCCTGGCCGCCCCTACAGGCCGGGCCGCCAAACGGCTGAACGAAGCCACCGGACACCCGGCCGCAACCATCCACCGCCTTCTGGAATTCAGCCCGCACGCCGGGGGCTTTCAGCGCCACGAAGAAAAGCCCCTGAACGCGGATCTGGTCGTCATCGATGAAGCTTCCATGCTGGACGGCCTTCTGGCTCACCACCTGGTGAAGGCCGTCCCTGCCCATGCCACCCTGGTGTTCGTGGGCGACGTGGACCAACTGCCTTCCGTCGGTCCGGGAAACGTCCTCCAGGACCTCATCCGATCCGGGGTCTTTCCCGTGGTACGCCTCACCGAAATCTTCCGCCAGGCCCGCCGGAGCCGCATCGTGGTCAACGCCCACCGCATCCGAGACGGACGCATGCCCCTTTTCCAGGACGATTCCGAAGGGCTCCAGGATTTCTATTTCATCGAAAAAGAAAACCCGGAAGAAGCCCTGAACGTCATCGTCAGACTCTGCACCGAACGGATCCCGTCCCGATTCGGCCTTGACCCCATCGACGACGTGCAGATCCTCACCCCCATGCACCGCGGGACCGTGGGAGCCCAACGCCTCAACCGCGACCTCCAGCAGGCGCTGAACCCTTCCGGGACCGCCATCCAACGCGGGGACCGCCTCTACCGCCAAGGCGACAAGGTGATGCAGATCCGAAACAACTACGACAAAGACGTCTTCAACGGCGACTTGGGCCGAATCCTGAAGGTGGACCTGGAAGAACAGGAACTCACCGTGGCCGTGGACGGGCGGCCCGTCGCCTACGATTTTTCCGAAGTTGAGGAACTGGTCCACGCCTACGCCGTGACCGTGCACAAGTCCCAGGGGAGCGAGTACCCGGCGGTGGTGCTGCCGCTTCACCCCCAGCACTACATGATGCTCCAGCGCAACCTGCTGTACACGGCCGTCACCCGCGGCCGCAAACTGGTCGTGATCGTGGGGACCCGGAAGGCGTTGGCCATGGCCGTACGGAACGACAGGACCCAAAAGCGGTTCACGCTGCTCGCCGAACGGCTGGCGGGACGGAGCACGCATTAGACATTAGACATTAGACATTAGACAAAGCCAAGAGGTTGTCTGAGGATACCTTTCACCCTGCTGGGGATGGGGTGTCCGTTTTTTCGCGTAGGGGCGGTTCGCGAACGGCAGTAGGAGCCGGCTTGACGGCGACCAGGGTCAACGCGGCATGGCCGGCTTTACGGGTCGCGGGCAAGCCCGCTCCTACCGATAACGGAACACCGGGACGATCGCCTTTCCCCTCGTTCCCAAGCTCCAGCTTGGGAACGCCCTGCCCGGGAAGCTCCAGCTTCCCTCCCTGTAAAGGATTCCCCCTCGTTCCCAAGCTCCAGCTTGGGAACGAGGGGATGGGTCACGGCTTCACGGGAATCGAAGCTGGAGCTTCGACACAGTTGTGTTCCCAAGCTGGAGCTTGGGAACAAGGTGGATGGTGGACCTTGGGAACAAGGTGGAAACAAGGAACCTCAGAACCCGACTTTCATGAGCTTGTTTTGGGACAAGCTCTAAGGGGATTCTTCCCCATCAAGATTCACAAGGTATGTCGAAATCTAACTATAGGAGCGCCCTCATGCCGGAACGGATCTCCCTGGAAGAACGGCTCATCTTCGCCCTGGACATGCCTTCAGCCGATGACGCCAGAGCCTGGGTAAAACGTTTGGAAGATCGGGTAAAATTCTACAAGGTGGGATTCCAGCTGTTCCTGGCCGGAGGCTTTCCGCTCGTCGATTGGATCCTCGCTCGAAACCTCAAGGTCTTCCTGGACCTCAAATTCTTCGACGTCCCTGAAACCGTCAGGAACGCGGTCGCCCAACTCAGGGGCCGCGGTATCACCTTCACCACCGTCCATGGCAACGACCGTATGCTGGAAGCGGCGGTGCAAGAAAAAGGGGACGTGAAGATCCTTGCGGTCACGGCCCTCACCAGCCTGGACCAGACGGACCTGGAGGACCTGGGGTTTCAATGCTCCGTGGAAGACCTGGTGCTTTCCCGCGCTCGGCGGGCTCTTCGCATCGGCTGCGACGGCCTCATCTCCTCCGGCCTGGAAGTGCCGAAATTGCGAAATGAGCTCGGTACCGGTTTCGTCGTCGTGTCCCCCGGCATCCGCCCTGTCGCCAACGTGGACGACCAAAAGCGGACAGTGGACGCGCGGCAGGCCTTCGCCTGGGGCGCCGACCACATCGTGGTGGGCCGCCCCATCCGGGACGCCGAAAACCCCGCAACCATCGTGGACCGGATGTTCCGGCAGATCCAGGCGGGGCTGGACGAATTCACGTCCCGCCCCCGATCCTCCTGAACCCTTTCAAATCGCGCCCGCACCGCTTTCGCCGGTCCGTATCCGGATGACTTCCTCCACCGGAAAGACGAAGATCTTTCCGTCGCCGATCTTTCCCGTCCGCGCGATCTTAAGGATCGCGTCCACCACGCGCTCGGTCAGTTCCGAATCCACCACGATTTCGAGCTTCAGCTTCGGCTGGAATTCCACCACGTACTCCGCGCCCCGGTAGACTTCCCGGTGACCCTTCTGGCGGCCGAAACCTTTGACTTCCGAGACGGTCATGCCGGTGACGCCCAGCGCGTTCAGCGCTTCCTTGACGTCATCGAGTTTGAACGGCTTGATGATCGCTTCGATTTTTCTCACCGGCTTATCCTTTCTTCCGTAGAGCCTACGTCCACGTGTAGCCCGTTTCGCTGTGCTGGGTGAGGTCGAGTCCCTGCACTTCGTCTTCCAGGGGCACCCGGAGGCCGATCACCGCGTCGATCAGCTTGAAGAGCACCCAGGAGAGGACGAACGAATAGACGAGAGCGGCAGCCGCTCCCACCGCCTGGATGAAAAACTGGTGGGCGTTTCCAAAAAAAAGGCCGTTCACGCCGTCGGGGTTGGCTGCGGTGGATGCGAAAAGACCCGTGGCCAAGGCGCCCCAAAGGCCGCCCACGCCGTGCACCCCCACGACATCCAGGGAATCGTCGTAACCCAGGCGTTCCTTGGCAATGACGGCCCCGTAACAGACCACGCCCGCCACCAGGCCGATCACGACCGCCGAAACCGGTCCGACGAAGCCGGCCGCAGGCGTTATGGCCACGAGGCCCGCCAGGACCCCCGTAGCCGCCCCCAGCGTGGTGGGTTTTCCGAGGCGCACCCACTCGGCGAGGATCCACGAGACCGCGCCCGCCCCCGTGGCGACCTGCGTGTTTAAAAAGGCGAGCGCCGCGATCTCACCGGCGCTCAGCGCGCTTCCCGCGTTGAACCCGAACCATCCGAACCACAGGAGTCCCGCCCCCAGGACGGTCATGGGAAGATTGTGAGGCGGAAACGGTTCCCGCTGGTAGCCTTTCCGTTTTCCAACCACCAGTGCGGCCGCCAGAGCGGCCACGCCGGAATTGATGTGGATGACTGTTCCTCCCGCGAAATCGAGCGCCCCGAGCTTGGCAAGCCAGCCACCGCCCCAAACCCAATGGCAGACCGGCGCGTACACCAGAAGGCTCCACAGGATGGTGAACGCCATGAAAGCCGAAAACTTCAGCCGTTCGGCGAAGGCCCCGGTGATGAGCGCCGGAGTAAGGATCGCGAACATCAACTGGAAGGCGCAGAACACCAGGTGCGGGATCGAATCCGAATAGGGCCCGGGGGCGGTTCCCACCGCGTTCAAGGCGAACCAGTCCAGGTTCCCGATGAAAAGGCCCACGTCGGGCCCGAACGCCAGGCTGTAGCCCCCCAGAACCCAAAGGATGGACACCACCCCCAGGCAGATGAAGCTTTGGAGCATGGTCCCCAGTACGTTCTTGGACCGGACCAGCCCGCCGTAAAAAAGCGCGAGCCCCGGAGTCATGAGCATGACGAGAGCCGAAGCCACCAGCATGAACGCCGTATCCCCTGAATCGATCATTGATCTTTCCTCCTCACCGCGATGCGTGTCGGTTTAAAAGTCCGCCCTTCCGCCCGGGTCCGCTACAGGGCAAAAGCAGTGCCAGAACCTGGGGAGAACCTCCCATCCTCCGGGGAACACTCGGTTTTACGGATGCGAAGCGGAGGCCGCAGGGCGGAGACAGCGGCACAAAAGTGGAGATATTCCCAAAACACAGGGGGCGGACGATTCAACATTGTTACATGCCGCCCCTTGAAGGGTTTTCATGGTTCGTGAGGCGAGGGGCTTCGGCGGCGAAGACCGGCCGGCGCGGTTTCCCTTCTCAAACACGGTCGGTGTCGATTCGACGGCACGAATTTGTGCCCTTCTCGAAGCAATCCACCTCAGCTCGGCCTCTTGACCGGGCGTACATCATGAGATTTTATTTGTTACCATCAAAAGTGATGGCCTATAATTCAGATCGTGCGTGGATGGAGCGATGCTTCCCTGTCGCCTTGGCTCGCAACTTCCTTGCCTGCCCCGTGAATCCTGAGAAGCGCTGTGAAGCCACCCAGGCCGGAAATGGAGATTTTCCGTCAACTTTCTGATGAGGAGACACGATGGGGGACAAGAACGACATCCAACTGGCGGTGAAAGCGCTGCAAATCGGCCACAAGGTCAGGGAATTGAGGCAGAAGCACCGGTACACCCTGCAGGATCTGGCTCACAAAACAGGACTTTCCAAGCCTTTCCTTTCGCAGATTGAGAACAATCACGTGGTCCCGCCCATCGCCACGTTGCTCAAGCTGGCGCGGGCTCTCAATGTCGGGCTGGCTCATTTTTTCCAGGACCAGGAAGAGAACGAGAAGATTTCCATCACCCGTCCCAGTGATCGGATGCGCATGGACCGCCGGCCGCACCAGGACAAAGAGCAGGTGAACTACATTTACGAGTCGCTGGAGAGGCGCAAGAGTTCGAAGCGCATGGAACCTTTTCTGGTGGAATTTCCGGTGCAGGAAGTGGAACGGATGGAGTTTCAGAGCCACACGGGAGAGGAATTTCTTTACCTGCTTGAAGGGAAGGTGGAGTTTCGGACTGGGGATCGCGTGGAAATTCTGGAGGCGGGCGACAGCATCTATTTCGATTCCGACATCAGCCACAGCTTCCGGTGCCTGAGCGACCAACCGGCCAAGGCGGTGGCGGTTCTGTTCAGCGAACTCAGCGCTTGACAGGTCTCTCCCTCTGCGGCCATCATCACGGCATCCTGTCGCCGTGGGACCGGGACTGTCCTGCGCCGGGGCCGACACAGTTCGCAGGCGGCCGGCCCGCACGGATCGGCATCACGGCTTCAGAAAGGCAATGGCACGTATTCGGCAGCCCATAAGGGCGCCGCCGCAGGAGGGCAGCTCCTTGGACGACTATCAGCAAGCGGTCGATTACCTGCTGAGCCTTCAGAAGTTCGGCATCAAGTTCGGCCTCAACCGTACGGAAAACGTCCTGGCCCGTCTGGGCGACCCGCAAAACCAGTACCGCTGCATTCACGTGGCGGGAACCAACGGAAAAGGTTCCACAGCGGCCGTCCTCGCCAGCATCCTGCGGCGGCACGGTCACCGGGTGGGGCTTTACACGTCGCCTCACCTGGTGCGGTTCACGGAGCGGTTCCAGGTGGACGGGAAGGAAGTGGAACCTGAAAAGATCTTCTCCGCCTTTGAAGACATCCGGCGGGTCCTCGACCCGCGGGAACCGCCCACGTTCTTTGAAGCCGTAACGGCCATGGCGTTTCATTATTTCGCTCAGGAACACGTGGAATGGGCCGTGGTGGAAACGGGGATGGGCGGGCGCCTCGACGCGACCAACACCATCCGGCCTGAAGCGGCGGTGATCACCAATGTATCCTTTGATCACCAGGAATACCTGGGCCGCACCCTTTCGGCCATCGCCCGGGAGAAGGCGGGGATCATCAAGCCGGGGGTTCCCGTGGTGACCGCAGCTCGACAGCCGGTGGTCCAAAGCGTGATCAAGGCCACTTGCCTCCGGAACGATTCGCCCCTGTATCGGCTGGGGACCCATTTTCGGGTCCGCCGGAACGGAAACGGGAGTTTCGGCTATTACGGCCTTCGTTTTCACTGGTCGCACATCAAGACCCCGCTCAAAGGCGACCATCAGTTCGTGAACGCCGGCCTGGCCTTGGCGGCCCTGGAGGTGATCGAACGAAGCGGAGCACTGATCTTGAATCCTGTGGCCGTGGAAGAAGGGCTGAGTCAGGTTCGATGGCCCGCACGCATGGAGACACTCGAAGAACGACCACTGGTGATCCTCGACGGTGCGCACAATCCCCCTGGAGCGGAATGCCTGAGGTCGGCGCTCCTCCACAACTTCACCTACGACAAGTTGCACCTGGTTTTGGGCATTATGGGAGACAAGGACATTCGGGGAATCTTCCGGCGCCTGCTTCCCCTGGCGGAAACAGCCATCTTCACGAAGCCCCGCTACGGGCGCGCCGCCGACCCCGAACTCCTGCGCCGGCTCGCCCGCCCCTACATTCAGAAGATGTACGCTGTCCCCGATCCGGCAGCGGCCATCGGCCAGGCCAAGGCCCTGGCGGGCCCCGACGACCTGATCTGCATCACGGGTTCCCTTTACTTCGCCGGTGAGGTCAAGGAAATTTACGGAGAACCCCAAGCCTTTCCAGGATGCGTGTTCGGATGAGAAGACACCGTTCCACGGCGCGGACGAAGCAAGGGTCCATCGCGGCGGCCCTTGGGTGGCTGCTGATCGCCGCCCTGGCCGGGACCTGTGCGGGAGCCGAAGCCTCCTTTCTCGACATCGGGGAGCAGCAGGATGTCGTGGCTTCGGACCGAGAACCGTGGACCATCCAGGCGGACACCCTTTCCTACGACGCCAAGGCCAAGGCCTACCTGGCCGAAGGGAACGTCTTCATCTCATCCGGCGACCGCTCCATCAAAGCGGACTGGGCCCGTTTGGACTCGGTGGAACAGCGGGCGGAACTGGCGGGAAACGTGACTCTCCGTTTCGGGCGGGACTGGCTCCAAGGGGAACACGTCATCTGGAACCTGGACACGGAAACGGGATGGGTAGACGGTGGGACCGTCTATTTCAGTGAAAGCGGGTTCTACGTCCGCGGAAAAAACATCACCAAGACGGGACCCAGCCAGTACGAACTCCAGGAAGGCATCATCACCAGCTGCAACCCCGACGATCCCGACTGGACCATCCGTACCCGAGATCTCAGGGTCAAGGTCGGCGGGCGCGGCGTCGCCAAGCATTCGTCCTTCTGGGCCGGACCGATCCCCCTCTTCTACACTCCCTTCGCCGTCTTTCCGGTAAACCGGGAACGCCAGTCGGGCTTTCTCTTCCCCACCCTGGGCTCTTCCAGCCTCAACGGTTTCGGCGTGGAAGTCCCCTACTACTGGGCCATCCGGCAGGACATGGACGCCACCTTCACCGCCCACTACATGGAAGAGCGAGGCATCATGGCCGGTATGGAATACCGCATCCGACACCCGAAATGGGGCCAGGGCATCTGGATGGTGCATTACCTGGACGATCAGGCGGACAAATCGCACCTGCGCGACGAAGGCTATCCCTTCGAACAGAGCGACCGCTACTGGGTTCGAGGCAGCCATACGTTCGCTTTGCCCCATGAGATCGAAGGGTTTCTCAGCTTGGACGTGGTGAGCGACCGGAATTTTCTCAAGGAATTCGAACGCGGCTCCGTTGGCTTCGATGAAACCAACGACGTGCTCCGCAGGTTTTCCGGAAGAGAAATCCTCAACGACAAGTCGGTGCTTTCACGGGAATCGAGCCTCTACTTGGTACGGCGCAACGACAACCAGTTGATGAGTTTCGATACCCGCTACTGGGACAACCTGGATCGATCCAAGGACGAGCGGACCCTGCAACAGTTGCCGCGAATCGCCTACGACATCACGCCGACCCATCCGATGCTATCGCCCTTTTACTACTCCCTGGAAAGCGCCGGCGTGCACTACTGGCGCCCGGAGGGAGACAAGGGAACCCGCTTCGACATGCTTCCGCGGATCTACTACCCCGTGCACCTCTGGCCTTATCTGGTGCTGGAACCCTCCATGGGAATCCGGACAACACTCTACAGCGTGGATTGGGACGATTCCGACCACTCGCCCACCAAAGCCAGGGTCCTGCCCGACGTGGTGCTGGAGCTTTCCAGCCGCATGGAACGCGTGTACGCTTTCAACCGCTGGAACATCACGGCCGTCCAGCACGTGGTCCGCCCGGAGTTCCAATATGAATGGATCCCGGACGAGGACCAGGACGACCTGCCTGAATTCGATCGCATCGACCGGATCGGCAACCGTCATGCGCTCCGCTACGGATTCTCCACGTTTCTCATTTCTAAGCGGATGATCCGGGACGCAAACAACGAACCGGCTGCCCACTACCTGGAATTGGGCCGCTTGAGGGTCACCCAAGCCTTCAAACTGGATCGCAGCAGCGACGACGATCTGCTTCAGACCGAAGCCGGAAAGCGGTTTTCCAACGTCGACTTCGAACTGGACCTGACCCCCGGATCCTGGCTCAACCTGTCCTACGACGTGAGCGTCTCCCCCTACGATTATTCCACCACGCGCCACGACCTGGCCCTGGGACTTCGCGACTCGCGTAACAACGCGTTGAATCTGAGCTACCGTTACCGGGAAGACATGGACCTCGACGAGATCATCTCCGGTGTGCACTTGGCGATCCGGCCCAACCTTTTCATCTATACCTACCATGACTATTCCTTCGATCAGAAGGAAATGTTCGAAGAAAGCTACGGCGTTTATTATCAGCACGGGTGCTGGGGCATCCGGATGGGTTACAAGGAAGAAGACGAAGACCGGGAATTCATGCTGGCGTTCACCCTGCTGGGACTGGGTCAGGTGGGCACCGGTTATGTATCCGGGTTTGGGTTCAGCCCGGCCGGAAACCCCTGAAGGCTACGGCGATGGAAAAAATAGGTCTTCATCGGGGCGAGGGCGCCGCTCCCACAATGGGCACTCTATAGAGCGATCGACTTGAAAAGGACTTGCACCTTCCTGACATCGTGCCCTCACCGAGTAGAGGGCGTGCTGCTTACCGCCCCCAACCCTTGAAAAGGACTTGCACCTTTCTGACATCGTGCCCTCACGGGCGCACTAGAAGCGGCATCGGCCGCGAGAAGATCGCCGGCAGGGCCGGGCCTATGCTCTTGACACGCAACGGCCTGTGCCCCTCGAGCATGGCCGCGTGGGGCAGAGACCCGCTCGGCATGGTCCGCGGCGGGTCTCAGCGTCCGCGCCGCCACCCTCCGGCAGTTGCCGCGAAGGATCCGATGTTCGTTCACAGACGGGAGACAACCATGAAAAAGGTCAATCTGTTTGAAGCCAACGATTTCGACCCCAAGGCCCTCAAAAGACTTCTCGTGCACGATTCGCCCTATTTCAAGATCCTCAACTTCAATTTCAAGCCGGGCCAGGAACTTCCCGTCCACGCGCACGACATAGAGGGCCAGGTGAGCCTCACGGTGATCGAAGGGAAAGGCCTTTTTCTGGGGAAGGACGGTGCCACGCTTCCGGCGGCGGCCGGAGACGTATTGGTCTGTGACATTGCGGAACCGCACGGGCTGAGAGCGGAAACCGATCTGAGGCTCCTGGTGACCATCGCGCCGCCCATCTGAGGGGGCGGCGGACGGTCAACAGAGGCGGAACGGCGGGTATGCGAAGCCCGCGCGGCGGAGCCGCGCGAAGGGGATGGGTCACGGGTCTCAGCCGAGCGGCTCGTTTTCCACCAGGTCCCAGATACCGCACGGGCACGCGCCGGCGCAGAAGCCGCATCCGATGCATCGGTCGTCGTCCACCACCATCTCGAAGTCCCCGCTTCCGTTTTCCTTTTTAGAAATGGCGGCATTGGGACAGATGGCGATGCAGATGCCGCAATCCCGGCAAGACCCGCAGGATGCGCATTCACCGGCGCATTGTTCCAAGCCTTCGAACCGCAGGTTCCGAGGATCGAAGTATTCGAGCTTCACGCGTGAAACGTCGATGATCTTTCGGCTTTCCCGGGTCGGACGCCGGCCCGAAAGGAGATCATCGATGGCTAGGGCCGCCCGGCGGCCGGCTCCCACCGCGTCCGTGAGCAGTCCAAGGCGGACTACATCGCCGACGGCGAAGATCTTTGGATCGGAGGTCCGGCCGTTTTCATCGACCACGATGAACCCCCGGTCCGTTTCCACGGTCTCCGGTAGAAACTCCAAATCCGGTGCATCGCCGATGGCAACGATCACCGTATCGGCGGGAATCGTTTCGCCGGAAGTGAGTTCCACGCCTTTCGAAGTCACGGCCTTTGTGAAGACCGGCCAAAGAAAATGAGCTCCGGCGGCCTCTGCGCCCTTGCGTTCCCGGCCGAACGACGCCGGCTCCTGGATGTCGATCAGCGTGATTTCTTCGGCGCCCAGCCGGTGGGCCTCCGTGGCCACATCGCAGCCCACGTTGCCGGCTCCGATGACCACGACCCGCGTTCCGACCTTGGCCTTTCCGGCTTTGCTTTCTTTGAGGAAATCGCCCGCCGGGATGAGTCGTTCCTTTCCGGGAACAGGAAGCAGCCGGGGTTTCTGTGCGCCCGTCGCAATCACGACGAAGTCGAAGTCCGCCTTGAGCTGCTCCAGATCTTCGCGGGTGACGTCCTGCTGCAGGTGGACATGGGGAAGGACCTTGCGGATGCGTTCCAGTTCCGCTTCCGCCACGCCTTCCGGAATCCGAGTCTTCGGGATGACGCTGGAAATCTTACCGCCGAGCGTCGATTCCCGGTCGTAGACCACCGCTTCATGGCCCGCACGCCGGAGCTGCCACGCCACGGAAAGCCCCGCCGGTCCGCCTCCGACCACGGCCACTCTCCTTCCGGAAAGCGGCGGCAGTTCGGGAAGCGAAGCCTTGAGGCTCGCCCTGCCCAGTTGCGTCACATCCACGGGAGCCATGTTGAAAGACCGCCGGGTGCACGACTGCATGCACAGATTCGGACACAGGTACCCGCAGATCGTGGCGGGAAAGGGCGTGTAGGCAAGGGCCAGGTCCACAGCCTCGTCCACACGGCCTTCGCGGATGAGCCGCCAGCGTTCGTGGACCGGGATGCCCGTGGGGCAGGCGGCTTCGCAGGGAGCCGCATATTTCCGGTTTTCCCAAACCGGAACGAACCGCCGCAGTGCGCCGGTGGTAATGACCGGCACAGGACTCCGGTCCAGGTCGGTCAAATCACCGATAAGGCCCCCCCGGCCCAGTTCCCCGTCCCAGATGTCTTTCCGGAAATCGCCCATGGCGCGCCGGGGACCGGCGCGTTTTTCGCTCGGCATTCGGGCCTTCAGCAGCTGCCAGACGGCCCGATCGGCAAACTGGGGGAAGAGCTCGCTCCGGCCGATCCGTTCCAGGAAGACCTGCAGGTTTTTCGCGAGCCAATGCCAGTCGTCGTCGGAAAGAGGGATGGATTTGGCATCCGTACGGCTGTAGCCTCCGTGGGGACCTCGAAAGAAGATCTTCCCCCCCACCATCCCCACACAGGGACGGTAGCCCAGCACGTTTTCGGCGTTCTGGGGGTTGTACCCGCAGATCACCGCGATCCCCCCCGCCATGAATTCGGCGAAGTAATCGCCGGCGGAACCCAGCACCCAAAGTTCCGGAGGGTCGAACCGCGGATTGTGCTTGGTCATGGTCATGCCGCGGGCGCCGATGTTTCCGGCGATGAAAACCTTCCCCTGAGCCATGGCGTTGGCCACGCCGTTTCCGGCGTTTCCGTGGACGACGATTTCCGCCCCCGCATTCAGCCAGCCCACGTCGTCGGAAGCGGGGCCCAGAGCCTCGATCTGCGTATTGGGAAAACCCATGGAACCCAGGCGCTGCCCGGGAGATCCATGGACCACCACCTTGACCGGTTCGTCTCCGGCACGCCACAGCCGCCCGCCGATGCCGTGCTGCCCGAAGGCCTCCACCTCCAGCGCCCGATGCCCCTCAGCCACGGCCTGCTGAATCCGTTCCTCAAGGATTCGCGAATCGAGACGGCGACCGTTCTCCTTGCCGGCCACCCAATAGGATTTCTGGAAAGCCTGTTCCGTGGAACCACCACTGTTTGTCATCTTATGCCTCGGAGGGACTCCGCCCTGTTTCATTTTTTCCGCCACGAGATCAAACCACGTATCGGATTTGAAGTCTTTCCGCAATGTTGCGATCGTCCACGCCCAGCGCGTCGGACATGCCGATAGGAAGCGACGTGGACCGTCCGAGCGGCGCCACGATCTTTTTGAATTCCGTATCGAAGGCCAAGAACACGTCCACCACCCGCTCGGCCACCAGTTCGGGGTCGAGCCGCCGGTAAAGCCGCGGATCCTGGGACGTGATTCCCTTGGGACAGATCCCGATGTTGCAGACATTGCAGCGGTCCGATTCGGACCCCACGCAACCGGCCGCCGCCTGCATGATGTATTTTCCGATCTGCACCCCACTTGCCCCCAGCATGATGAGGGCCGCCGCATTGGCGGCCAGGTTGCCGCGCTTCCCGATGCCGCCCCCGGCGAAAAGCGGCAGCTCGTTCTGTTTTCCCAGTTTCACCAGGTTCAGGTAGCAATCCCGGAGGTTGCTGGCGATGGGGTGGCCCATGTGGTCCAAAGACACGTTGTAGGCCGCGCCCGTTCCACCGTCTTCGCCGTCGATGGCCAGTCCCGCCGCGTAGGGATTCCGGGTGAGGTTGTTCAGCACCGCGAGCGCCGTGGACGTCCCTGAAATCTTGGGGTAGACCGGGACGCGAAAACCCCACGCCATGGACATGGACTGAATCATCTTGGCGACCGCTTCCTCGATGGAATACATGGTCTGGTGAGTGGGCGGACTGGGAAGACTCACCCCGGACGGAACCCCGCGGATAGCCGCAATGAGTTGGTTCACCTTGTACCACATGAGGAGCCCGCCGTCGCCTGGCTTGGCGCCCTGGCCGTACTTGATCTCCACCGCGCACGGGTCTTCCTTCATTTCCGGAAGCGCGTGGATGATTTCGTCCCAGCCGAAGTAACCGCTGGCGATCTGGAGGATCACGTATTTCAGGAAACGGGACCGGAGAAGGCGCGGCGGGCAGCCGCCTTCGCCCGTGCACATCCGCACCGGCATCCCCAGTTCCTCGTTCAGGTACGCCACCCCCATCTGGAGCCCTTCCCACATGTTGGGCGAAAGCGCCCCGAAGGACATCCCGCCGATGATCAGCGGGTAGATCTCACGAACCGGCGGAATCCACCCCTCGTCCTTGAGCAGCTGAAGGCTGTCCTCGGGCGGCAGGATGCGACCCAGCAGCGTCCGCAGCTCGAACTCGTGGCGCCCCGCGTCGAGAGCCGGGTCGGTGAGCATGGAAATGCGGGTGAACTTGATCCGGTCCAGCACACCGTCGGGCATGTTCCGGCGTCCGCCCCGGCGCCTCGGCTGGCCGCCACGGTTCACGTGGTAACGGAGCTTGTCCGCTTCGTCGGAACGGACCGGTATGATGGCTTCGTTGGGACACACCATGGTGCACATGGCGCACCCGATGCAAGCGTAGGCCGGGTCGGTCTTCTGGCGGATGCCGTAGAAGACCTGAAAAAGGCTGCTTGGAGGTTCCTTGAGGCCGAGCACGGGCTGGACGGCGCGCTTACGGAATACGGCCAGTTCGATAGCGTGCACAGGACAGACCGCCGTGCACCGCCCGCACAAGGTGCACCGGTCCCGGCTCCAGTGTACCTGCCAGGGAAGATCCTTCACGCTCAGTGAAGAAGGGGCAATGAATCCGTTTGTGACCATAGGGTAACCTCCCGGCGCTGCGGCCCGATGACGGCCGTGTCCAGATGCATGGGCTGAAAATCCTTGCTCTTGTCGCGGTCGGGGATGGCGGCGTCAAGGCCGCAGATTTCCGAGGAAAAGGCATAAAGCCCCGGTTTTCCACCCACCACGCCCGGGCGCAGCTTCTTGCGGTCCTGAACCATAAACACCGACTTGTCCGGGAGGCAGCCGATCACACAGTTGGGCCCGTCGATGATGAGCCGCCGACAACTGTGCTTGACCTGCTTCAGAAACGCGCCGTTGGGATGCTTCTCCAGGTCCGGGTCCTGCAGCGGTGTGATGATGTGCTTGTACGCTTCGATCCCCAGCCCCAGCCTGTAAATCGTGTAATGAAGAATGTGCGTGAAGACTTCCGAATCCGACTGATAACCCATGTAGCCCGGAAATCCGCGCGACTCGAGGAATTCCCGGATGGGGATGAAGGCCGTGTTCTCCCCGTTGGTCATGCTCGCCACCCCCTGGATGAAAAAAGGATGGCAGGCGTACAGGTTGATGGCGTAGTTGGTGTTCTGGCGGCCCTGAGCCATGATGATCCGGGCGTAGAGTTCCCTGCGGTCAAGCTGCAGGTATTCGGCCACGGACATGGGATCTCCGATTTCCTTGATCATGACCACGTCGGGCCAGAAGCTGAAGACGATCATGTCGCCTTCTTCTTCACCCATCTGGCGCAACTGCAGGCGGATCATGAGCAGGCGGTGCCGGATGTCGGCTTCGCTGAGCGACTCCCATTCCTCGGGATATTCGTACGCCCGGATGAGGTAGATGTCCCGCCGCGGCGCCCCACTGGGCGGCGCCCCCTTAGGTACCTTGATGGAAAGCTTGTATTTGGTCATGAACCCGATGTTCATCATGAACTGGTCCAGGCGCTTCAGCCCGGCATTGCTGAAAATACCCGAAAGGACGGGCGCTCCCTTGAACTCCTCAAACGGTCCCCCCAGATCGCTCAGGAAAAGCCCCACCCCCGAACCGTCATGCCCCTCCCGCATGACGTCCAGGGCCTGGATGGCCATCATGGGCGACTGAGGTTCCTGGCTGGTTACGGCGAAAAGACGGCACATGGCCTGCGGCCTCCTTCGTGCTTTTCGGTGGAACAATCTTGTTTTGACAGCGAGAAACGCAGCCTCAAGAGGCAAAAAAAGCCCAGCCGTCAAGCGGTGGGCCTTTCCGAACGTCGGTGTCCGGGGAATTTTCCAAACGTCGTTGTTTGGGGAAGGACGAAACGCTGTCGCAGGTAAACCATTATGTCAAAGATGACTCGAAAAGCAAACAAAAATTTCCCCTACGCCGAAAACCGGGCCGGGCCGAAGGGAAACGCGCCCGAAATCAAAGTTCCGACGCCGCATCACGCTCAAACGAGATCCTTTCGGGTACAAAAAAGTATCTTCTCAATAAATCGGGCTGACTGATTTTTGCAGCAAGGTAATGGATTCCAACGCCTGCCACGGACACCGATCCGAGGTTCGCTGGAAAGACGGGGGGTTCGGTTGTTTCCCCTCGTTCCCAAGCTCTGGCTTGGGAACGGCCTGCCCGGGAAGCTCCAGCTTCTGCACAGTTGTGTTCCCAAGCTGGAGCTTGGGAACAAGGTGGATGGCGGAGCTTGGGAACAAGGTGGAACGAGATCCTTTCGGGTACAAAAAAGTACTCATGAAGCCGGCCGAGAGACGGCGCACACGCCGTCCCAGATTTCCCGCACCCGGCGCCTGAGCCGTTGGAGGTCTTCCCAGCTTTCCAGGCGGCTCCCTCCGGGGGGCGGCCACAGACCGAGCTCCTTCAGCAAAGTGAACTGTTCCGAGGTCAGGCGCTGGGTCGAAAGATTGTCGAACAGCTGGAGCCGCTGTTCCAGGGCACGGTAGGCACTGAAGGCTTCCATGAGGAGCGGGCCTGCGCCCGGGGTGACGCCTTCCGTTTCCGCCAGCCTTTCGGCCACTCTTCCCAGCACTCGCCTGACGCCGGACGCTTGCAGCGCCGGGTCTTCCCATCCGTGGATCAGTTGGAAACCCTGGACCAGAAATTCCAGGTCCGCCATGCCGCCGTAACCCAGTTTCAGGTTCACCGTCCCCTCACGCTCCCCCGCCCGTTCCCCTTCCATGCGTTGCCTCAGGTGACAGAGCCGCGGCCACACTTCGCCGGGATCCCGAGGCTGAAAGCAGAGTTCCCGAGCCTTCGCCTCAAGGGCGCGACCTAGTTCCCTCCACCCGCCCACGGCTCGAAGCCGAAGCAACGCTTGGATTTCCCAGAGGTCGGCCCTCTGCTCGTAGTAAGCACACCAGGCTTTGTGCGTGACCACGAGGGGCCCGTAGTTCCCCGTGGGGCGGAGCCTTGCGTCCACCGCGTACCCCGGCCCCTCCTGGAGCGGGATACTGATCATTCGCATGAACCTCTGGATGAGCCGTACCACGGGGACGGGGATCTGCTCCGGCGATTCGCCTTCTTTCGGTTCGTAGACGAACATGATATCCAGGTCCGAAAGATAGCCCATTTCCCGGCTTCCAAGCTTTCCGAGCCCCAGGATGGCCAGCGGAAGCCCATCGCCTTCCCCCACGTCTTCCCGGACCGCACGGAACGTTTCCACGATGACGAAATCGGCCAGGCGGGTGAGGCTTTCTTCCAGCCGCTCGGCATCCAGGCGGCCGCCAAGATCTGAAAGCGCCAGCATCAGCAGGCGCTCGTTCTTGAGCCGCCGGATCCATTCCACTGATTCTTCGTAGGTTGTGCACCGTTTCAAGATCTTTCGGGACGACACCTCCCAAGCGTCGTCGTCCGGGCAGTCTCCGGCACAGGCGGAAACCCCTTCCACGAGGCTCGGCTGATGAGCCAGGAGATTGGAGACCATTTCGCTTACGGCCAGCGCCTGAACAAGCGTTCGAACCCACGGGGCCGCCCCTTCGAAAATCTTCGCCAGGCCCGAACGGCGCCGCACTTGGCCCAGGTACCGTTCCACCCGTGCGGCCATCTCCTGGAAGACGTCCTCTCGGGCCCGTTCCCCCAGAGCGGCGATGGTTTCCGCCACCACATCGCGAAACGTCGGCGGAAAACGGCGTAGAACCGGTTCCAACCGTTTCAGCGCCCGCGAGACGTCCTCCCGAACCCGGGCGGCCGCTTCGCCCTCCGAATCTTCCACGGTTTCCCGAAAAGCTTCAGGACCCCGCCCGGCATCTTCGGACGGCCTGAAAAGACTGGTGAAATGGCCGTGGACCACCTCGCAGTGAGCGTTCAAGGTCTCAAAAAAACGATCGAAGTCCCCTTCGAAGCCCAGCGCCTCCGCCAGGCGCTCACGGCCTTCCGGCGACTTCGGAAGCCTTTGGGTCTGGCGGTTCTGATCCAGTTGTACCCAGTGTTCCACGCGCCGGAGGAACGTGTAGGCTTCCCGGAGCTCCCGCACCGCATCTTCGGGCAGGAGCCCGAGCCGTTCCAGCTGAGTGAGACAGCGCAGGGTATTGGGTTCGTCCAATTCCGGATGGCGGCCTCCATAGATGAGCTGAAAGGACTGGACCAGAAACTCCACTTCACGGATGCCGCCCACTCCGAGCTTCACGTCAAAGGCGGCACCTGGGCCGGCTTTGAGGCCTTCGGCGAGGATCCGGTCCCGCATGGCCTGAAGTTCGTCGAGCGCCTGGAAGTCGAGGAAGCGGCGGAACACGAAAGGACGCACCTCCTGCAGAAAGGCCGTCCCCAGCCCGCGGTCCCCGGCCACCGGCCGCGCCTTCAGAAGAACCTGCCGCTCCCAGGCCCGCCCCTTCAGCAGGTAGTGCTGGCTCGCCGCCATCAGCGACGGCACCAGTTCGCCGTCTTTTCCCTGAGGGCGCAGCCTCAGGTCCACCTGGAACACCCGATCCCCTCCCACGGCATCGGCCAAGAGCCCAGACAGGTGCTGGCAGAGCGGGTTCAGCACGGACGGTGCGTCAGGATGGATCGCCCGGCGCTTTTCCTTCGGGGTGTAGAGAAAGAGGAGGTCCACATCCGAGGCGTAGTTCAGTTCGTAGCCGCCGAGCTTGCCCAGGCCCATCACCACGAATTCCAAGCGGTCCCAGGATTCCCGCCAGGCATCGACCCGCTCCGGCGGCATCCACCACCGGGGGTGGCCGACAAGGGTTTCCAGCCCCACCTGAAGGGTCACGTGGGCCAGATCGCTCAACTGACCCGTGGTTTCCACCAGGTCGGCCCAACCGAGAAGGTCGCGGCCGCCGATTCTCAGAAAATGCAGCTGCTTGAATCTGCGGTAGGACCGGAGCAGATCCTCGAAGCCGGAGGCTTCGATGATGAGTCCTTTCAGGTGTTCATAGAGTTCCGTCAGGGGGTAGCGGCGAAAGATCTGCTTTCGATTCCAGAGCCAGTCTTCATATTCCGGCTGGCTTCGCAGCAGCGTACCGAGATAATTGGACGCCTTTCCAATGCGTTGAAGCTCGAGTCTTATGGGCATGGAGTCCAACCGGAGACATTAGACATTAGACATTAGACATTTTCCCCTCGTTCCCAAGCTCCGGCTTGGGAACGGCCTGCCCAGGAAGCTCCAGCTTCCCCTCGCTGTAAAGGATTTGGACGATTGCATGGCCCTTGATAAATCTGGTGGTGTAAGATTTTTTGTGTAAATTCTAAGCAGTAGAAAAAAGGGCACTTTTCCGTTAAGAGAGGGTTTTGCCAAAAACAACCTCAAAGAAAGGAAAAGCGCCCAATGAGAATCGAGATCAGTGTACCCGAGGTAGTAAGCATTTTCAAAGAGATTCAGCAAAACCCGGAGCAGATATTCCAGATGGTTCGGCTGGATGTAAAGGAAATAGTTGGACGGTATCTTTCTGAGATGATGAATGCCGAGCTCACCCATTTCCTCGGAAGAGAGCCCTACGAGAGGAAAGATCCAGGTGAGGCGGAGCCGGGAGCCGCCAATTACCGAAACGGCTCCTACGTAAGAAGATTTACTCTCAAGGGGATAGGGGAGGTTTCGACCAAGGTCCCTCGGGATAGAAACGGTGAGTACCACACGCAGGTTCTTCCCCGTTCGAAGCAGTATGAGAGCGAGATAGCCCACGATCTGTGTCTGATGTTTCTGGGTGGGGTGAGCACGCGGACTCTGGCCATGATGACCGAGCGGCTCGTCGGAAGAAAGATCTCCCACACCGAGATCAGCCAGGCAAACGGTGAGCTTAAAGAAGCCCTGGAGAAGTGGAGAAACAGGGACCTGTCGCAAGAACCGGTAAAGTATCTGTTCGTCGACGGGGTCAACTTCGCTATGAGGATGGGAGATTCCATAGAGAAGGTCCCGGTGCTTGTTGTCATTGGAGTGACCGAGCAGGGGTGCCGGTTTGTGCTTGGGCTGCAGGCGGGAGACAAGGAATCGGCCCCCACATGGAGAGAGTTCTTCAAAGATCTTAAAAGAAGAGGCCTTGATGCTTCCAGGATCACTTTGGGGGTGATGGATGGGCTGCCCGGGCTGGAGGCCGTCTTCAAGGAAGAGTTTCCCAAAGCGAAGATCCAACGCTGCCAGGTTCATGTTGCCCGAAACGTTCTGGCCAAGGTTCCTCAGAAGTTCAAACAAGAGGTGGCAGACGGGATGAGGTCCATCTTCTATGCCTCCTGTCCGGACAAGGCCCGGGAGTTCTTCAAGGAATTCAAGGAAAGATGGGAAAAGCATGTCCCATCCGCGGTGAAATGTCTGGAGAAGAGCCTGGATGCGTGCCTTACCTTCTTCCACTTCCCTGAAGAAGAATGGATCTCTCTTCGAACCACCAACATCATCGAAAGGCTCAACAAGGAGTTTCGCAGAAGGACCAGGCCGATGGAGATCGTGGCAGGTGAGCAGTCCTGTTACACCCTCCTTGCATTCATTGCATTGAAGATGGAGCTCCACTGGAGGTCCAATCCTCTCGGAAAAGTCGCTAAAAATCTGCCCTTTTGGAAGCAGTTGGAGGGGTAATGAATTTACACAAAATCGTTGACACTACCTAAATCTCGGCTGCTCGCGATGAGGTGAATATGGTTCTCCATGATCACATAGCTATACAGCCGCATGCCCTTTTCCCCCTCCCCTTGTGCGAGGGGAAATAGAATTCCCCTCCCCTTGTGGGAGGGGATTAAGGGGAGGGGGGAGAGGGGGACTTTTTGACCTTCGTTATCCTTTTTCCTTAAGGTCTCCACTTTAAAACGCTACCAAAAGTTTATGACAGCTGGCGTGCTCAACATTCCGGAATCACTTTAATAAATTGGTTATTTTCATATAAACACGTGTGACGAAGCAGCGGTGCTAGTGTCCTTTGTTATGGATTTTGTAGCGGGTTCGCATGGGTCACGGCCTCATGGGAATCGAAGCTGGAGCTTCTGCACAGTTGTGTTCCCAAGCTGGAGCTTGGGAACAAGGTGGATAGTGGAGCTTGGGAACAAGGTGGAGAACAAACCCCAATGCCCCCCCATCGGCCCGAGGGCGGGCCTCCCACATGTGCCTCTTGTAGGACCGGGCTTGCCCGCGACCCGTTAAACCGGCGATGCCCCGTTGACCCTGATCGCCGGCAAGCCGGCTCCTACGAAAGTAACCACGGTCCTGTAGGAGCGGCGCCCTCGTCGCGATGGGGATCGCCGGCAAGAAACAATCTCATGAAAGTCGGGCCCTGAGGTTCCTTGTTCCTGTAGGAGCGGCGCCCTCGCCGCGATCGGGGTCGCTATCCTTTCACGGTCGGACAATCTCCTAAATGTCATAGTACAGCATGAACTCGTACGGATGTGGCCGCAGCCGGACCGGATCCACTTCCCTTTCCCGCTTGTACTTGATCCAGGTCTCAATCACGTCTTCCGTGAAAACATCGCCCTTCAGCAGGAATTCATTGTCGTTTTCCAGGGCCTTCATGGCCTCGTCCAGGGAACCCGGCGTGGACGGCACATCCGCCAGCTCCTCGGGACTCAGGGCGTAAATGTCCTTGTCCAGCGGTTCGCCGGGATCCATCCGCTTTTCGATGCCGTCCAGCACGGCCATGAGCAGGGCGCTGAAGGCGATGTAGCCGTTGCACGAAGGGTCCGGAAACCGGACTTCGATCCGCTTGGCCTTGGGCGACGGTGAATACATGGGAATCCGGATGGAGGCGCTTCGGTTCCGGCTGGAATAGGCCAGGTTCACCGGCGCTTCGTAGCCGGGGACAAGGCGCTTGTAGGAATTGGTGGTCGGGTTGGTGAACGCGCAAAGGGCCGCCGCGTGCTTGAGAACGCCGGCCACCGCGTGGAGCGCCATTTCGCTCAGACCCGCATATCGATCACCGGCGAACAGCGGCTTGCCTTCCTTCCAGAGGCTCACGTGGGTATGCATGCCGGAACCGTTGTCACCGAAAAGCGGCTTGGGCATGAAGGTCACCGTCTTGCAGTGCCTCCGAGCCACGTTTTTGATGATGTACTTGAACCACATGAGCTGGTCGCCCATCTTGACGAGCGGAGCGAACCGCATGTCGATTTCCGCCTGACCGGCGGTGGCCACCTCGTGATGCTGACATTCGATCTGGAGCCCCACCTGCTGCATGATCATGACCATTTCGGACCGCAGGTCCTGTAGGGAGTCGGAAGGCGGCACAGGAAAGTAGCCTTCCTTGTAGCGGGGCTTGTAGCCCAGGTTAGGATTCTCGGCACGCCCGCTGTTCCAGATCCCTTCAACCGAATCCAGGTGATAGTAACTGAAATGAGACGCTGTATCGTAGCGGATGTCGTCGAAGATGAAAAACTCGGCCTCCGGTCCAAAGTAGGCCGTATCGCCGATCCCGGTGAAGTTGAGGTAGGCTTCCGCCTTCTGAGCGATATGGCGCGGATCCCGAGTGTATTTTTCCTTGGTGATCGGGTCCACGACGTTGCAGATCACGGTGAGGGTCGGCACTTGCATGAAAGGGTCCATGACGGCCGTCCCCGGGTCGGGAACCACCAGCATGTCACTGGCATTGATGGGCTGCCAGCCGCGAATGCTGGAACCGTCGAAACCGAATCCCTCTTCGAAGGAACTTTCGTCGAATTCGCTGATCGGAACCGAAAAATGCTGCCATATCCCCGGAAAATCAAGGAATCTGAAATCCACCATCTTGGCGCCGTTGGCCTTCGCGTACTCCATCACTTCTTTCGGGGTCATTCTCCATCCTCCTTTAAATGATTGCTTCAGGTTTTCGTCCGTATCCGCCTTCTTGAGCGATTTTCATGCCAGCACAGCGTAAACACTCCAACTTCTGAATATCCGTGACTTATCGGGAAAATCCTCCGCTTTGGATTCGCCCGCTTTCCGTTCCAGGACCCCCTCCCGGACGCTCCGCCAATGACAAAATGGTTTCATATCCCGATCAGCCGCTTCCAGAACGCCCGAAAAACTCCATGCTATTTGCACATTTATCAATACTTTCGTCAGGTTGGCGGACAGTTCGGAGCAAACACAAAAAATGACAATTTTGTATTCTCAGCACCGGGCCAGTACCTCCAGCAGCCTGTGCTTCACGGTATCGTGGATGGAAGTGTCCAGGATCTTGTTGCCTTCGAGGTCGGTCACGTAGAAGACGTCCACCACTTGGGCTCCCGGGGTGGCGATTTTGGCGATTTGGATGGAAAGATCCATTTCATACAGCGTTCGGGTGATGGCATGGAGCACGCCCGGCCGGTCCCAGGTGTACACTTCGATGACCGTGTAGAAATCGGAGGCGTCTTCGTCGATCACCACCCGGTCCTTCTTGGTGGGAACGCAGCGTTTGCGGATGAGGGAGGGCCGGCTTTCCCGGGCGGCCAGTCGTTCCATGTGTTTTTGATCCGCAAGGGCCGCCGCCAGGTCGCCGCGGATCTTTTCCCAGATTTCTTCAGTGTGAAGGGGATCCGGCAGGCTTTCCACGCGCAGCACGTCGAGGGCCACGCCCCACCGGCGCGTGAAGATATCGGCGGCGAGAACGTTCAGGCCGTGAACCCAGAGGACGCCGGTGATGAGCGCGAAAAGACCCGGCCGATCCTGGCACGCGACGCTCACTTCCCACATTTCGCCTTCCAGCGGCCGCGCGTCGAGCACCAGGGGAGTCTTACGGAGTTCCTGTTCCATCCGGTAATGGCGGACCACGGCGTCCGCCGGCTGAGACAGCAGGTAGCGGAACGACAGGGCGTCGAGCCAGCGGCTCACCCGGCTCCGTTCCGTTGCGTCGGCGATCAGCGCCAGAACCGCCCGCTGAATCTCGGCGACCCGCACACGGACGTCTTCCATTCGGAGTTCGCCGCGGCGGAGAATCCGGTCCACCTTGAGGTAAAGTTCTCTCAAAAGCGACGCCCGCCAGGTGTTCCAGGCGCCGGGCCCTGTGGCCTTGGAATCGGCGATGGTTAGGATGTAGAGCATTCGAAGCCGCTCCCGGTCCTCCACTTCCGCGGCACAGCGCACCACCGGCTTTTCATCGCTCAGGTCGCGCTTCAGAGCCGTTTCGGCGAGCAGCAGGTGTCGGCGCACCAGGTACACCAGGAGATCGGATTCCTCCCCCGACAGGTGAAACCTCCCGGCCATCTCCCGAGCCATTTCCGCACCGCGTTCCGCATGGTTCTTCCCTAACCCTTTGCCGATGTCGTGGATGAGCGCCGCGAGGTAGAGCACCCGGGGGTGTTTCAAGTCGGCGAAAAGGGCGGCCAGCGCGGGTTTCAACGGGCCTTCGTCTTCGTGGGTGTTGAGCCGGTGCAGTTCCCTCACCGTTCGCAGGAGGTGTTCGTCCACGGTGTAGAGGTGGTAGACGTCGTGCTGCACGCGGTAACGTACGTGAGCGAACTCGGGAAGGAAAACCTCCAGGAACCCTGTTTCCATCATCACCTTGAGAACCGGGAACGCCATCTCCGGGTGGGTCAGGATCTCGAAAAACTGTGCCACCACTTCCGGGTGTTCGCGCCATTCGGGGGTGAAATGCCGCAGGTTTTCCCGGATCAGCTGGCCCGTCTCGTGGTGAAAGTGGGCGCGGGATTGAGCCGCCTGCCAGAAGAACTGCATGAGGATGCCCGGGCGCTTGGCGATCATCTCCGGTTCGAGGAACCTCAGGTGTTCGCCTTCCAGGAGAAACGGGCCGGGAAGAATTCGGTCGCGGCGCTTTCTCTTGCGGCCTCCGCCGTATTCCGACTGAAGCTTTTCCATCAGAAAGGCCGTGACCCGGCGGATACGGGCCGTGTGCCGGTAGTAGAGCCGCATGAAGGCTTCCACGGCCGAGCCTTCCGTACCGTCGACGAAGCCCAGCCGGAGGGCGATGGGTTCCTGGTCCCCCAGCAGCAGCTGGTCCTGGCGACGCCCGACGAGGCCGTGCAGCTGGAGCCGGACGCGCCAGAGGAAATCCTGGGCCTGCTCCAGCCAATGGCGCTCTTCCGGGGACAACCATCTTTCCTGCACCATGCTTTCAAAAGCTCCGTCTCCGAGAAACACCATGGCGGCCCAGCGGGCGACATGCAGGTCTCGAAGGCCTCCGATCCCCTCTTTGAGGTGCGGTTCCAGCAGGTAGGAACTTTCGCCGTACTGGGCGAGGCGCCCCCGGCAGTAACGCAGCAGGGAGTCGAGAAAGCGGCGCCTCCGCTGCCGCCCGTAGTCTTTGAGGAGTGCGCGGCGCCAGTCCGCATAGAAGCCGGGGTCCCCCGCGATGAAGCGTGTTTCCAGGTACGTGGTTTCCGCGGAAAAATCTTCGCGCATGAGGCCGCGCAGACCCGAAACGGAGGTGACCACGTGCCCCACTTCGAACTCCGCATCCCACAGGCCGTAGACCAGGTCGCGGATGAGGTCTTCGAGGAACGACGGCAGGCGTCGATGGTAGAGAAAGAGTAAGTCGATGTCGGAGGCGAAGCTCAGTTCCCCCCGCCCGAAACCTCCGACGGCCACGAACGCCCATCCGCGTTCGTCCGAGACCATCGGCCGGACGCCATTCTGAAGGACCTGGAGGAAGGTCTGGGCATAGGTCCGCGCGGCCAGTACCCCGGGGACGTCACCGGCGCAGAACCGGGAAAACGCCTGCCGCTGCTCCTTCAATTTCCGGTGCAGGGCGAAAAATCCCTCCCTTTCGGTCCGTTCGTTCATGTCCCCCTCACAGCGCCCCTTCCCCCCATTCGCCCGTGCGGATGCGGATGCATTCCTCCACCGGAGTCACGAACACCTTCCCGTCGCCGATCTTTCCCGTCCGCGCCGCTTCACAGATGGCTTCCACCACCTCCGCCACCCGATCGTCGCTCACCACGATCTCCACCTTGATCTTCGGGAGAAAATCCACCACGTACTCGGCCCCACGGTAGATTTCCGTGTGGCCCTTCTGGCGGCCGAAGCCCCGGACTTCCGTCACCGTCATTCCCTTGATGCCGATTTCCGTCAAGCGGTCCTTCACGTCGTCGAGTTTGAACGGTTTGACGATCGCTTCGATCTTCTTCATGCCGTCCTTCCTTCCCGGTATCCATGAGCGATGGGCAGGCGCCGCCCGATTCCAAACGCCTTGGAGGTCACGCGGAGCACCGGCGGCGCCTGCCAGCGCTTGTATTCGTTGCCGTCCACCCGATGAACCACCCACCTGACCGTTTCGAGGTCCCAGCCGCGGGAGGCGATCTCCTCGGCCGAAAGCCGCTCTTCCACGTACGCCGCGAGGATCGGGTCCAGCACGTCGTAGGGCGGCAGGGAGTCTTCGTCCTTCTGGCCCGGCCGCAGTTCCGCGGAAGGCGGCCGCCGAACGGTGCGATCGGGAATCCAGCCGTAGCGGCCGTTGATCCGTTCCGCCACCCGGTAGACCATGGTCTTGGGAACGTCTCCAAGCACCGACAGACCCCCGTTCATATCGCCGTACAGCGTGCAGTAGCCTACCGCCAGTTCCGACTTGTTTCCCGTGTTGAGCAGCAGCCGGTTGAACTTATTGGAAAGCGCCATGAGGATCACGCCTCGAAGACGCGCCTGCAGGTTCTCCTCGGTGACGTCCGGAGCCGTTCCCTGGAAGACGGGAGCGAGGACCTCGGCGAAGGCTTCAAAGGGCCGGTGAATGGGAACCACGCGGAAATCCATGCCCAGTCGGCGAGCCACTTCCCCGGCGTCCTCCAGGCTCTCCGGCGCATTGTACGGACCCGGCATGCCGACCCCAAGGACGTTTTCGGCGCCCAGGGCCAGCTTGGCCAGGCACGCCGTGACCGCCGAATCGATCCCGCCGCTCAACCCCAGCACCGCCCGGCTGAAGCCGCACTTGGCCGCATAGTCCCGGAGTCCCAACGCCAGCGCTTCGATCACTTCCTCGGGGGCGTCGAGACTTCCGGCATGATCGTCGCCGTTTCCGGTCTCGCTGTCCCACGTCACAAGATCCTCCCGGAAATCCGCGCCGCAGGCCAATCGCCGCCCACCGGGGTCCCACACCACGCTGCGCCCCTGAAAGATCAACTCGTCGTTGCCTCCCACCTGGTTCACGTAGACCACGGGAACCCCGACCCTGGCGGCATGGGAACGAAGGAGGCCGCCGACCCATTCGGCCTTTCCCACATGGAAGGGCGACGCCGAAACGTTCACCAGGAGGTCGATGGAAGCGGCCGCCAGATCCATCACCGGGTTGACCCGGTACAGAGCCCGGGGAAGGAAGGGCTCCTCCGTCCAGATGTCCTCGCACACGGTGATCCCCAGCCGCTTTCCCCGAAAATCCACCCAACACGGCTCCCGCCCCGGTTCGAAGTACCGTTCTTCATCGAAAACGTCGTAGGACGGCAGCAGCCGCTTTCTGGCTTCGGCGATCAGCCGGCCGTCTTCAAAAAAAAGCGCCGCATTGTACAAAGGCTTTCCCGGTCCATCGCGGTTTTCGGTCACCGCGCCGCAGATCATCCCTATGCCCTCCGAAGCCCGCGCCAGTCGGTCCCAATACCGGCGGCTTCGCGCCACGAAACCCGATTTTTCCAAAAGGTCCCGCGGTGGATAGCCCGTAACGGCCATTTCGGGAAAAACCACCAGGTCGCACGCTTCCCTTCGAGCTCTTTCCGCAAACCGGCAGATCTTTTCGCTATTGCCTTCGAAGTCTCCCACCGTGGGGTCGATTTGAGCCATCCCGATCTTCATGCACACGCTCCTTCCGGGCAAATTCCGTTCCAACCTTAACCGGGAGCCCGGTCGCGGCCGGATCGCCGCACTGACCGCACCCCAGGAGAACCCGGGAGGGACAGAAATGTTCCCGTAACACCGCCGCCTCTTCCCTCACGACCGGTCCCTGGAACGGAAACGAACGGGATCGATGCAGTATTTCTTCACCTTGTATTGGATGATCCTTTTGGTGCTCCCGAGGAGCCTCGCCGCCTGCGCCTGGTTTCCCCGAGCGTCTTTGAGGGCTTCTGTGATGAGATCCCGCTCGAAGGCGCTCACCAGGACGTCCAGCTTTCCCCGGACGCCTTCCTGCAGTTCGGCGGGTTTCATCTGGAGGGTGGGCGGAAGCTGGCGGGCTTCGATGGCGTCGCCGGAGGCCAGGAGGACGGCGCGTTCAATACAGTTTTCCAGTTCACGCACGTTGCCCGGCCAGTGATAGGCCATGAGGAGATCGATGGCGGGGGTGGAGATCCGGGCCACCGGCTTCCCGAATTCCCGAGCGTATTTCAGGACGAAAAAATCGGCCAGAAGCAGAATGTCGGGCCCTCGTTCCCTGAGCGGCGGCAGAAAGATGGGAAACACGTTGAGCCGGTAATAAAGATCCGAACGAAAGCCGCCTCGGGCGACTTCCGCTTCCAGGTCCTTGTTGGTTGCGGCCACCACGCGCACATCCACCTTCACGGTCCGGGATGAACCAAGGGGCTGGAACTCCCGTTCCTGCAGCACTCGGAGAAGCTTGGCCTGGGCCACCGGCGACAGTTCCCCCACTTCGTCGAGAAAGATGGTCCCGGCCTGGGCTTCTTCAAAACGACCCCGCCGCCGCGTCACCGCTCCCGTAAAAGCTCCCCTTTCGTGGCCGAACAACTCGCTTTCCAGCAGGCTGTCGGGCATGGCGGCGCAGTTGACCCGGATCAGCGGCCCCTTGCTCCGGCGGCTGTTTTCGTGAATGGCCCGCGCCACCAGCTCTTTGCCGGTGCCGGTTTCCCCGTGAATGAGCACCGTGGTGTTGGTGTCCGCCACCTGGTCGATGAGCCGCAGTACTTCCTGAATTCCTTTGGAACGGCCGATGATACTCGTTTTCGGGCGGCGGGCTTCCGCAAGAATCCGGCGAAGCCGCCGGTTTTCTTCTTCCACGGCCCGAAAATGGACCACCTTCCCCGCCAGTTCCGCCACGGCGGAAAGGAGCTCGATCTCACGGTCCAGGTCTTCCACCGTTCGGCTCAGCTTGTCCGCGGAAAGCACGCCCACCACCCGGCCCTGGTAGAAGATGGGAACGCAAAGGAACGTGAGTTCCCTGCGGTTGAGGGCCTTCCTGGCCCCCGTCCGGTCCAGAAAATGAGCCTCTTTCCCCAAGTCGGCAATGGCCATGGGCCGGCCGGTCTGGGCCACCTTGCCGGTAATCCCTTCCCCGGGTCGATAGGAAATCTTCCCGACCTCCACGTCCACACCCCGGGCCACGTCCAACCAGGCTTCACCGGTCTTGAGGTCCAAGATGGAAATCATCCCCCGTTCCATCCCCAACCTGCCGCTCAGGATGTCGAGAACACTCTGGAGCTGGTCCTTCAATTCGTCGGGCCGAGAAAGCACCCGGGCGATTTCGTGCAGTGCGGCCAATTCCGCATGTGAATACTTTTCGATCATCGGTCCTTTCCACGGGGTTTCGGCATCGAAGGCGCCCCGTGCGCCCTCACCCCGGCTGGTGTTCCGGCCGCAGCAGATCGTTTACCGTCTTAACGGGATTGAAGGTCTCCAGCGGCACTTCCACGAAAATCGTGTTCCAGTAGGCCATGCTTCCGTTCCAAAGCCCTGGAAGCTCCAAGGCCTTCACCTCCCGGCCCTCCATGGACTTGACCGTGATTAAGACGGCCTGAGGATCTCGATAACGCATGAGATCGTACGGCCGGCCGGCCGCATCCCGCACCGCGCACACCAGGTCCACCGGGTTGAAATGGCTGGCCTTTTCCCACGCCGCCCGCTGAGACTCATCAGACCAGTCCACCTGGGCCTTTTCCACGATCTGCCGGCTGAGGCGCCTGTCGTCCCCCTGCACCCAGAAGGGACCGCCGCCCGGGGCTCCCACATTCTTCACCATGCCGCAGACCCTGAGGGGCCGGTCCAGGCGATCCAGGAGCCCATCCCGCAGGGCTTCCCGGGAAGTCCCACCCACCGGCACCTCGCACAAAAACGTTTCCTTCACAAAAGCGGCCGCATCCTCCAGCACCGCGGCGTACCGGTCACTTTTCAGAGCGCGGACGAATCCATGAGCCCTCTGCTGGATGTCCAGGAGCACCCCGGCCAGCACCTTTTTCCAGGCGATCGTCGCTCCCTTCAGGTGATCCGGAACCACGTTATCGATATTCTTGATAAAAACCACATCGGCTTGGAGATCGTTCAAGTTTCCCAGAAGAGCTCCATGGCCGCAGGGCCGAAAGACCAGGCGGCCGCCGGCGTCCCGAACCGGCCGGTTGTCCCTGTCCACGGCGAGAGTCTGCGTGCCCGGACTCTGGTGCGAGAAGGTAATCTCGAAGACCGCCCCGTATTTCCTTCCGTAGGAAGCCGCCGCGACCCGGGCGAGTTCCCGGAACAGGGCCTCGTGCTCGGGACTCACCGTAAAGTGCTGGCGGCAGACCCCATGACCGTCCTTCACGATCGAAATGGCTTCAACCAGGTGTTCCTCGAAGGCCGTCCGAGCCCCGTCGGGATAGGCATGGAATTTCAAGAGCGCCTTGGGCAGGTATCCGTAATGGAGTCCCCTCTCCGTCAGCAGGAACTCCAGCGCCGTCGCGTAGCGCCCTGCGGCTAGTTCGCTTTCGAGATCCAAGCCGCACCGGGCCATGGCGTTTTTCCAGTCGTTGTAGAACGCGAAACGATGAGCGTTCTCCACGAATTCAAGGAAGGCCGCGGCGTCGCGGTCCCCCTGCCGGGCTCTCCGCTCCATCGCATCGCGGGATGGAGGCGGCGATTCCTTGAACACCTTAAAAAGCGCCTGAAACATTCGCGTTGCCGCTCCGGAAGCGGGAACAAACCAGGAAAACCGGCCCGCCGAAGCCGCCTCGGCATGAAGCACCTCGTAGTGCGGACGCCGCTCCGCGGGCACCTGGAGAATGCCGTCGCCCAAGGTGCACGGCCGGTCCAGCCGAGCGAAACGGGCCCCCTTTTCGAACATGGTCAACTGCTCCAAAACCCGCCGTTCGTCGATCCCCAGGGATGTCATGAATCGCCGGTCTTCCTCCGAAAACATCTCCAACCCCATGGCACCTCCTCGTATCCAGCCGACCGGGAAATCCGCCCGGACCCTCTGCCCGCCGGGCCGCTTCACCGGAAATCCGTCCGCCCTTGAACGCCTCGCACCTTCCCGCTTCAGGGTTACAAAATTGTAACGAAAGGGATGCGAGATTGACAACGGCGGGTAATGTATCAGCATCGAGGGGTCAGGCCCAAAAGGTTTTTGTTTGACTTCTTACGGATAACGCGTTTTAGATGAGTAGTTACGAAACCCGGACAAGCTGGAAGGGAGGAGGGTGATGGCGGAAGCTCTGGCGGATAAGGGGAAGACGCTGAAGCGGCTGTGCATGACGCTGGTCTTGTCGAGCGTGTTTCTTTTATCCTGGCATGCGCCCCAGGCGTCGCTCCAGGGATTCTTTTCCCCTGCGCGCGCATGGGCTCAATCCGGCGGCGATTTTTCCGACGAGGATTTTCTTGATCCGTTCGCGGAAGAAACCGAAGAAGGCGGTATCCGGGACCCGCTCGAGCCGCTCAACCGGGCCTTCTTTCAGTTCAACGACCGACTCTACTTCTGGGTGTTGAAACCGACCGCGACGGTTTACGGAGCGTTCATCCCGGAAGGCGTTCGTGTGGCGCTGAGGCGGGCCTTCGAAAACATCCTGATGCCGGTTCGGTTCGTCAACAACCTGCTTCAGGGGAAAGTGGACCGGGCGGGAGTGGAAGTGGCCCGATTCGCTCTCAATTCGACCCTGGGAGCGGGGGGGCTCTTCGATCCGGCCGCCTGGGAATTCGGCATCAAAGCCCATGATGAAGACCTGGGACAGACCTTGGGCGTGTACGGCATCGGACACGGTATTTATATTCACTGGCCTATTTTCGGACCGTCGTCCATCCGGGACACGATCGGGACCGTCGGCGATTGTTTCCTGGATCCCGTCTTTTACCTGACCCCGGGCATTGCGGAATCCATTGCTGTTGTAAGCGCCGACCGGGTCAACCGCGCCTCGCTGCGAATCGGCGAGTACGAAGATTTCAAGAAATCGGCCCTGGATCCCTACGTGGCCATGCGGAACGCCTACTTCCAGTACCGATCGGAACAGGTCAAGAAGTAGGGATTCTCTTACGTAGCGAAACCGATCTTCAGCCAAACCGGACCCCGGCGGCTTTCGAGCCGCCGTTTATTTATGTACGGGCAGCGATCTACCATGCCCCTACCTCTGCTCTACTTCCTGAGCGTCGGCTGTTTTTTTCGTATCTTTCCAATAATATCCCCTCGTTCCCAAGCTCTGGCTTGGGAATGAGGGGATGGGTCACGGCTTCATGGGAAACGAAGCTGGAGCTTCTGCACACTTGTGTTCCCAAGCTGGAGCTTGGGAACAAGAAGCAAAAGATCTGCACCCATGACCCTGTGGGATCACAACGAAGCATGAAATTATTGGTAGCGTAGAAAATAATAGACCTAAGATTTGATGCCAAACTCTATTTCCCCTCCCCTTGTGGGAGGGGATTAAGGCGAGGGGGAATGTAACTCATTGACATACGTTAATTTTATCACCCTCACCCCAACCCTCTCCCATCAAGGGAGAGGGGGATTTTCCCCTCGTTCCCAAGCTGGAGCTTGGGAACAAGAAGCAAAAGACCTGCACCCTTGTGACTTCTGTGTTCGACCACAAATGTAAAACTTCTATGATAGCTGGCATGCTCAACATACCGGAATCACTTTAATAAGTGGTTATTTTCATATAAAATCGGGGCGGGTACCTTCTTACGTTTTTCTACGTTTCTTTTTTACCGGCGGCCTGAACCGCCGCGCCACGGTTCCTCGCGAACCCGTGAAAAATGGTCGCAAATGGCCCGGACCAGCCCGGGAATCGTGTACTCCTCCGCCGTGACGGTAGGTTCCCACCCGAAGGTCCGCAAGGTGTCCGCGGTGATGGGGCCGATGCACGCCAAGACGACGTCCTTCAACAGAGGCCTCACGTCGTCGGGTTTCAGAAGAGAAAAGAAATGACCGACGGTGGAGGACGAGGTGAAGGTGATGCAATGGATCTCGCCCTCGTGCAGGAGCTTCATGATTTTTCCGGTTTTTTCGGCCGGAAGAACGGTCCGATAGGTGGGAACCACGTCCACCTCCGCGCCCCGCCGTTTGAGTGTCTCGGGAAGCACGTCTCGCGCCGCGGCGGCTCTCGGAAGCAGAAACCGCCGCCCAACAAGGTCTTCTCCCTGGAGGACGTCCAAGATGGCTTCCGCCCGGTATTCGCCGGGGACCAGATCGAGCCGGAGGCCGAAGGCTTCAAGGGCCTCCGCGGTCTTCGGGCCGATGGCTCCGAGGCGCACGCCCTTTAGGTCCCTCACGTCCCCGCCGCCGGCCTTCAAGCGTTCCATGAAGCACCGGACCCCGTTCACACTGGTGAAGAGCACCCAATCGTAGCTCTCCACGCGCGAAACGGCTCGGTCCAGAGGCGCCCAGGATTCGGGCGGCTCGATGGCGATAGTGGGAAATTCCACGCAGCGGGCCCCCAGATCCTGGAGCAGGCGCTTGAAGCCGCTCGCCTGTTCCCGCGCCCGGGTCACAACCACCGTGCGGCCGAAGAGCGGCCGCGATTCGAACCAGTTGAGCTTTTCACGTAGCTTCACCACGTCGCCGACCACGACGATGGCCGGCGGTTTCAGGCCGACGGCCTTCACCCGTTCCACGATGTCTTCCAGACACCCCGTCACCGTACGCTGTTCAGGCATCGTCCCCCAGCGGATCACAGCGACCGGAGTGGAAGCCGGGCGGCCGTAGGCCGTGAGCTGCCGAACGATTTCGGGAAGGTTTTTGACGCCCATGAAGAAGACCAGTGTTCCCACGGCTCCGGCAAGTTTCTCCCACGCGATCTTCGAATCGTCCCGATCCGCTCGTTCATGGCCGGTAACGAAAGCCACGGACGCCGTTAAATCCCGATGGGACAGCGGGATGCCCGCATAGGCCGGAACCGCCGTCGCCGCCGTCACCCCCGGGACCACCTCGAAGGGAATGCCCGCGGCGACCAGCTCTTCGGCTTCTTCGCCGCCCCGGCCGAACACAAAGGGATCGCCGCCTTTGAGCCGAACGACAACCTGGTCGCGGCCCTTTTCAACCATCAGCCGGTTGATAGCCTCCTGGCTCAGCGTATGATCGCCGCCCTTCTTTCCCACGTAAATCTTTTCGGCCTCAGGCGAAGCGAAGGCCAGGAGCTCTTCGTTGGCCAGGTAGTCGTAGATCACCACCTCCGCCTCACCGAGGACTTCTTTACCCCTCAACGTAAAAAGACCCGGATCCCCGGGCCCGGCTCCAACCAGGTAGACTTTTCCCGTCGCCACGCCAACCCCCATGACCATCGAAACCGGCGGCGCACTCCCGCCGAACGGATCCGCCTCACGCCCCCCGGTACACCTCTTCCAGGATCGTTCGAGCCCCTCGGTCGAGCAGCTCGCGGGCCAACTCCCGTCCAAGCCTTTCCGCTTCCTCACAAGGCGCCTGCCGGGTTTCCCGACACAATGTCCGGCCGTCCAGCGACACCACCAGGCCCGTCAGTGCAACCGAAGCACCGAGTACCTGCGCGTGCCCCCCGATGGGAACCTGGCATCCGCCTTCCAGTTCTTTGAGGAACGCCCGTTCGGCGGTCACCGCCGACGCCGTGGAAACGTCGTGGAGGCCCCGGAGAAGTCCCCAAACCTCGCGGTCATCGGCCCGTGCCTCGATCCCCAAAGCGCCCTGCCCGATGGCCGGGATGAAGACATCCGGGTCCAGGTAGGCTGTGATGCGATCCTTCCAGCCCATGCGATGGAGTCCCGCAGCGGCGAGGATCACCGCATCGTAGCTTCCGTCACGGGCCTTGCGGAGCCGGGTGTCCAGATTTCCGCGGAGTGTTTCCACCCGAAGATCGGGCCTCAGAGCCAGCGCCTGAGCTCCCCGGCGCAGGCTGCCGGTCCCAATCACGGCCCTGTGAGGAAGTTCCTCCAGGGTCCCCGCCTTTCCGGACACCAAAACATCCCGCGGGTCTTCCCGTGCGGGTACCGCCGCAATCCCGAGTCCTTCCGGGAGCATGGCAGGAACGTCCTTCATGCTGTGGACGGCCAAGTCCACCTGCCGCGCCAGGAGCGCCTCCTCGATTTCCTTGACGAAGAGGCCTTTCCCGCCGACCTTGGCCAGAGGGACGTCCAGGATCTTATCGCCGGTGGTCTTGATGATTTTCAGTTCGATCCGAAGCTCCGGGTGCATCGCCGAGAGGGCGGCCTTCACCTGCTCGCTCTGGCGCAGGGCCAAGAGGCTTCCCCGGGTTCCGATACGGAGGGTCCGATTCACGAAGGCACCGATTTCTTCAGTGACAGGAACTGCAGCTTCCGGCGGTACACCCGGCACAGGACGACGCCCCGGAACCCATCCGGCTGCTCGCCGCGCCCTTTTCGCCTCCACTCTTGAAACCGCAAACCGACATTATCCGGGAAACCTCCGGAGAGCCGCATTCCGCACAGGAAACCGTCTCCCGGCTGCCGAACACCAGGCATTCAAACGTGGCGCCGCACTTGCGGCACGTGTACTCATAAATGGGCATGCCTCACCTCTCTTGACAGAGTCACAGCAACAAACATCGCTAACCTAGCTTAAGGCTTCCGGTCGATCCGGACAAGCTCACCGTCCTGGACCGACCGCAGCCGCGTGGCGTCACCGAGCACCCGTCCCACGATGTTCACGGCGCTGGCCGGCCGGATTTCGTCTCCGCGACTCATGGGGGTCGGACCAAAGAAAATGCAGAACGCCTTTCCTCTGGGCCAATAACCCAGGTCTCCCACCTGGACCACTTCTTTGGCCGTTTCGTCCAATTGCTGTGCCACAGGAATCGAAAAATAGATCTCTTCGCCCCAGGTCGCCGCCTCGGCTTCGATGGGGAGCACCCGTTCGATGGCCATGGCCGTCGGCGTCTCATGCAGTTCCGCGTCCAGGGCGATCGATCCTGCCTGAATCCGGATCGGAATTCCCATGTTCATCCTCCCTCGCCTTCCAGTTCCTCGATAACCGCCGCGAAAAGGAGCGGCAACAGGAGTTCGTGGTGTCCGATCAGCTCGATCCCGCGTCCCCTGCCGGCCGTCGGGCGTTCCAGGACGTTCACCCTCGGGCGGTAGTGGCGCATGAAATCCATGTTGATCGCGGTGATGCCGTCAAGGGAAAATCCCAGGTTGGCCGCGACACTCACCGCCTTCAGAAAGACTTCGGGAATCACCACGGCGGAACCCAGGTTGATGAAAACCCCGTCCGCCAACGTCGAAACCAGCCGGCTGAAAAGGCGGAAATCGTAGTGGCTCAAAGCCCCCGTGGCGGCTCCGTCCATCTGCGGATGCATATGAATGATGTCGGTCCCTATGGCCACGTGAACCGTGACGGGCACCCCGCATTCCGCCGCCACGGCGAGAAGGCTCAATCCCCGATGGGGCGCCTCCGCCTCCAGCAGCCGTTCACCGACCGCCCGCCCGAGCCCTCTGCCTCCACGCTGCAATCCCTCCAGGACGGCTCCGTGGATGAATTCCGCCGTTTCCCTTGCCGTGCCGAACGTGCCGAGCTCCAGGTGCGCCGCCACGTCCTCGGAAGTCTTCCCGGCCAGCGCCAGTTCCACATCGTGGATGACCCCCGCCCCGTTCATCGCGATCGCGGTGAGGATCCCGCGGCGGACCGCGTCCACCAGCAGCGGGTTGAGTCCCACCTTGACGGGGTGCGCGCCCATACCGAGGAGTACGGTTCGGCCGGCGGAAACCGCCGCGGCGACGGCTCGAACCGCCTCCCGAAAGCTTCCGCCCGCCAGCTGGCGGGGAAGCCGCCGAACGAATTCACGCAGTGTGGCTCCCCGCTGCCAGGGCTGAGCGGCGTCTTCCAGGCGAACCTTGCTCGGCCGGTCGTGAAGACTTGTCGTTCTCAGCCCTTCAAAGGAAAGCGGTTCCCAGTCGTTTGTCTTTCCGGTCATGAGAAAAGGATGGCCTCCACCAGCTGGCAGAAGATGTGTTCCACGGTCAGGTGGACTTCCTGTACCCGTGCCGTCTCCGGAGACGGCACGTGAACGACGAGATCGCAGTAGGCGTCCATTTCGGTCACCGCCTCCCCGGCCAGGCCCAGGGTATGCAGCCCGTTTTCCCTGGCCCACTTGAGCGCCCGGACCACGTTGGGCGACCGGCCGCTGGTGCTGAGCCCCAAGGCGGCGTCACCGGCATGTCCGAAGGCCTTCAGCTGCTTTTCAAACACCTCGTCGAAGTGATAGTCGTTGGCGATACTGGTGAGGACCGAACTGTCCACCGTGAGAGCCAGCGCCGGAAGCGGAGCCCGTTCCAGACGGAAACGGTTGACGAATTCCGCCGCCAAGTGTTGGGAGTCCGCGGCGCTACCCCCGTTTCCGAAGATAAAAAGCCGCTTTCGCCCTCGAAAGACCTCGGCCGTAAGCTCCGCCATGCGAACAATGGTTTCCCCGGCCGTCTCCATCACTTTTTCCTTCACGGAGATGCTTTCCCGGAAGGCCGCTTCCACCCGGGCCACCAGCGAATCCCGATCGCCACTGTCCAACGTACCGCTCCTTGTCCGTCTTTCATCGTCCATCCCAGACCGGCGTCAGCATGCCCGGGCCGCTTTCCACGTCTTTCCGGAAGACGTCCCGGAACTTCGCGAACACGGGCCCTGGAATGCCGCGGCCGATCCGTCGCCCGTCGAAATCCACCACGGGGAGCACATCGAAGCTGGTTCCGAACATCATGACTTCGGAAGCGCCGTAAGCCGTCTCGGGCGTGATGTCCGCTTCGCCCACCCGGGCGATGGTCCCGTCGCCCACCAGGTTCTGGGCCAGTTCCATCATGCGGGAGACGGTGATTCCCCGGAGAATCCTGTCGAATCGCGGCACCAGGAATTCGCGCTCCGGGGTGATGATACCGATGTTTTCCGTAGCGCCTTCTCCCAGGAAACCGTTTTCGTCGACGGAAACCGCGAAGTCCACCCCCGCGTCTCGGGCTTCCTTGGTCATGAGCACGTTCGGCAGGTAATTGCAGCTCTTGACACTCGAAAAATACGCCTTCTTGATGGGAATGCGGCTGGTTTTCAGGGTGACGCCCCGCTCGTACTTTTCTACCGGAGGCAACGTCAGCGCCGTGATGACCACGTAGAGCTGGCTCCCGACACATTCGTAGGGATTGCTGGTGAAGCCGCCCGGACCCCTGGAAACATAAAGTCGAATCAAGTTGTCCCGAGCGTTGGACGCCCGGATCGTGAACCGGATGATCTCCGCCAGTGCGTCGCGGCCGAATGGAAGGTCCAGCTGGGCCAGGCGCGCCGAAAATTCGAGCCGATCCAGGTGTCGGTCCAGCCCGTAGATGTTTCCGTTCAAGCATTTGAACGCTTCGAAAACGCCGTCGCCCCGGTGAACCAGGTGGTCGTCCATGGGCACCATCATGAGGACGGGATCGACGATCACGCCTCCGTACCAGCTGGAATACATGGCAAGGTAGCGCGCCTGGTGCGGCCGCTTCAACGTGACCAGCCGGTCCACCACCTGGTCGAAACTGAGCAGCGAAAGATCGGTTTCCGTCACGGTTCGCGCCTCCTTTTGTCCGGGCGGGTCGGGGATGGGGCTGAAACCCGGTCAAGATAGACAACCGGGCGGGGTTCCGCAAGAGATCATTTATCATTGAGGGCCTCGGGGCTTGGGGCTATGCTTCGCATAAGACAGAAAGCAAAGGAGGCGCCATGGCTTTTCATGTCGTCCAATCCCGGTTCCAGGCGGAAAAGGCGGTCTTGGGCTTTACCGGCTGGCCCGATGCGGCCGGGATGGTGCAGCAGGTCTTCCGGGAGCTGGAGGCGTTGCTGCCTCATCAGAGAATAACCACCTGGGACATGGACGGTTTCTGGCACACCGCCGGCCAGAGGCCTCACGTGACGATCCGACACGGCCAGGTGAAGCAGATCCAATGGCCGTCGTACGTCTTCTACGGTTCCGGGGACGCCCAGCCGTCGAGGGTGCTTCTCGGCTTGGGCCCTGAACCCTGCTGCCTCTGGCGTCGTTTTTCCAACGAGATGATAGAGCGTCTGGAAAGCTGGGGATGCCGCGAAGTGGTGCTCCTCGGCAGCCTATACGACCAGGTCTTTCACGACGAAGTGAGGGTTTCCGCGGTGGTGCAGGATGCCACGGGCTACAATCTGGCGGAAGACTGGGGCTGCCTGCACAACAACTACCAGGGACCCTCGGCCGTCCATTCGGCCCTGCACCTGGCGGCCGCCGGTGGAGCCTGCACCGTCTTGAGCCTCTGGTCCCACCTGCCGTTCTACCTCCGGGACGCCCCGGAACCCACGCTGGTTCGTATCCTGGAAATCCTGGGGAAATTTCTGGGCCGGGAGTGGAACCTGCAGCATCTGAAGGACCGTTGGGAAAGCCGCCTGCAGGACATCGAAGCGCTTCTGGAACAAGACCCCAATCTGCAGCAGAAGCTTGAAGCCATCAGGATCGAAAAGGCATCGGCCGATCCGGCGCTTGATTCCCCCAAGGTCATCCGGCTCGACGACTTTTTGAAAAAGAAATCCAACACCGATCCGGAAGGCGGCGATGCTTGAACCGGCCTTCCCGAAGGCCGCCGCCTCGAGGGTCAAAGACGTCCGGCCGGCTCCTTGCTTGCCGCACCGCCGTCGTGACTTCAGGTGCTCCGGCGGGGGTTGCGTTGCGGGCGTTTACGCCCAGCGCCAGCCAGCCAGTCGGTAAAGGTGGTGGAAATGGTGGACCGGCCCGTGTCCGCCGCCGATCGCAAGCCCTTCACGGATGGCCCCAGTAACGTAATCCTTGGCCTGGGCCACCGCCTCCGGCACATTCAGCCCCCGGGCCAGCCCGGCGGCGATGGCCGAGGCGAACGTGCAGCCGGTTCCGTGGGTGTGGTGGGTCGGCACTCTCTCGCTCCGGAATGCGGTAAAGGTTTCCCCATCGAAACAGAGATCCAGCGGATCGCCTTCCAAGTGCCCGCCCTTGACGATGACAAACCTCGGACCAAAGGCCTTGATGCGGCGGGCGGCCGCTTCCATCCCCAGCCGGTCTTCAATGTGCAATCCTGTCAGCACCGAGGCTTCATGGAGGTTGGGCGTCACCACCATGGCCAGCGGGAAGAGTTCCCGGGTGAGGGCGTCTACGGCGTCCCGCCGGAGCAGGCGGTCGCCGCTCTTGGCCACCATCACCGGGTCCACCACCAGCTTTTCCAGGCCCAGATCGCGCACATCGGCGGCTACCCGGCGGATGGTTTCAGCGGTGGCCAGCATTCCCGTCTTCACCGCGTCCACGCCGATATCCGAAACAACCGACCGGATCTGGGCGGACACGAATTCAGGGGCGACTTCGAACACCGCCTGCACACCCAGCGTGTTCTGCGCGGTGAGGGCCGTCAGAGCGCTCATCCCGTAAACGCCCAGGGCCGAAAAAGTCTTGAGATCCGCCTGGATGCCGGCTCCCCCCCCGGAATCGGAACCGGCGACGGTCAATGCTCGAGGAATGAATGGCACCGAAAGACTCCTTGCTTGCACCGGGTAAAGAGCGACCTCCCGCCGCCTTGAGAGCTTGTCCAAAAACAAGCTTATGAAAGTCGGGCTCCGAGGTTCCTTGTTCCTTTAGGAGCGGCGCATTGTGGGAGCGGCGCCCTCGCCGCGATCGGGGTCGCCGGCAAGCAGGCTCCTACAGGACATGAGTCGCTCCTTAGGTCGCCTTGAAATGGTCCCAGCCGCCGGCGTATGCGTCGAAGGAACTTCGCCTGCCGTCTTCGAGGATCAACCGCAGTCCTTGGTCCCGGTCCACAAACCGGCCGATGGCTCGGCACGTCGTTCCGGTTTCCTGAAGCAGCTGATCGGCCACTCGGGGGAAATCCTTTTCGGAAACCGCGAAAAGCAGTTCGTAGTCCTCACCGCCGGTAAGCGCCCAGGCAAGGGCATCCGCTTTCAAAGCCGCAGCCACTGCGGGAAGAGCCGGCGATACGGGGACGCGCTCCACCTCGAGCTCCACGCCGACGCCGCTCGCTTCGCACATGTGGCGGAGGTCGCTCAGGAGCCCGTCGCTCACATCCAGCATGGCGTGCACCGCGCCGCAGCGGCCCAGGCATTGTCCTTCGAGAAGCCGAGCCTGGGGCGACGTGTAACGCCGCTTCACCGTCCGCGCCTCTTCTTCCGGAACCCCGCTTTCAGGTCGTAGCCACAGCTCCAGCCCGGCGCGGGCGTCTCCCAGTGTGCCTGTCACCGCCGCCACATCTCCGGGCCTGGCGCCGCTACGGGTGAGCAGATGTTCGGGGGCGACCCGTCCTAGGAGGGTGATATCCACGATCAACCCTTCGCTGCTTTTCGCCGTGTTGCCCCCCACCACGACGGCTCCCGCTTCCGCCAAGGCGCCGCCAAGACCCCGGTAGAGTTCTTCGATGGATTCTACGAGGATCTCTTGAGGGGCCATGAGAGAGACCAGCGCCCAGCGGGGCGCCCCACCCATCGCAGCAATGTCGCTCAGGTTCACCGCCGCCGCCTTGCGGCCGAGTTCGAAAGGGGTCGTCGTGTCCCAGAGAAAATGGACCCCTTCCACCTGGCAGTCGCACGTGGCCAGCAGGTAGGACCCTCCTCCTGTTTCCAGGACGGCGACGTCGTCGCCGATACCCACGATCACGTCCACGTCCGGCGCGCCCGGCAGCAGCCGCCGGATCCGCTCAATCAGGCCGAATTCCCCCACATCTTTCAGCCGGGTGGTCATGGCGTCGAGCCTCGTTTCCAATGCGAACCGAGATGCCTTTCGTCGTGTAGCACTCGCTAGGCCTCGATACAACGGTTTCATGCAGGGAAGCCGGCCCGACCGGCCCGCATCGAGGCTCGGGCGGTTCGTACCCGTTCCACGAGTTCGCCGGCGGCTTTTCGAGGGTCCGAGGCGGCGAGGATCGCCGACACGACGCAGATGCCGTCCACACCGCAACGGACGACGTCGGCCGCGTTTTCGCGCGTGATGCCGCCTATGGCCACCGTGGGAAGATGCGCCTTTGCGGCCAGCTTTCGAAGTCCTTGAAGTCCCATGGGCGGCTGATGATCCGGCTTGGTGGATGTCGCAAAAACCGGAGCCAGCGACAGGTAATCGGCGCCCTGGACTTCCGCCCCTTCCAGTTCGCTTTCGTTGTGAACCGTTATACCGAGAATCTTTTCGGGGCCCAGGATCTTCCGCGCCAGGGGCAAGGGCATGTCGTCCTGGCCCAAGTGCACCCCGTCCGCGCCCACCGCCAGTGCCAAGTCCAGCCGGTCGTTGATGAGAAGGGACACGTTCCGGGGCCGGCAGATTGCGAGGAGTTCCTGGGCTTCGACGACCATGCGGCGCGTGGATGCCCTCTTTTCCCGGTACTGGACAACCGTCGCTCCGCCGTCAACGGCCTCCCGGACGACCTCGGCCAAGGGCCGATCACCCAGGAAACGTGAATCGGTCACCAAGTAAAGCGACCAGTCCCGGCTCTTTCCGTGATTTCCGCTGGTCATCCACATCTCCAGGGCGCTGGAGGCCGAAGCCCCGAGCCCGCCGCTTTCGGTGCCCGAGGGGGCTTTCCCATAAGCGCTAGGTTACTTTGTAAACATTCACGGGCTGCATTTATGCCATTGGGTTGTTTTTAAAGATGAACGTCGAACATCGAACATCGAACGTTCAACATCGAATGAAAAAACGTGGTACACGCTGAATAAGTTTCCGCTCGTTCCCAAGCTCCAGCTTGGGAACGCCCTGCCCGGGAAGCTCCAGCTTCCCTCCTGCTACAGCGAAACCCGCTGTCTTTCTAGGAAGCTCGCCAGGATCTCGAAGTGGTCTTTCCCCTCGTTCCCAAGCTATGGCTTGGGGACGGCCTCACCGAAGCTGGAGCTTCTGCACAGTTGTGTTCCCAAGCTGGAGCTTGGGAACAAGAAGCAAACCGTGGTACACGCTGAATAAGTTTCCGCTCGTTCCCAAGCTCCAGCTTGGGAACGCCCTGCCCGGGAAGCTCCAGCTTCCCTCCTGCTACAGCGAAACCCGCTGTCTTTCTAGGAAGCTCGCCAGGATCTCGAAGTGGTCTTTCCCCTCGTTCCCAAGCTATGGCTTGGGAACGGCCTCACCGAAGCTGGAGCTTCTGCACAGTTGTGTTCCCAAGCTGGAGCTTGGGAACAAGAAGCAAACCGTGGTACACGCTGAATAAGTTTCCGCTCGTTCCCAAGCTCCAGCTTGGGAACGCCCTGCCCGGGAAGCTCCAGCTTCCCTCCTGCTACAGCGAAACCCGCTGTCTTTCTAGGAAGCTCGCTAGGATCTCGAAGTGGTCTTTCCCCTCGTTCCCAAGCTATGGCTTGGGAACGGCCTCACCGAAGCTGGAGCTTCTGCACAGTTGTGTTCCCAAGCTGGAGCTTGGGAACAAGAAGCAAAAGATCTGCACCCTTCGATGTTCGATGTTCGATGTTCGATGTTCGATGTTCGATGTTCGATGTTCGATGTTCGATGTTCGATGTTCGATGTTCGATGTTCGATGTTCAATGTTCAATGTTCAATGTTTTCCCCTCGTTCCCAAGCTATGGCTTGGGAACGGCCTCACCGAAGCTGGAGCTTCTGCACAGTTGTGTTCCCAAGCTGGAGCTTGGGAACAAGAAGCAAAAGATCTGCACCCTTCGATGTTCGATGTTCGATGTTCGATGTTCGATGTTCGATGTTCGATGTTCGATGTTCGATGTTCGATGTTCGATGTTCATTTTTCCAGTAGATACCGGGCAAAAACAACTTAGCGCTTATGGGTGGCCTTCCCCGAAGGGGTTCAGCCCACTTTCCGGGCGTATTCGCTGTCGATCCGCAGCCCCTCGATATCGGTCGTCTTCTCGCCGCGCTGGGCCTTGAGCCGGTCGATACCGCGCTTGAGTTCCGCTCGGTTGGAAGCATAACCGAGGGCCGTTTCCTCGGACACCAGGCCTCTTTCGTAGAGTTCGAGGATCCAGTCGTCGAAGGTGGTCCAGCCGAAGGGACGGGCTTGCTGCATCATCTCGTAGAAGGTTTTCCCTTCACTTTCCCCGTTCAGCACCGCTTCCCGCACTCGCAAATTGGACCCCATGACCTCGAAGGCCGCCACGCGGCCGCCGCCCTTCTTCGGGAGCAGCCGCTGAGACACCACCCATCGCATGGCATCGGCCAATCGGGTGCGCACGAGCCGCTCTTCTTCGAGTTCGAACATGCCCACGATGCGGTTGATGGTGTGGCCGGCATCGATGGTGTGAAGGGTGGTGAGGACCAGGTGTCCGGTTTCCGCAGCGCTCAAGCCGATTTCCACCGTTTCCCGGTCCCGCATTTCACCGACCAGGATGACCTTGGGGGCCTGGCGGAGGGCCGCCCGGAGCCCGTTGGCGAACGTATCGAAATCCTGGCCCAGTTCGCGCTGGTTGAAGGTGGCTTTGAGCTGCGGGTGGACGAATTCCACGGGATCTTCCAACGTGATCACGTGAACCGCCTTGCTCCGGTTGATTTCCCTCAGCAGAGCGGCCAGGCTTGTGGATTTACCGCTTCCCGTCGCGCCCGTTACGAAAACGATGCCGTTTTTTTCTTCGGCGATCTTTTTGAACACCTGGGGCAGCCCCAGTTCGTCTATGGTGGGCACCTTGGAGGGCAACATCCGCATCACCACCGAGAAGGAACCCCGCTGGGAAAAAACATTCACTCGGAAGCGGGCCCGGTCGCCAAGCGAGTAGGAAAGGTCGCAGGACCCTTGGTTGAGCAGGTGCCGGATGAGCCGTCGGTCCGGACCGATCATGGCGAGCGCTATCCTTTCCGTGTGGAACGGGGTGAGGCTCTCCAGCCCCAGATCCCGGGCCACGGGCAGGAGCACTCCGTCCACTTCGGCCTGGAAAGGCTTCCCCGCCGTGAAGTTGATGTCCGACAGTCCGGGCCTTTCTTTCAGAATAGTCGTCAGGATATCGTCCAGGTCTTTTCTTCGCATGGGGGCCTCGCTGCACCGCCCGGCCGAACGAATGCCGTTCGTCGGTCAGGCCGGCGGATGCCGGTCACACTTCCGTGAAATCGGCCGGAGGTTCGGTCAGGTAGGGTTTGAATTTCTCTTTGTCCACACACTTCATGTACGCCTCGTTCGGGCTGATGCGGCCAGCCTGGAGATGGGCCATTATGGCATCGTCCAGAGTCTGCATGCCGTACTTTTTCCCCGTCTGGATGGCCGAAGGGATCTGGTGGGTCTTGGACTCGCGGATCATGGCGCGGACGGCGTGGGTGGCGATGAGGATCTCCAATGTCGCGATCCGGCCCTTGATGTCGATGCGTTTGAAAAGCGCCTGGGAAAGCACGGCCCGGATGCCGTCGGCCAGCGTGGACCGGATCTGGGCCTGTTCGCCCGTGGGAAACACTTCGATGATTCGATCCACGGTCTTGGCGGCGCTGGTGGTGTGCAAGGTTGAAAAGACCAGGTGGCCGGTGGCCGCGGCTTCGATGGCCAGCCGGATGGTTTCCAGGTCGCGCATTTCGCCCACCAGGATGATGTCCGGGTCTTCGCGGAGGGCCGCGCGGAGCGCGGAGGCGAACGTGTTGGTGTGCGTTCCGATTTCCCGGTGGTTGACCACACATCCTTTGCTCTTGTGGACGAATTCGATGGGGTCTTCGATAGTCAGGATATGGTCCTTGCGCTTCCGGTTGGCCTCGTCGATGACCGCGGCGAGGGTCGTCGACTTCCCGCTGCCGGTGGGGCCCGTCACCAAGACCAGGCCTCTCGGGAGCATGGCAAGCTTGGAAGCGACCGGAGGCAGGCCCAGTTGCTGGACGGTGAGGATCTCTTCGGGGATCTCTCGAAAGACGGCCCCGATGCCGTTCTTCTGCCGAAAATAGTTGGCACGGTAGCGGCCAAGCCCTGGAATTTCGTAGGAGAAATCCAGATCCCCGGTTTCCTCGAAGATCTTGATCTTTTCCTCGGCGGTGATTTCGTAAAGCATGGACCGGAGTTCGTCGTCGTCCAGCACCTTGTACTTCACCCGCTCCAAGTCCCCACGAATGCGAAGCACCGGCTGCTGGCCGGAAATCAAGTGAAGGTCGGACGCCTTCTGTTCGTGCAGGAGCTTGAAAAACGCATCGATTTTCGCCATGAAACCCCTCCGAGGATTCTTTCCCCCTCAGTGCTCAATGCCACTCGTTCCCAAGCTCTGGCTTGAGAACGCCCTCATGGGAATCGAAGCTGGAGCTTCTACACAGTTGTGTTCCCAAGCTGGGGCTTGGGAACAAGAATAACGCTACCAAACCGACAATGCCGCATTGACCCTGATCGGCCGTTACCAAAAGACCACAGGCAGGAAAGGCTGTGTCACCAAAAGACCAATCGGCTGCGACGCCGATCCAGGCGCGTCAGCCCTTCGCGTTCGGCACATCGAAGGGCCTCTTGGTATTCTTCCGCCGTGATGCGCCTTCCGATGTCAGGTTTTCCGAAAGCCTGGCCGCACGGCCGGTACTGGTCCATGATGTTCACATAGGTATTCGGCGAAACGTGCGTGGAAATAAAGTGGAGGATGGAGGGCGTACCGGAGAGGCCTGCGGGCATCACCAGGTGACGCAGGAGGACCCCTCTCACGGCGAGACCCGAAGCCTCGATCTGGAGTTCGCCCACCTGGCGGTGCATTTCGATGATGGCTCGGCGGGCCCGTTCGGGGTAGTCCGGGGCGCCGCACATAGCTTCGGCCACCCGGGGGTCCCAGAACTTGAAGTCCGGCATGTAGATGTCCACGATGCCTTCCAGAAGCCGCAGAGCCGCAACCCTTTCGTAGCCGCCGCAGTTGTAGACCAACGGCACCTGGAGCCCGTTTTCCACGGCCAGGGGCAGGGCTTCCAGGATCTGAGCGATCACGTGGGTGGGGGTCACCAAGTTGATGTTGTGGCAGCCATGGCGCTGAAGTTCCAACATGACGGCCGCCAGCTGCTCAGCGGTCACGGGATGACCGCGTCCTTCATGACTGATCTCGTAGTTCTGGCAGAAGATGCACCGGAGGTTGCAGTTGGCGAAAAAGATGGTCCCGGAACCGTTTCGCCCGACCAGAGGATCTTCTTCGCCGAAATGCGGCCCGTAGCTCGCCACAACCGCCAGGCGGCCCGTCCGGCAATAACCGGTCTCACCTGAGAGCCGATCCACCCGGCAGAAACGCGGGCAAAGGGTGCACTTCTTCAGCCAGCGGAGCGCCCGTTGGATATTCCTTTGCAGTTTCCCAGAAAGATACGCTTCCACGTAGGCTGCGGCCATGCCCTGCCTCCTCCCGTTCCCCCCCCGGTCGGGGCGCCTCCGGCATCGGGCTTTGCGGCGCCGCAGGCGTGATCCTCGTCTATTCCTTGGGCAGGACGAGCACCTTTATCTCCCCCTCCAGAGCCTTCCGAAAAGCCTCCGCATCATCGGCGGAGCCCACGATGGCCCCGTAGTGCATGGGGATGGCGATCTTGGGCCGGACGGCCCGCGCCGCCTCCGCCGCTTCCTGGGCCGTCATCACGTAGGTTCCGGATACCGGAAGGAATGCAACGTCCGCCTTCACGTCCTTCATTTCCGGGATGACGTCGGTGTCGCCCGCATGATAGTAACGGACGCCGTCCAGGGTGACGACAAAGGAAAGCATGCCCGCGGACTTGGGGTGAAATTGCTTGTCCACATTGTAGGCGGGATACACTTCGATCCCCACCCCTTCCACTTCCAGGCGGTCGCCGGGTTTCACCACACGCACGTCGCCCTCGAGCTTCCCCGCCGACGCGGCGTTGGTCACGATCACCGTATGATCGGCGCTTATCTTGGCCACATCCTCCGGTGAACAGTGATCGAAATGTTCGTGGCTGATCAGAATGAGGTCGGCGGAGGGCCCGCCGGTGATCTGGTAAGGATCGAAATAGACGACTTTACTTCCATCGATGCGAAAGCTATCATGCCCAAGCCAGTGGATCTTCTTGACGGCGTCTTCCAGGTTCATGGTCGCCTCCTTGGTTGGATCCTCGTCGAAACGTCCACCGTTCGCTTCACGGTTAGGTATCAGGGGCGCCGGGAATTTGTCAACGCCGACAGGATGGAATTCGACCTTCCATGCAGCGTTTTCTCCACAGACTTCTTAACACCCGATGGAAAACCGCCCGGGTCGCCCACCACGCCACACTCCCTCCCCGCGAAGCCGAGTTCGGAACGCTGGAACAGCCGCTCCCGGAAACCCTGTGGCGGGCTCTGCGCCGCCAAGGCGTACGGCAACTCTACAGGCATCAGGTCGAAGCCCTGGAAAAGATTCGAAACGGCCGCCACGTGGTGGTGGCAACCCCCACCGCCAGCGGAAAATCCCTCATCTACAACCTGGCGGTGGCCGAATCCCTCCTCCGCGCCCCTCAAGGCCATGCCCTGTATCTTTTCCCTATCAAGGCCCTGGGCCGCGACCAACTGGAAGCGCTCGACGCGCTTCTTTCCGCCGTCGAATCGGCGGAACCGATCCGGGCGGCCGTCTATGACGGCGACACCACGGCTGACCAGCGCGCCAAGATACGGCAGGCGCCCCCGCAGATTCTCCTGTCCAACCCTGATATGCTGCACTATGCGCTGCTCGCCTACCACGGCAAGTGGGAAGCGTTCTGGCGGGCGCTCCGTTTCGTGGTCGTAGACGAAATGCACACGTACCGCGGTGTCTTCGGAAGCCATGTAGCCCAGGTCTTTCGCCGCCTTCGGCGCGTTTGCCGCCACTACGGCAGCCGCCCCTTGTTCATTCAGCTTTCAGCAACCATCGCCAACCCCGAAGACCTGGCCCGACAACTCACTGGAGAACCCGCGGACGTGGTCCGCAGCGACAGCGCTCCTCAGGCAACGCGCCATTTCGTCTTCATGGAAACGGAGGAACCCCTGAGCGGCCTGGCGGCACGACTCGTCGTACTGGCGGCGCGGGAAAACCTCCGGACCATCGTCTTCACCCAGTCGCGGCGCCTCACGGAATTGGTTCACATGAGCGTCACCCGGACGGCTCCTCAACTGGCCCGGCGCGTCAGTTCGTACCGGGCGGGGTTTCTCCCGTCCGAAAGGCGCACCATCGAACAGAAGCTGGCCGGCGGTCAACTGGCTGCGGTGATCTCGACCAGCGCCCTGGAAATGGGGATCGATATCGGCGGACTCGATGTCTGCATCCTGGTGGGCTATCCCGGAACCGTCATGACGACGTGGCAACGGGGCGGGCGGGTGGGCCGAACCGGCGGCGAATGCGCCATCGTCTTGCTGCCCCAGCCGGACGCGCTGGACCAGTACATCGTGCATCACCCGGAAACCCTTCTGGACGGAAAGTGGGAGGTCGCTGTTGCCGACCCCACGAACGCCGAGATCCTGAAAGCCCATCTTCCCTGCGCCGCCGCCGAACTGCCGCTCACCCGCCAAGACCTGGGCGAAGCGGACAGCCCCGTCCGCCGGGCCGTGGAACAACTCGTCCAGGAAGGAACGCTGTTGCAATCGGCCGACGGCGAACGCTGGTTCTCGCTGCATCAGCGTCCCCATCGGGCGGTGGATATCCGGAGCGTGGGGCCGTCCTACGCGATCCTCACCCCATCCGAAGACGGCAAATGGATTCCGCTGGGAAAGAGCGAGGGCATCCGGGCTCTCAAGGAATGTCACCCCGGCGCCGTCTACCTCCACCGGGGCCGTACCTACCACATCGAACGGCTCGATCTAGAAAACCGCGTGATCCACGCCGTCGCCCGAAACGACGAGTACTTCACCCGGATCAAAAACGAAAAGGAAACCGAAATCCTCGAAACCCTGGCGTCCAAGCGCGAAGGAAACTTCATCGTGCGTCTTGGGCGCCTTCGCGTCACCGAACAGATCCTCGGCTACGAAAAGCTACGCCTCTTCACCCAGGAACGGCTCGACTTTTCCCCGCTGGAACTCCCCCCTCACACCTTCGAAACCGTCGGCTTCTGGATCGAGATCGAAGACGCCGTCGCGCGAAAGATCCGGGAAGCGGGACTCCATTTCATGGGCGGCATCCATGCCGTGGAACACGCCGCCATCGCCATGTTCCCGCTTTTTGCGCTTTGCGACCGAAACGACATCGGGGGCATCGCCATCCCGCTTCATCCCCAGATCCAAAAGAGCGCTGTGTTCATCTACGACGGCACGCCCGGAGGCATCGGGCTGGCGGCCCGCGGCTACGAAATCGTCCGGACACTCCTCGAAAAGACCCGGAACCTGCTCGAAGAATGCCCGTGTGAAGAGGGATGCCCCGCCTGCATCCATTCTCCCAAGTGCGGCAGCGGAAACAAGCCCCTCGACAAGCGGGCCGCCTTGGACATCTTAAGGTATCTTCTAGGGGACCAGCCCCTTTTCGACCCGCAAGCGCCCGGTTCGCAGGAACCGCCGGATACCGGCACGACCACCGTGGAACCCTCCCCGGAGCCCCCGCCCCGCCTCGGATTTCTCGACATCGAAACGCAGCGGCTGGCCCAGGAAGTCGGCGGCTGGAACAACAAGCACCTCATGCGGGTCTCGGTGGCGGTCCTCCACGATTCCGCCGACGGCCGCTTCCACGCTTTCCGGGAAGCCGACATCCACCAGCTGGTGGATCGACTCCACCAGTTCGACCTGATCGTAGGGTTCAACATCAAAAGCTTCGACTACGCCGTCCTCCAGGCCTATACTCCCCGGGACCTGCAAGGGCTCGCCACATTCGACATCCTGGAGGCCGTCAGACGACAACTGGGGTTCCGGTTGAGCCTCGACCACCTGGCCGAAAAAACCCTGGGCCGCCGAAAAACAGCCGACGGGCTCCAGGCGGTCCGCTGGTTCCGCGAAGGCCGCTGGGACCTGCTCACCCGCTACTGCGAAGAAGACGTGGCACTCACACGCGACATCTTCTTCCACGGGGTCCAAAAGGGCTACCTGATCTACGAAAACCGGGACGGCCACAAACTCCGCATTCCCACGCCGTGGGACCTGAAGACCCTGGTCCGCAACTCCCGGCCCGCGACCGCGACATAGAGCAAGCGTCATGATCGAAGATCATCGACCCGAAGGCAAAGCCTACGAGAACGGAAAGGCTCTCGCATCCCCTGGTGAAGCCTCACCCGTGGTCGTCCCCGGATCCACGTGGTACGCCCTCTACGTCCGGGTGAACCACGAAAAGAAAGTCGCCCTCCAATTGAGCCAGAAGGCGATCCCGCATTTTCTGCCGCTGACCGAGCGCTGGAGCTCCCGCAAAGACCGGCGCACGCGCATCCACGTACCCCTCTTCCCCGGCTATATTTTCATCCACACCTGTCTGGACTACGCGACTCACGTGGAAATCGTGAAGATCCCTGGGACCGTTTACATTCTGAGAAACACCGAAGGCCCCGTGCCTATCCCCGATCATCAGATCCACAGCCTGCGAACCATACTGGAACAGGTGAAGAACCTTACCGTTCATCCCTATCTGAAAGAAGGGCAATGGGTCCGCGTCGTCCGCGGCCCTTTGGAAGGCTGTGTGGGGATTCTCGTGCGGCGGAACCCGAAAAAGGGCAAGCTGGTGGTGAGCGTGGACGTGATCCGGCGCTCGGTTAGCATCGAACTCGATATGGAAGACGTGAGTCCCGTCGATCCGCCGTAAGGACCGGCCGGCGCTCAGCCGGCCCCGTCTTTCATCCGCCTGCGAAGAGGAAGACGTCCACTTCACTTCCCGCGTCGAAGCCTTCCACGTGTTCGGGGACGACCACGAAGCCGTCGGCCCGGGACAGCGTGCTGATCATGGCGGATTTGCCGAAAACGGGACCGGCCAGGAGGATGCCGTCTTTTTCGTCAAGAGCCACGCGCACGTAATCGGCCCGCCCGTGAACGGAAGGAAGATTGGTCGTCAGTACGGCTCTTCGGACGTTCGCACGGCGGATCGTCGAATCCCAGCGGAGCCCCTGGAGCCGCTCCAGGCAGGGGCGAACGAAGGCGGTGAAGACGATCATGGCCGAAGCCGGCTGTCCTGGAAGCCCCCAGAAGCACTTGGATCCCACCCGGGCCAGGATGGTGGGCTTGCCCGGTCGGATGGCGACGCCGTGGGCGAGCAGCTCCGATTGGGGGAGGCGGTCCAGAACGTTCAGGGTGTGGTCACGGGAGCCCACCGAACTTCCTCCGGAGAGCAGCAGCACATCGTGGTCTTCCAGGGCATCGCGGCAAAAGGCGGCGAGTCGATCCAGGTCGTCGATGATTATGGCACGACGCCCCACTTCACCTCCCGCTTCCGCCACCTGGGCCGCAACGACGCACGTGTTGATGTCCCGTACCTTGCCCTTGGGCAGGCTCGCCGTTTCAGCCGGTACAATTTCATCCCCCGTAGAAACGACGGCCACCCGGGGCCGGCGGACCACCTGGACCGTTTTCACGCCGAGAGCCGCCAGCACCCCCAGGTCCTGGGGGCGGAGCCTTCGGCCGGCGGGCAGCGCCTCCCGCCCCCGGGGAAGGTCGTCGCCCACCTGCAGCACGTTTTCTCCCGGAGCCACGGGGCGCGTCACCTCGATGGTCCGCTCGTCCAGGGGCTGCGTGTGCTCCACCATGACCACGGCGTCGGCTCCCTCGGGGAGCATGCCGCCCGTGGAGATGATCGCCGCCCGACCCGATTCCACCCGGACGTCGGGCTCCCTGCCCATCAGCACCTCGCCGGAGACTTCGAGCAGCGCCGGGAGCGATTCCGACGCCCCGAAGGTGTCGCGGGCCCGCACGGCGAATCCGTCCATGGTCGCCCTTGGAAAGTGAGGAACCGGCTCTGGTGCCTCCACCGGGCGGCTCAACACACGGCCGTGCGCCAGGTCAAGATCCGCCGCTTCCTCGGAAAGCGCCGGAAGCGATGCGATGATGGACAGGACCTCCTCGGCGGTCTTGACTTTCAAAAACTGCGTCATCTGCGTGACCCCAAACGGCCGCCACCCTGTCGCTCGAGCGCGGCCGAAACCGGCGGACGAACCTCCGCGTTGACCGGAACCGCCTTCCTGTGTGAAAATTCAACAAAGTTGCGTTCTTTCGACTGCGGACCCGGGGGCCGGCCGTTATGAACCCATTGAAACGCTTTTCGGTCCGTTCGAAGATCTGGATTGAAGACGAGGAAGGGAACATCGTTTTCGGGAGCGGGCGCCTGCGCATCCTGGACGCGGTCGACCGCCACGGCTCCATCCTGGGCGCCGCCAAAGAGCTGCACATGAGCTACCGGGCGGTCTGGGGAAAGATCAAGGCCACCGAAGACCGTCTCGGCCGGCCCCTGCTGACCCGGAAAGTGGGCGGGACCCGGGGGGGCGGCTCCGAGCTCACCCCCCTCGGGAAACTCATGATCGAACGGTTTCGACGCCTTCAAGCCCTCACCGAAACCGCGGCGGACTCCCTTTTTCAGGATCTTTTCACCCCGGGTATCCCCGGCGATGAACGCTAGAAAACGCTCTTGGCGATTTCGCCCAGTTCTCCCAGGTTTTCCACGACATGGATCCCCGCCTTCTTCATGGCCTCTATCTTGGCCTGTGCCGTGCCGCTGGAGCCGCTGATGATAGCCCCCGCATGGCCCATGCGCCGCCCCGGAGGAGCTGTAAGGCCGGCCACGAAACCCACGACCGGCTTGGTCACTTCCCGAGCGATGAAATCGGCGGCGTCTTCTTCGGCGTTTCCTCCGATTTCCCCCACCATGACGATTCCCTGCGTTTCCGGATCATCCTGAAAGGCTTTCAGGCAGTCAATGAAGTTGGTTCCGTTCACCGGGTCGCCGCCGATACCCACACAGGTGCTCTGGCCGATCCCTTGGAGCGTCAACTGGTGGACGACTTCGTAGGTGAGAGTTCCAGAGCGGGAGACGACGCCCACGGCGCCGGGTTTGTGGATGGGACCGGGCATGATCCCGACTTTGGCCTTTCCGGGAGTGATGATTCCAGGGCAATTGGGTCCGATGAGGCGCGAACCGGATTGTTTCAGGTAGTTCTTGACGCGGATCATGTCCAGGACCGGGATGCCCTCAGTGATGGCCACAATGAGCGGCAGCCCGGCGTCGATGCCTTCGAGGATCGCGTCCGCCGCGAAGGCCGGCGGCACAAACACCAGCGCACAGTTGGCTCCGGTTTCGGCCACGGCCTGCACCATGGTGTTGAAGACCGGGATCTCGTCCATTTTCTGCCCGCCCTTTCCAGGCGTTACCCCCGCAACCACCCGGGTGCCGTACGCCACGCACTGACGCGTGTGAAATTGTCCTTCCCGGCCCGTAATCCCCTGAACCACCACTCGAGTATTGTCGTCCACCCAGATGCTCATGGCGTCCCCTTTCTAGCTCTTCGCGATGTTCGCAACTTTTTGGGCGGCGTCTTTGAGGTCCTTCGCCACGATGAGATTCAGCCCGGAGGCTTTGAGGATCTCCCGGCCCTGTTCCACGTTCGTCCCTTCCATCCGGATGACCACCGGGACCTTGACGTCGACCTTTTTGGCCGCTTCGACCACGCCTTGCGCCAGAACGTCGCAACGGAGAATCCCGCCGAAGATGTTGATGAGCACGCCCTTCACGTTGGGATCGCTCAGGATGATCCGGAACCCGTTTTCCACCATCTCCGCACTGGCGCCGCCTCCCACGTCCAAGAAGTTGGCCGGTTCAGCCCCCGCCAGCTTGATGAGATCCATGGTGGCCATGGCCAGGCCGGCCCCGTTGACCATGTTGCCGATGTTGCCGTCCATCTTGATGTAGTTCAGGTTGTACCGGGACGCCTCCACCTCCAGCGGGTCCTCTTCGTCCAGGTCCCGGTAGTCCAGAAGGTCCTTATGGCGAAACAGGGCGTTGTCGTCGAAGTTCATCTTGGCGTCCAAGGCCAACAGCTTCCCGTCATCGGTGATCACCAGCGGGTTGATTTCCACGAGCGAACAGTCGTTATCCACGAAAAGCTTGTAGATCCGGTTCACCATGGGAATGAAAAGCTTGACCAATTCGGGCTGGAGGTTCAAGCCGTACGCCAGTTGTCGCGCCTGAAAACCCTGCAAGCCGAGCAACGGATCCACAAAGACCTTGATGATCTTCTCCGGGGTCTTGGCGGCCACTTCCTCGATGTCCATCCCTCCGGCTTCGCTCGCCATGATGACGATCTTGGCCGTAGCCCGATCCGGCAGCATGCCCAGGTAGAGCTCCTTCTGGATGGCGAGTCCTTCCTCCACGAGCACCTTTCGGACCAAGCGGCCTTCAGGGCCGGTCTGATGGGTCACGAGCGTCATGCCGAGGATGTTAGAAGCCACCTCTGCCACTTCTTTTTCGGTCCGCGCCAGCTTCACCCCTCCGCCTTTGCCTCTACCCCCGGCATGGATCTGGGCCTTGATCACCACGGGGAACCTCCCCAGTTCGGCCGCCGCTTCCTTGACCTGGTCCACGTTGAAGGCGACCTTTCCGCGGGGAATGGGCACACCGTACTTCCCAAACAGCTCTTTCGCCTGATATTCGTGAATCTTCATCGTTCCCCTCTTCTGCCGGATGAATCGTGAGCGTGCCTTGCGCCCGGACCCCCAAGGGTCCGCCCCAACCCCAAAAAGCCTTGAGCGCACACAAACCGGTTGTATTCAATAGAAGAAAAACCGCACAAAGTCAAAACCTCTTTCCCCCGCCGCGGTAAGGAGTTCGGCTTGATGCGGTCGACTCTTTGGTGTTACAAACGGAATCGACTCACGCCCGGCAGGCGACCCCCTGCGAGAGACCGAGCACGCACCGTTTCGACCCTAGCGACGAGGCAACCGGCATGCATTACGAAACCGTCATCGGACTGGAAGTTCACGCTCAGCTGTTGACCCGAAGCAAGATCTTCTGCGGCTGCTCCACACAGTTCGGAGCGGAACCCAACACCCACACCTGCCCGGTATGCCTGGGTATGCCCGGAGTCCTCCCGGTGCTCAACCGCCGGGTAGTGGAATTCGCGATGAAGATGGCGCTCGCGACCCGGTGCGAGATCGCTCCGGTCTGTCAGTTCGCCAGGAAGAACTACTTCTACCCGGATCTTCCTAAGGGATACCAGATTTCACAGTACGAACGGCCGTTGGCCACCGGAGGCCGCGTCCGGATCGAAACGAAAAACGGGACACGGACCATCGGCATCACCCGCATTCATATGGAAGAAGACGCCGGCAAACTCATCCATGACGAAAACCAGCCGGTGAGCTACGTGGACTTCAACCGCACCGGCGTGCCGCTTATCGAAATCGTGAGCGAACCGGACCTGCGCACCCCCGAAGAAGCCGCCGCCTATCTCAGAACCCTGCGGGACATCCTGCGTTACCTGGAAATCTGCGACGGCAACATGGAAGAAGGCAGCTTCCGCTGCGACGCCAACATTTCGCTTCGACCCGCGGGATCAACCGGGTTCGGAGTGAGAGCGGAACTGAAGAACATGAACAGCTTCCGAAACGTCCAGCGGGCCCTGGAATTCGAAGAACGGCGCCAGCGCGCGCTTCTTGAGCGAGGTGAAGCCATCGTCCAGGAAACGCGTCTCTGGGATGCGTCCCGCGGCGTCACGGTGGGCATGCGCGGCAAGGAAGAGGCTCACGATTACCGGTACTTTCCAGATCCCGACCTGGTGCCGGTGGCCATCGACGAGGCTTGGATTGAAGCCGTGCGCCGGACGCTTCCCGAACTCCCCGAAGCAAAAAGGGAACGCTTCGCCCGGGACTACGGTCTGCCCCCCTACGATGCGCAGGTCCTCACCTCCTCCAGGAACCTGGCCGACTACTTCGAGGCGGCCGTCAAGACGTTCCCGCAGCCCAAAGCGGTGAGCAACTGGATCATGTCGGAACTCCTGAAAGAACTCAATCGCGACCAACGGGACATCCGCGACTGTCCCGTCCCGCCGGAACACCTGGCCGAGCTCCTGAAGCTCATTGCTTCGGGCGTGATCAGCGGCAAGATGGCGAAATCGGTTTTCGAAGACATGTACGCGACCCGCAAATCCGCGGCGGCCATAGTGGAAGAAAAGGGGCTGAAGCAGGTGACTGATGAAACCGCCCTGGAGGCCGTGATCCTGGATGTCCTTGAGGAGAACCCCGCGGAAGTGGAAGCATACCGGGGCGGCAAGGATAAGCTCATGGGCTTTTTCGTGGGACAGGTGATGAAAAAAACCCGAGGGAAAGCCAATCCTCAACGGGTGAACGAACTGTTGCGCAAGCTGCTTTGAACCGTTGCAGGCAAGCCGGAGGTCTCTTCGATGCCCGAATCATCCCTTCGTCCCATTTACTGGGAAGACGACGTCGTCGCCATCATCGATCAGCGGCTGTTGCCGCACAAACGGGTGGTGCTCAGGTGCACTGAGCCGCAGCAGGTCATCCGCGCCATCAAGACCATGGCCATACGAGGCGCACCGGCGGTGGGCATAGCCGGGGCAGCCGCGTTGGCCTTGGGCGCTCTGACCCTCAAAGCCGCCGACCCACAAACCTTTCGGCGCAAGTTCGTACGTCTCTGCCGGCAGGTCAAAGAAGCTCGTCCCACGGGAAACAACCTGAGCTGGGCCGTCGAAAAGGTCTATTCCGTGGTCGTGGAAAACCCGGAAGCCGACGTCTTCCAGCTGAGAAGGCTCATCCGTGAAAAGGTGGAAGCGCTCATGGCTGAAGACGTCGCCGCCAACCGGGCCATCGGCGCCTGGGGGCGGAAGATCGTCCCGTCGGGCGCCCGCATCCTGACCTACTGCAACGCGGGGGCTCTGGCCACCGCCGACTACGGTACGGCTCTTGGCGTTGTGCGCGCCGCCTTCGCCGAAGACTCCTCCATCCACGTCTACACATGCGAAACGCGGCCTTTCCTCCAGGGGAGCCGCCTCACCGCCTACGAACTCATGGTGGAAGGCATTCCTTCCACCCTCATCACCGACAACGCGGCGGGCAGCCTCATGCACCAAAAGCGGATCGACGTGGTGGTGGTGGGGGCGGACCGGATCGCGGCCAACGGCGATACGGCCAACAAGATCGGCACCTACACCATGGCGGTTCTCGCCAAGGCCAACGACATTCCCTTCTACGTGGCGGCGCCGCGTTCCACCATCGACCCGGCCCTTGCGGACGGCTCGTCCATCCCCATCGAAGAACGGGATCCCCGGGAAGTGACGCACTGGAACGGCCGAGCCGTGGCCCCCAAGGGCATGGCCGCCCTGAATCCAGCCTTCGACGTCACGCCCAACCGACTGATCACCGGCATCATCACGGAGGTGGGGGTCCTCAGAAGGCCCTTCAAGCGCACCATCAAGAAGGCACTGGAAGCGTAACGGCCGAAAAAAGCCGCTCGTGGACTTCACGGAGCGATCGGACCGGGAGCGGGTCGATGTGCCGGCCGGGCGGCAGGCGTTCAGCGTTTCCTGCGGGAATGAGGTGCCGAAGGAAGCCCAGTTTCACGGCTTCGACGACGCGGGCGTCTCCGTGGCCCACGGCCCGGACTTCACCGGCAAGCCCCACTTCGCCCCAGGCCACCAGGTCGGGGGGAAGCGGGCGGTCCAGAACGCTGCTCATGAGCGCCGCGATAATGGGAAGGTCCGCCGCCGGTTCCATGAGTCGGACGCCGCCGGCCACGTTGACAAACACGTCCTGCTGAGAAAAGTTCAGCCCCAGCTTCTTTTCCAGGACGGCCAAGAGGAGCGACAGCCGGTTTACATCCACGCCTATGCTGGTCCGCCGGGGCTGCATCCAGCCGGTGGGCGTGACCAGGGCCTGCAGTTCCACGAGAAGGGGCCGCGATCCTTCCATGGTGCAGGCCACTACGGATCCGGAAACGTCGATCGGTCGCTCCGCAAGAAGAAAGCGCGACGGATCCGCCACCTCCTGCAGCCCGGTTTCCTTCATTTCGAACACTCCGATTTCGTTGGTCGCCCCGAAGCGGTTCTTCACGGCGCGCAGCAGCCGGAAGGCATGGCTGCGGTCGCCTTCGAGGTAGAGCACGGTGTCCACCAGGTGCTCCAGCATCCGGGGACCCGCGATGACTCCTTCCTTCGTGACGTGACCGACGATGAAGACGCCGATCCGGCGTTCCTTAGCAAGGCGCATGAGCCGCCCTGCACATTCGCGGACCTGGGCGACCGAACCGGGGGCGCTTTCCACAGCGTCCCATTGCATCGTCTGAATGGAATCCACCGCGAGGACCACGGGCGGATCGGCTCCCAGGGCCTCTTCCACCGCGTCCAGGGTCGTTTCGGCGAAGGCATGAAGCCTTCCGGCGGGAAGTTGGAGGCGGTCCCAACGCAGCCGCAACTGCTGGAGGCTTTCTTCGCCGGAAACGTAGAGCACCGGAACCCGTTCCGCCATGCGTCCGAGCACCTGGAGCAGCAGGGTGGATTTCCCGATGCCGGGATCCCCTGCGAGCAGCACCAGGGATCCGGCGACCAGCCCTCCACCCAGCACCCGGTCCCATTCGCCGACCCCGGAGAGCAACCGGGGTTCGTCGGCCTGAGGCACATCCGCAAGGAGCGTCGGCCTTCGGGCGGCGCCGCTGGATCCGCCCGCCGCACCCCTCAACGTCTTGGAAACCGCCTGAGGTTCCAGGGAATTCCAGGTCTGGCAATCGGGACAGCGCCCCATCCATTTCGGACTCACGTGCCCGCATTCACGGCAGCGGAAGATCACACCTTTTGCCATCTCGAGGTCCCTCCATACCATCCGCCGGGCTCCCCCGGATCCGTCGTTTCGCGGTTAAATTTTCCGGATTGGACAATTGACAAGCAAAAAAAGAATGGTCTATAGTGCCTCAAGTTGTAAATCCTTCTTTCATGAATGTTCGTGAGTAGATGGCGATCCGGTCCTGGTCAGGTGACCCTTTGCCGCATTTTCAGGGAGGCAGTAGTTATGGCAGGGAAAAACATCATCGAAATCAGCGACAGCAGTTTCGAACAGGAAGTGTTACAGTCCGACATCCCCGTGCTGGTCGATTTCTGGGCACCCTGGTGCGGTCCCTGCCGGGCCATCGCCCCTGTTATAGATGATCTGTCCACGGAATATTCCGGCAAGCTTAAAGTGGCCAAGTGCAACGTGGATGACAACCCGAAAATCCCGGCCCGTTACGGGATTCGAGCCATCCCTACGCTCATCATTTTCAAGGGTGGCAACGTCACTGAGCAGATCACGGGCGCCGTGGCCAAGTCCCAAATCGCGGCCGCCGTGGACAAAGCAATCGCTTGATGCCGCTGCGCCTCTCATCTTCGGCCTCATCCAACTCATCGTTGGCTGAGGCCCTTTGCTTCCCCTGATGGAATATCCCATGAATGGCAACGACGTGTACGACATTGTCCTCTTGGGCGGCGGACCCGCTGGACTGACGGCAAGCCTTTATGCCGCCAGGGCCCGCTTCAAGTGTGTGCTCGTCGAAAAGCTGGGCCTCGGCGGGCAGTTACTCACCTATGAAAAGGTGGACAATTACCCGGGGTTTCCCGAGGGCGTCACGGCCTTCGAACTGGTGGAGCTGTTCAGCGCCCAGGCGAAGCGATTCGGCATGGAACACCGCAGCGGGGAAGTTCGGGCTCTGGAACTGGACGGCGAGGTGAAAGCCGTTCACCTGGACACCGGCACCCTTTTCGCCAAGTCCGTCGTTATCGCGACGGGCTGTGCGCCCAGAAAGCTGGACGTAAAAGGCGAACGCGCCTTCACCGGCAGGGGCGTTTCCTACTGCGCCGTCTGTGACGGCCCTTTTTACCGGGAAATGGAAGTGGCGGTGGTGGGAGGCGGCGATACGGCCGTGGAGGAGGCGCTTTATCTAACCAAGTTCGCAACCCGGGTGCACATCATCCACAGGCGCGGCGACTTCCGCGCCATCCGAGTCATCCAGGAAGAAGCGGAAAGGAACGACAAGATCACCTTTCACCTGAATCAAATCGTCACCGAAATTCAGGGCGGCGACCAGGGAGTGGAAAGGCTCATCCTCCAGGACGTTCAATCGGGTGCCACTGCGCCGCTGGACGTTCCCGGGGTCTTCATCTTTGTCGGCTTGATCCCCAACGCCGATTTTATTCCGCCGCAAGTGGCGAGAGACGCCCAGGGTTTCATCGTCACCGACACCGAAATGGCCGCTTCCGTTCCTGGCGTCTTCGCCGCGGGAGACATCCGGTCCAAGGCCCTCCGGCAGATCGCCACGGCCGTCGGCGACGGAGCCACCGCGGCCTTCAACGCCGGCCGTTACGTGGAGAGTCTGAACCACAAGGCCTGACAGACCCAACGTCCGTGGCGCATCCCCACCGGGTCGCTATCCATTGGAGAGTCCACACATGCCGGTCTTCCGCGATCGCCAGCGCACCGTACGGCAGGGATTCCTCCTCCTCCTGCTTCTCGCCGCTTCCGCAGTCGCCTTGAGCGGGTGCGGTTCATCGCTTCTCCAGTACTACTTCGGTGACACTTTCGGAAGCGGTGATACCGTCGAGCAGACGCCCGAACAACTGGTCTGGGAGGGCGTGCAGAAGATGCAGGAAAAGGACTACGGCGACGCCTTGAAGGCTTTCCAGAAAATCAAGGAGCGTTACCCGTACAGCAAGTACGCCATCCTGGCGGAACTTAAGGTGGCCGACGCCCACTTCCATCGCGAAGAATACGCGGATGCCGCCCTCGCCTACGAAGAGTTCATCCGTCTTCATCCCAGAAACGAAGTTGTTCCCTATGTCCTTTACCAGTTGGGCATGTGCCGCTTCCTGTCCGCCCGTTCCGTCGACCGGGACCAGGAAGAAACGCGGCTCGCCATGGAAACGTTCAGGCGGCTGACGGAAGCCTTTCCCGAGTCCGAGTACCGGGCCAAGGCCCAGGAAAAGATCCTGGAATGCCGCAAGCGCCTGGCGACTCACGAATACAACGTGAGCCGGGTCTACTACCGGATGGAAAAGTACCGAGCCGCCAAGTTGAGGATAACGGCGCTTTTGGAGGCCTACCCCGAGGCGGTGGAGGAGCTGGGCTATACGGAAGAACTGGAACAGATGATGGCTCACTGCGATGAGTATCTCAACAAGGAAGGAGATGGGAGGAGCGTCTGGACACGCCTGGGTTTCTAACCCGCCGTTGGACCAACCGCACGTCCGCCGATCGACGCCTCGAAAAACCGCCGCCCGCCCGCGGCTCCCCATTAATTGGCTTGACAATGCAAAGCGCGATCGGGTATGAGTCTGAGCGCGACGATTTGTGTAAATGGAACCTGCCCGCGGGAACCATCGCCCTTAATACCCCATTAAACAAAGAAGCACCGCTCTCAGCCTCGCGATCAAGACGCACGGATTTCACTATCGCCTATGAGTTTCATGTGCCGTGAGTGTATCTTCTCGATAAATGGGGGGTGCGGATCTTCTAGAACGACATCCAGGGTGTCCCTCTGAGGTAAATCCAGATGGCCTTGAAGCAGCAAGCGCATCAGCTCCGCTTCCCCTCGTTCCCAAGCTGGAGCTTGGGAACAAGGTGGAAGGTACAGCTTGGGAACAAGGTCAAAAAATCCCCCACTCCCTTGATGGGAGAGGGTTGGGGTGAGGGTGAGGAAATTAACGTATGTCAGTCAGTTACATTCCCCTCCCCTTAATCCCCTCCCACAAGGGGAGGGGAAATAGAATTCCCCTCGTTCCCAAGCTCTGGCTTGGGAACGGCCTCACCGAAGCTGGAGCTTCTGCACAGTTGTGTTCCCAAGCTGGAGCTTGGGAACAAGAAGCAAAAGATCTGCACCCAAATGTGGGAGCTCATTTTCCCAGTCCGGGACTGGATTCCGGCTCCCGGACCCCGATCCGGGAGCCGGAATCCAGAAGGTTTGCCCCTGATCAGCGCTGTGCCCAAGCGCCCGCGTGAGAAAGCTTTCGCGGTTGGTTGTGTCACTTCGAAAGATCATGGCAGGCCAACCCTCAACAGGTTATCCTTGGTCATCGAAGCAAGGATTGACATAATACCAGACGAACCAGAGAGGTGGAGAGAATGGCAGGCCTAGAGGAACTAGAAAAGACGATCTCCAGTCTAACAGACGAAGAGTACCGTCAGTTTCGTCATTGGTTTTTGGAGAGAGACTGGGCAAGGTGGGATAGGCAGATCATTGAAGACGTGAGAACAGGCAAACTCGACTTTCTGTTCAAAGAAGCCCTTGATGCCAAGAAGCAAAACAAGCTGATGGATCTGTAAAACACCGAACGACAGAACGTTTTTGGCGCTGCTATCATGGCTTGCCTGGCGAAACCCGGAAACTCGCTGACAAGAACTTCAAGCTCCTGAAGGAAAATTCAAGCCATCCTTCGTTGCAATTCAAGAAGATCGGTGAACTGTGGTCAGCAAGAGTGGATCAGGCCCATAGAGCGTTGGCTGTTGAGGACGGTGAGGACTTCATATGGGTTTGGGTGGGCACACATGACGAATACGAGAGAATTCTCAAGGGGCGCTAACCCAGGGCTGCAGGCGATGGCGGCCACAGAGGAAGTCGGTTCGCGCGAGGCCGAGCAGGTCGCCGCGCCTGAGCCCCATCGTGATTGAAATGTTACCCGTGAGCTCCTCCATCCGCGGACGTCCCGATGGCGAGAGCCCCAACACACCACATTTTGAGGAACGAGCATCATGACCGAAAGCAATCACCAGACGGCCGGTGTACCGGCTTCACAGGGCAAATCGAACCAGGAAGTCGATATCCGGGAGCGCTACCGGGACGAGATGAACCTGGTCGAACTGAAGAAGAAAAACATCAAGGAGCTCCTCACCATGGCAAGGGCCCTGCAGATCGAGGGGGCCAGTTCCATGCGCAAGCAGGAACTCATCTTCGCCCTGCTGCAGGCCCAGGCCGAAATGAGCGGCTTCATCTACGGAGAAGGAGTGCTGGAAATCCTGCCCGACGGGTTCGGATTTCTCAGGACCCAGGATTATAACTACCTTCCCGGCCCCGACGACATCTACGTCTCCCCCTCTCAGATCCGCCGGTTCAACCTCCGAACGGGCGATACCGTCTCCGGGCAGATCCGCCCGCCCAAGGATAACGAACGCTACTTCGCCCTCCTCAAGGTGGAAGCCGTCAATTTCGAAGAACCGGAAGTGGCGCGAGACAAGATTCTCTTCGACAACCTGACCCCCATTTACCCCGACCGGCGCATCGTGCTCGAAACCCGGTCCGACAACTTTTCGACCCGGGTCATGGATCTTCTCACGCCCATCGGCTTCGGCCAGCGTGGCCTCATCGTGGCTCCGCCCCGCACCGGCAAGACCATGCTCCTTCAGAACATCGCCAACGCCGTTTCCATCAATCACAAGAACGCCTACCTGATCGTGCTGCTCATCGATGAACGCCCGGAAGAAGTCACCGACATGCAGCGGAACGTGCGGGCCGAGGTGGTAAGTTCCACGTTCGACGAACCGGCACAGCGGCACGTCCAGGTGGCTGAAATGGTGATCGAGAAGGCGAAACGCCTGGTGGAACACAAGCGCGACGTGGTGATCCTCCTCGACAGCATCACGCGCCTCGCCCGCGCCTATAACACCGTGGTGCCTCCCAGCGGCAAAATCCTTTCGGGCGGGCTGGATTCCAACGCCCTTCACCGGCCGAAGCGCTTTTTCGGAGCGGCGCGCAACATCGAACAAGGCGGGAGTCTCACCATCATCGCCACGGCGCTTATCGAGACCGGAAGCCGTATGGACGAAGTGATCTTCGAAGAATTCAAGGGCACGGGCAACCTGGAAATCCAGCTGGACCGCAAGCTCGCCGACCGCCGCATCTTCCCGGCCATCGACATCAACCGTTCCGGAACACGCAAGGAGGAACTGCTGCTGCCTCCCGAGGACCTGAACCGCATCTGGATTCTCCGAAAGTTGCTTTCACCCCTGAATCCCGTGGACGCCATGGAATTCCTGCTGGACAAGATGCAGGGCACCAAGGACAATGCCGACTTTTTGGGGTCCATGAACCGGTAGAGCTTGTCCAAAAACAAGTTCATGAAAGTCGGGCCTGAGGTACCTTGTTCCTGTAGGAGCGGGCTTGCCCGCGACCCGTCAAATCGGGAATGCTCCATTGACCCTGATCGCCGGCAAGCCGGCTCCTACAGCGACCCGGCAAGGCACCGTTCGAACGGGTGGACATCGACGTTGGGATGGACCCGGCTTCCACCGCTAAAACGGGCGGGCGCCCTGGAGCGACCTGGAGGCGGTTGGCGACCGCCGCACCGGGCAATCTCGGCTTCACGGGGTGGAAGTTTTTCCGGGTTCTTTCTGAGGCGCCGGTACGGTGACCTTGGGCAGGTCTTCGGCATCGAGGATCCACTGGTACCCTTCCCGCGTCGCGGCATTCACCAGGAGTGGACTCCGCAGGTGAGCGCGGATGTTCTTGCCCGCCCGATCGAAGGAGACAAGTACGAAGACGGCCAGATCCTCCGCCTTTTCCACGCGGATGGGCTTTCCCTGGTCCGAACCGATCCGGTATAGGACGCCCACCACTTCCGGTGGACAGACCACGAAAGCCACATCGGGATCGTCCACCGCCTGGAGCCATTGGAAAGGGCCGTCGCGATGTTGCAGCAGGACGTACCGCTTCAAGTTTTCGAACCCTGGGATACCCCACGGAAAACAGATGAAGGTGGTTTCTTCCAGATTCAGGAGGCCGAATCGCGAAGTTTGAATCTGCATCAGCACCGCCCTGATAAAACCCGAACCGAACGGGTCGACACGAGTTATTTCCTTTCGGCGTATTGCGAGAGCATTTCATCCAGGTCGCCGGCTTCGAGCCCCACCGCCTCTCGGTTTTCTTCCTGGATCTTCCGGTAAATCTCCTCTCGGAAAACCGGAATGTGCCGAGGACTTCGGATACCCAGCCGGACCTTGTTCTGGTCCACGGCCGTCACCATCACCTCGATATCGTCCCCGATTCGGATCGACTCGCCCACCTTGCGGGTCAGGATCAGCATGAGTCCCCTTTGCTCCCGGTCGAAACGACAAATGCTGCAGAGAAGCGGCAACACGCGGTTTAAGGTACAACGGCCACGCAACGTCCGGACCCTCTGGGTCGACGTCGCCGGTCCACCCGTTACGGAAAGCGACTCCCGCGCGCATTCTCTTTTTGTCGAAACGTAGCAGAAGGGGGCTCAAGAAAAAAGCCTTTTCACGAAGCCAGGAACTGGCGGGTTTCGTCCAGAATGGCGAACACCTCGGCCATGAGCCGGTCGATCATCCGCCCCGAGATTCGCAGCGCATCGAAGACCTTGTCCTCGTTGGGATTGAGGAACCCGTCCACTCCGGCCCCGATGCCCATGGCACAGACCATTCGGTTCGCCGCATAAAGGATGGAAGCCACGTCCCGGTGCCTACCCGCATCGCTCGGGCGGTGGTGATACCCGATGCCCGCGACCACCCTTTCCGGAAACCGCCACCTGCGGCAGATGACCGCTCCCAATTCCTGATGATCGATCCCGAGCACACGACGCTCGGCTTCGAGAAAATGCATCCGTTCCTGCCGGACGGCGGAGAAGATGGCATCGAAGTAGTCCTTCATCCGATGATTCAGGATGGTCTTTCCGATGTCGTGGAGAAGCCCGGCGGTATAGAGGGTCAACCGCTCCTCATGCCTCAGTTCCTCCGCCAGTCTGTCCGCCATGATGGCCGTCGCCACCGCGTGTTCCCAGAGTTCGCCGGCCCGGAGGTCATAGCTTTCCATGTCGTCCGTCTGAAAGCGCGCGGCGCAGGCGGCCAAGATGACCTGCACCAGCTGCCGCTGTCCCAGCGATATGATGGCGTCTCGCAGCGAATGGACGCTGGCGCGCCTGGCGTAGAAGGGAGAACGGCTCAAAGCGATCACCCGTGCGGCGATGGCGGGATCGAACCGAATGACGGCTTCGATTTCTTCCACCGGCGCCATTCTCTTGAGCAGCGGCATCACCTTCTGGACAACGTTGGGAAACGGCGGCAGATGTTCGGCCGAATGCATGATCTCATCCAGGGGCACCGCCATTTGGGAACTCGACATGACCGTTCTCCTCAACCATCGATTTCGCATGGCCCGCGTTCCTTCAAGGCACATGAAGCCTTCCGGCGCCTTCCCGCCGGAACGCTTCAGGAAGCGCATGTTTGCTCATCCTATCGGGAAGAGCGGCGAAAAGCTTGAACCTCTTTTTTACAGCGGCTATAGTTCGACCGGTTCATCCAACCGGTCAACGGCAGGGAAAATCATTCCAGAAAGACGTTCCGGGGGCCTATGCCGGTCAGACCGACATCCCAAAAGTCCACTACGCCCGAAGATTACCGGATCCTCGACCTGGAACCCGGAGCCACCCGGGAAGATGCCAAGCGGGCTTACCGGCGATTGGCCAAACAATGGCATCCGGATCGTTTCCACAACTTCCCCGAATACGAACGGATCGAAGCCGAAAACCGGTTCAAACGGATCACCGAAGCCTACGTCCGCATTCAAGACGAGTTGCCGGAGGAAAGGCCCGCCGTGCGTTCCGGAGCGCGGTCTGCTGAAGCTTCGGGGGGGACCCCAAGGGCCTCCGAGGCCGCGCGCGGACAGCGTTCGAAGGAAGCAAGCTCGACCCGACCGTCCCGCCGAAGATCCGCATCGCCTTTCGGGCGTGCGAGGGAACGCGGGTGGAAGGCCTTGGCGTCCGCCCGCGGACACCCGTGGGCCGGAGCCCTCGCCGCGCTGGTCCTTCTTACGCTTCTTACCGGGCCTTGGACCCAAACGCCGGACACCCCCGTTCCAGGGCGCAACACGACGCCTTCGGGCGGTGTGCCGGGATCGGCGCCGTCGCTTCCGCGGGAAGGGCCTCACGCTAAGGCGTTGGAAACGATGAGGCCTCCTCACGAACCGGTCGGCCTGGAAGACGTGGCATTGCCGCCTCCTTCGCGGCGTCAGCCCTCATCCACGGGAGCGGTCCGTCGCGATGCGTTTTCCTTGGGGTCTTCGGAAAAACAGGTTCTGGCGGTCCAAGGCCCCCCGGACAAGGTACAGGGAAACGTCTGGCTGTACGGCCTGTCCGACATCCGCTTCCGGGACGGCGTGGTGATCGGTTACAACAACTTCGACGGGCGACTGAAGGTCATGCTCTCTCCCCCGGCTGCGTCACCGGACGTCGAGGAAGCGTCTTTTTTCTCGCCGGGGGCGACCCAGGACGAGGTCCTTCGAGTCCAGGGCACCCCCACCCGGGTTGAAGGGAACCACTGGTTCTACGGCTTCAGCGAGGTCCACTTTGTCGACGGCCGCGTCGCATCCTTCGACAACTACTTTGGGAACCTGAAGATTCGCATGCTTCCCGCATCCCCGCCGCAGGCCGGGGAAAACGCTTTCACCATCGGTTCCACCAAGGATCAGGTCCTAGCGGTCCAGGGCACGCCGAGCAGCATCCGGGGAAACATCTGGTTCTACCGGTTTTCGGATGTCCTTTTCAGAGACGGGAAAGTGAGCTGGGTGAACGACCCTTCCGGCAACCTTAAATTCGTTCCCCCGGAGACGCTGACCCGAAAGGAAAACCCCGAATCCTGAAGTCGGTTCACGGGGAGACGCTTTCCGGCGCGGGACTGGAGTAATCTTAGCCACAGGCCGTCTTGCAGCGTCACATCAACGGCGACCCGTCGATCCCGTTAGGGTTCGTTGTAAGCGAGCCGGTTTCGGCCGCCATCAGACCGCCGCCTCGCCATGACATGTCCGGCCTTTCGGCGGGACCTGCCTGAGATGTATTGGCTGCAATACTTCACAAAACGTGGAAAGGATCGCCATGCCAGATACTGGATTCATGGAAAAGACCTACCAGGGAGTACTCGACGAACAGGTGTTGCGTTCGCTGGAGGTGGTGGCCGACCGGGAAAAGATCCGCCGGGTGACCGAAGGCTATGAGGGCCTGCTCAAGGAATACCCGCCACAGGCTCTCGAGGCGCGCGGCCGCGTACCTCGAGAAATGCTCAGGAAAATGGCCGACCTGGGGCTTTTCGGCCTCTCCATCCCCGAAAGCTACGGGGGCATGGGGCTGAACCTCTTTGAATATCTCGAAACCATCAAGGAACTGTCCAAGACCGACCTTTCGGTGGCCCTGGTCTCCATCGCCCATCTATCCATCGGCATCAAGGGCATCCATCTGTTCGGCACAGAGGAACAGAAGCGCAAGTACCTGGTTCCCGCGGCGTCCGGAGAGATGATCTTTTCCTACGCCCTGACCGAACCCAGGGTCGGGTCGGACGCCAAACACATCGAAACGCAGGCCGCCCTTTCCCAAGATGAAACCCACTACGTTCTGAACGGCCAGAAAACCTATATCACCAACGCCAACTACGCGGGCGGCCTCACCGTATTCGCCCAGCTGGACCCCGCCAACCCCGGGCACATGGGCGCGTTCATCGTGGAAACATCCTGGGAAGGCGTGAAAATCGGCGAAGATATGCCCAAAATGGGGCTGAAGGCCAGCTCGACTGCCGCCATCCAGTTCAAGGACGTGCGGGTGCCCCGGGAGAACCTCTTGGGCCGACCGGGAGACGGCTTCAAGATCGCCATGACCATCCTCAACTTCGGGCGCCTGGGGTTGGGAGCCGCGTCCGTGGGACACATGGAGCAGGCCGTGGAAGACATGTCCCGCCGCGCCCGGTCACGCTTCCAGTTTGGAGTCCCCATCGAAGACTTCCCGCTCATCCAGGAAAAGATCGCAAGAGCCCGGGTCCACGCCTTCGCCAGTGACGCCATGAACACCCTCACCGCCTCCCTCCTGGAACAGGATCCGCATCGAAACGTGGCCATCGAAACGTCCCACTGCAAGCTTTTCGGGACCACCCGCGCGTGGGACGCCCTTTACGACGCCCTCCAGGTCTCAGGCGGCTCGGGCTACCTGGCGACACAGCCCTATGAGAAAAGGATGCGCGACTTTCGCGTGACAACCATCTTCGAAGGGACCACGGAAATTCATTCCATCTACCCGCCGCTGTTCGCTCTCCGGCGCATGAGTCGAAGATTGGATGCGACAAGACAAGGACGGTTCGCCGTCCTCAAGTTCTACTGGAAGCAACTCACCCGGCGGATGCAGTGGCCCCTGAAACCCCCCGATCGAAGCCTGAAGAAAGCTCTTCGGCTTGCGAAAGCCAACGCCCGATCCATCCGGTGGCTTCTCCTGGCCGGCTCGCTGTGGCACAGAAAGAATATGCCCCGGCAGGAATTTCTGCTCCGGCGTATCACGCATCTCAGCGTGACCGCCTACGCCCTGCTTGCCGCCGTTGCGCGCCTGCTACCCGACGCGGAACGGGGTGCCCTTCGTGAAGAACACCGGATCCTGCTGGAGGCTCTAGTTGCCGAAGCCAGGGAAATTCGGCGAGCCAACCGAAGGTTTTTAGATTCGAGTCGTGAACGGAAGGTTCCCGGGGTGCTGGAAGTGGTACGCCGCGAGGTCCCCTAGGAGCTCGTCCGAGAATGCCGATTTTTCCACCTTGTTCCCAAGCTCCAGCTTGGGAACACAACTGTGCAGAAGCTCCAGCTTCGATTCCCATGAGGCCGTTCCCACGCCAGAGCTTGGCAACGAGGGGAATTGTGTTGCCCCAAAGGGTTGATTCTGTGTTCTCGGACAGCCTCCTAGGCGCGGCCGGACGAACTCCTTTTCGCGCCTGTATGGAGGAGGAACTCGAAGTAGTCTTCCACGAACTTTCCGGACACCACGTGGGTGACGGGAAAGATCAGGCTGCGGTCTTCGAGCGGCAGGGCGGTCAAGGCGTGGAACAGCCGGCGGGAAAGGGCGTTGAGCTTCCGCGATGCCAGGTCCAGATCGAACGGCCGCAGCTCTTCGGACGCCTTTTCCGGCTCGATCGCCCACCAGCAGATGCGGCCTTGGTAGACCACCGGGATGCCGTAAATCCGGCAGACCAGCGGCCGGTACTCGTAGAGGATGCAGAGCCGGTCCACGCTCAACGGGCAGCGGTAGCGCTCATCCGCACCGCCCGGATCGCCGTCCGGCATCCGGGAACCCCTATACCGTTGACCGGCTTCCACCCCACGGCGGATCGTCTCCCGCCGTTCTTCGCTGGTGAGCCGGCGGTTCAGTTGGTGGTTGAGGTAGACCGTTTCGATAAACTGGAGCTGTAGAAACCGCCCGCAGCAGGCATCGGTTCCGAGCCCGCAGCTTTCCAGCCGGGGGACTTCCGCGGACCAGTCCAGGAAGGACCGGTCCGCCTCGTACAGGATCTCTTCATACTCGGAAAAGAACGTGGAAAGGTCCACCAAGTGACTCATTTCCAGGGTGGGTTCGCGCAGGGTCAGCGTCCCTTCTTTTCGGCCGTACTTCCTCAGCAGCCACCACTGGTTGAAGCTCGCCGGCGCCGAACGAAGGTTCTTGAGCGTCTGCTTGGCCAGCTTGAGGCCGAACCCGCGCCTCAGCAGATAGGCGGTTACGAAGGTTCCCGTCCTGCCGACACCGAAACGGCAGTGAATCAGGACCTTCTTCCCCAGGTAAATGGCTTCGTCCAGCCAGTCGAGGGCCTTTTCGAGCTCTTCCAGGCGGGGCGCTTCATTGTCGGTCACGGGGAGGTAGTAGACGTCGAAACCCGCGCGCTTTTCGATTTCATGGAGGTCACAGTACTCGCCGCAAAGGTTCACGAGGGCGTCGATGCCCTGCTCCCGCAGAGAATCCAACTCCGCGTAGGACATGGGAGCATGCCCCACGGCAAGCTGATCGGTGATCCAATTGAGATGGTAAGCGATCATGGCCTCTTCCCGGCCTTGGCGGCTTCTCTTTCGAGAAAGGCGGCGACGTGAGCTTCGACGGCCCCTTCCGTTTCCATTTCCATGTCCAGCAGGCGGGTGACCCCGAGCAAGCGCCCGACGGTTTCGAGGACCTCCAGCAGCTGCGGGCGGGAAACCTGCTGCAAACGGGCTCGGAGATTGTCGCCCTGGACGGTCGCCTCAAACCCGTACCTAGAAAGAACGCCTCGGACGAAGAGAACCCGAAAACGCCGCCCCCGGTAGCCGGCACCACCTCCTTGGAAACTCAAGGCCGCGTAATTCCTTTCGGCCGTTTCGCCGCAGAGAACGTCAAGCACGACGAAATGGTAACCGAATCGGAAGTTCAGGTTGAGGTAGTCCGACGAGACCGCAACGAAGCTGTTGAGGGTCTGCGATTCGAAGTCGACGATCCCTCCGCTCACTCGGTCGAGAGCGTTCCAGTCCAGCGGCCGCAGACCTTCCGGCCAGACCACGACGGGGTCGGACAGGCCCTTCCACAGAGCCCGGAAGGCGGGATTCTTCACGCGTCCGGGTTCAATGACTTGGGAAGCCCTGGTTTCGTCCTCCAGCCCTCCGTCGAGATCGAGCACCCACACGACCAGGGGAATGGATGCGGCGAGTTTCCGGGCCCCGCGAAAACGACCCCATCGTGCCCCGCCCAACTCAAACATCTCTTGGAGTGCCTTTTCGTGCACAAACCGCATGAGATCGTGAAAGGTCCGGCAGCCCTGGATAGAAAAGTCGGCAGCCCCGGGATCCACCAGATTGAGCGGTGAAATCCCGTCCAAGAGGCCCCGGAACCTTTTCCAGAAAGGCATGTCATCCAACCGATGGCGCGGATGGCACTCGCAGTCCAGCAGGGCATCCACCCGTCCCCGATAGACCTTCCGGCGATAGGCGTCTACGGTCACCACGGTACCGGGCGCGAGGGATTTCATCGCACCGGAGACATCAACCAGGACCGGGATTCGCCATTCCCTGGCCACCGAGGCGAAATGGCCGGCCACCGAACCCGTTTCGGCGACGACGCCGTGGAGCCTTCCCGCAATGGCTGCCAGCCGGGAATGGAGGGCGGGCGTGACCAGAACGGCTCCTTCCGGAACTTCGGACACTTCCTCGGGAGACCGGATCAGGGCCACCGGACCGGAGCCCACCCCGGACGCCGCCGTTTCCCCTCCCGAAAGAACCGTCTCGACAGCTTCCTCCAGGACCTCCGGATTACAGGCGGGCGGGCGCCAGGCGCGCAGCTGAAGCGGCCGACTTTGGAGCAGCCGAAGGTTCCCTTCACCGTCCAGGCACCATTCAATATCCTGGGGGTGCTCGAAGAGCTCTTCCAACTGGAGCAGCCAGCGGGCAAGCGTCAGGGCATGTTTTTCCCCGATGGGCGGCAGACCGGCTTCTTCGGCCGTGAGAGGCTCCTCGCGAAGGCCTCCTTCCGCAGAGACGACGTGCTTTGAAGCCTGGCGCCCGGATTTTAGCCGAACGACCTGGGACTTTTCCCTGGACACGGTAAACACGTGAGGTACCACAGCCCCGCTCACCAGGATGTCTCCCTGGCCCCAGACCGCGTAAACGGCGATCTCTTCGACATCCGGCTGTAGCGGGTTCCGTGAATAGGCCACTCCGCCGGCCCGGGCATCGATCATTTCCTGGACCAGAACGGCCATGGGGGTTTCCGCGTCCGCCAGCCCGTTCGTCACGCGGTAGACCAGAGCCTTTTCCGCGTATTTGCTGGCATAGACCCGTCGGACGGCCGCGGGCAGCCGGTCTCGACTCACTTGAGGTACGGATTCGTACTGGCCGGCAAAGGAAAGGGCCTCGTCTTCGCCCACGGCGCTGCTCCGGCAGAAAACCGGCACATCGGATCGCCCGCCAAAGACCTTGCGGAAGCAGGCGTCCAGAGCGCGTTCCATTTCGGCAGGCAGTGGTGCCGCGGCCACCTGCGATACCAGAAATCCGGCGGTTTCCCGCACGGCCCTTGAGTCTTCTATATCCAGTTCCGCCAGCCGTTCATCGATGGTCCGCCGGAGACCGCTGACCGCGAGAAAGGCATCGAAAGCGCGCGTCGTGGCCACAAACCCCGAGGGAACGGGCAAGCCGAGTTCCCGGCGCGCCCGGGCAAGATGCGCCGCCTTTCCACCCGCCCAACGCAAGAGGTTCTCTGCCGGGATGTCTTGGAGCGGCAGGCAGAACGGGGCGGAAGGATCCGCCACACGCGGAACCACCCGATGCGGGCGGAGCCTCTCGTCGATTTCCCGGAGCCTCTCGGTGAGCGGACCGTAGCGGCCGGGCGCCATATCCTGGAGGCGGCCGATCATGGCCGCCAAGGCGCCATGAAGCACCCGGTAACGGCTCAGTACCCCCTGCACATCTATCAGGCGCCGTTCATGGTACCAGGTTTCCAGTTGAGCCAGCAGTTCGTGGCAGAGGTAATCGTGTTCCAAGAGGGATTTGAACGCTTCGTACTTGGTTCGGATGAGGCGGTCCGGAATGAAGACCTTGAGGGCGGCATCCTTGATTCGGGCCCACCACTTCATGAATCGTCCCGCGGAGCCGGCCGGTTCAGGATAGTGGATACCTTCTTTTCCAACTCGTCGATCTCGATGGGCTTCACACTGAAGTCCGCGGCTCCCAGCTCAACCGCCTCGCGGGCGGATTCCAAGGTGGGATACCCCGTCAGCATCATGACCTGGGTTTCGGGTCGAATCTTCTTGATCTCCCGCAGCACCTCGATCCCGCTCATCACCTTCAACTTTATGTCCAGAATGGCCAGGTCCACCGGCTGCGACCGGGCATGATCGATGGCCTCCTGTTCCCGTGTGAACCCAGAGACTTCGTGGCCCATTTTTCGAAGCACCTTGGCGACGAGTTCCACCGCGTCGGGCATATCGTCCAGTACGAGCACGTGCGCCATGATCGTTTGCTTTTCACCCTATCGCACATCAAGGCTTCTGGAAAGAGTTCACGCAAAACCCATCTTCGGCTTCGGCGGGCGCTCCCGCCGATCGGGAACGGCTCCTCGATGCGGCGGCCGCCTGCTCGTCCAGCATCTTTTGAACGCCCCTAAAATACGGCAGATGACGACGGAGGTTCTTGAACAGAATCCGAGCGAGGATGTAGACGAGAATGAACGTGGTCACGTAGTTCGCGGGCGGCAGAACCCGGGAAAGCGGGTGGACGAATTCGAACGCCACACCTGTGAAGCGGATCTGCATCCAGGCCAGGGCGAAAGGGGCCGGCCAGAGCACGCCCGCCGAATAGGCGACCATAGTGAAGAAATACCGGCCGAAGGCGTCGTTGGCCTCTCGGTTCATTAGTCTGAAACCAGTCTTGTCCTTTTCTCTGAGCGCCTGGATGGAAAGGTCGTGATTTCGGGAGATTTCGCCTTCAAGCTTTTCCAGGTGCGGCCGGTTCAGCCGTAGCACCCAGGACAGCGTGAATTCTCCCAGCACCACCGTGGCCAGGGCGAGCAGAAACGTCCCGAGCAGGTAGTCCACGATGGGGATTCCCGTCATGCGGTAGAACGCGATGAGCACAGGATCCAATTGCTGGTAAAGGGACATGGCCGAACCCCTTGAAACCGTTATCCGTTAAGGAAACGGCGGGCCCGTGAAGGCGCCCGCCCTGTTGTTTTCCTGACTGACGGGGCGATTCAGGCGGAACCCCCCGCCCCCCTGCGGGTGCTGCATCTGAAAGCAAGGTCCCCACCGGCTCGCAGAGGGGGTGCCGGGAGCCTGTCCGACCATGAAAAGCCGGCGATCGGATCCCTTGGTGGAGCGGACCTTGGCCGCGACCGGGGTCGCCGCAAACCGGCTCCACCAAAAGGGTTCTGAAACCTGTACTCGGACAGGTTCCTGGGGACTCGGCGCGTATTTTCGCCCCGCCTAGTACGGCGGCACCCAGCTCGTCCCGAAGAAGCCCTTCGAGAAGTAGCGCAGGCCAACGTAAAAGGCGAGAATAATGAAGAGCCATTTCAGACCCTTCTCCGGGATGTACTTGGACGTCCGCGGACCGATCATGGACCCCACAACGATGCCCACCAGTTCCGTTCCCACCAACCCCCAGCTCACCAGGGCACCCGCGAAAAGGTAGTTGATGATGCTGGTGATCATCGAAAGCAGAGTGGCAAGGGCGGACGTCCCGGCCACGATGTACATGGGAAGACCGACGACGCTGGTCAGGTACGGCACGTAGAGGAAGCCGCCGCCGACACCGATAAACGACGCGATGGCCGAAATAATGAGGCCGCCGGCGATGGCAAGCCACGGGTTGAAAGAGAATTCGGTGCCGAAGAACGTGAAGATGATCCGGGTCGCGCTGAATTTGACGAGTCGCACGCCGCTGGCCGCCAGCTCTGCATCGCTTTTCTTTTCTTTGATACTCTTTTCGAAGGCCTGGGCCGCCTCCCTGGCCGCCTTCTTGCCCGCCTGACCCCGTGGGGTCATTTCGTAGATCAGGAAGCCGCCTATAATGAAAACGACGATCCCGAAGTAGCCCTGGTACTGGCTGAGCTTGATCTTACCGGCGGTGAGCCACGGAATGACTGTGGCGCCCACGATCGCCCCCAATCCCAGGGCGATGCCGAGAGGCAGCACAATCCGACCCATCTTCCAATAATTGAAGGTCGAAAGCACCGCGCTCAGTCCAACCAGGAACTGGTTGGATACCCGGATGCTGTCCGTAATCAGCTTGTTCAAGAAAGGAGAGGTGTCCTTGAAACTCCTGGCGTAGTCGCCGAGGCCGAAAACGGTCAGGTGGCCCACACCGGCCATGATGCCGCCGAAGGCCCCCACGGTGGAAAAAATCCAGCCTACCCAGACCGCCCACAGGAACGCCAGGATCCAGCTTGGAGACGGCGCTCCGGGAATCCCCAAGTAACCCTTGGGATCCTCAGCCTTTAGAAAACCCTCTTCAAGCCCCTGGTCGATGGCTTCGCTCAGGGACTTGGGAACCGCCTTGGGAGCCGCCGGCGCCGGCGCAGGAGCCGCTTCCGTAGAAGCCTCTTCCGCAGGAACCGCTTCCGTAGGTGCCGCTTCCGTAGGAACCGCTTCCGTAGGTGCCGCTTCCGTAGGTGCCGCTTCCGTAGGTGCCGCTTCCGTAGGTGCCGCTTCAGTAGGTGCCGCTTCCGTAGAAGCTGCTTCCGCAGGAACCGCTTCCGTAGGTGCCGCTTCCGTAGGAACCGCTTCCGCAGGAACCGCTTCCGTAGGTGCCGCTTCCGTAGGTGCCGCTTCAGTAGGAGCCATTTCTGTAGTCTCCGACTGGCTCTGGGCCCAGCCCGTGGTAACCGACGTCAGCGCGAAACCCAGGAAGATCGACAACATCACCCATGACAAGCATTTCGCCTTTGATTTCATGAACTCCTCCCGAAATGGATGGTTTCCGGACCCGAAAATCCGGGCCCTCCCAGTGAATGGAATAATGCGGATGAAACAGCTCCAACCTGTTGCGCTCTCCCTGCTCACCCCCTCTCCTTCCATCGATAACCATCCCGCCCGCCGACCCCGTCGGCAGGAAGGCAGCTGCACGAAAGGATGGAACAAAAGCAACCCTTAAAGCAACCCTTTAAAGCAACCGCAAGCGTGAGCAAGCGCCATGCCAGCTGGACGAAACCCCACAGGTCCCGCACCGACAACCCAAGAGGCCCCTCAACACCCTCTCACGCTGAGAGCATGTCCGACAATGAAAAAAAAAAAAAAAAAAAAAAAAAAAAAAAAAAAAAAAAAAAAAAAAAATAGCGACCCGGATCCCTTGCTGGAGCCGCCTCGGCCGCGATGCGAACCCTTTGTAGGAGCGGCGCCCTTGGCCGCGATCCTGATCGCCGGCAAGCCGGCTCCTCCAAAGGGCGGTGAAACCTATTTTCGAACAGGCTTCCGGAAGGAAACCAAAACTTTGGTAGTGTAGAAAATAATGGACCTAATATTTGATGCCAACTTCTATTTCCCCTCCCCTTGTGGGAGGGGATTAAGGGGAGGGGAATGTAACTGATTGACATACGTTAATTTTCTCACCCCACCCCTTCCCCCATGGCCACGACGCCTCCGTCGCCTCCCGAACTGCCACAATATGTTGGCACCGCCATTTGTTTACTGCATCCGGGCGAAGGCCACCGCTCCCCCTCGCGCCGATCGCTTTTGGATCGCCCCGTCCCGGCGTCACTACCTCCGGCCTTAGTTGGATCATCTGTTCGGCCGCGCTTCCATTCGGCACGTCTCGGGGGCCACTGAAATCCCTTTCCGTCGACAGAAGTGCAAGTTCTCTATGGCACCCGAAGACACCTCTCGACGGAAGCTCCGGGGGATGTTGTCGCTGCATAGGACCGACGGCGGACAACGAGGCGGGTTCCGGCCGGATTTTGCCGGGAAATCGGCAGGAACCCCGTCTGAAACGGCAGGCGGCCGAGGTTCGGTGGAAACAAATGCGCCTGCTGACGGCCGAAGTGCGTGCATGATTCTAGGAAACTATACCGCCGCACGGCATGCGCAGCGCGTTCGCGTTGGATGGTATGGAATTTGCTTATCGCTCCCCTGGTTGATTTCCGAAAAGTATCGAACTCTTGCCAGACGGATTGGGGACTCGAAATGGCCACCATCCTCGTAATCGACGACGAACGGGACGTCTGCACACTTATTCGGCGGGTCCTCACCGCCCTGGGCCACGAAACCCATGTCTTTACGGATCATGATCCGGCCCTGAAGTGGCTGGAAGGGAACCCGGTGGACCTGGTACTCTTGGACATCAAGCTTCAGCACGTGGACGGCATCAGTGTTTTGGAAATGATCCGGAAGCGGCAACCGGATATCAAGGTGATCATGATCACGGGGTATCCCTCGGTGGACACCGTGAAAAAGGCCTTGGACCTGGGCATCGAAGACTATCTGGTCAAGCCCATCGAGATTCATGAACTCGAAGAGCGGGTGAGCAAGGCTTTGGGGCTCATCCTTTAGTTGGGGAAAATAGGGAGGACGATCCGGGCGGCATCCGCCTCCCAGGGTCACCGAAAGCCTTCACCGCAGGACGAAAGGACGGACGATGAGTAAGGACGTTTACAGTATTTGCTTCATGTGCACGGTTCGCTGCCCCATCCGGGTCCAGGTGGAAAACGACGACGTGACCTGGATCGAAGGCAATCCACACGTTCCGGGCATTGAGGGCGCGCTGTGCGCGAAGGGTTCCGCCGGGGTGGCGCTGCTGAACGACCACGAGCGCCCGCAGTACCCCATGATCCGGACGGGCCCTCGAGGTTCCGGCCAGTGGCGCCGCGCTACCTGGGACGAAGCCCTGGATTACGTTGCCGAAAAGCTTCAGGCCATCCTCAAACAGTACGGCGGCCAGAGCGTGGTCTTCGGCGAACGGACCAATCTCAACACCCACATCAGCAAGACCTTCACGCGGGCCATCGGGTCGCCCAACCATTTCACCCACGACGCACTCTGCAAGGGTTCGGTGAACACGGCGTTTCGGAGCCTCACCGGCTATACGGACACCGAGGTGGGGATCGACTACGGCAACACCCGCTACATTGTTCTCTACGGCCGGAACATTTTCGAATCGCTCGAAATCAAGTCCATCAACATGCTGCTCAGCGCCATGGAAAAGGGCGCCAAAATGACCTACATCGATCCCCGGGTGAGCATCACAGCCACCAAGGCGGATCGTTACTGGATGATCCGCCCGGGCACCGACCTCGCTCTCAATTACGCCCTCATCCATACCATTTTGAAGGAACGGCTCTTCGACACGGACTACGTCCGCCGTTGGGTCACGGGGCTGAATGAACTGCAGGCGTTCGTCGAACCATACACGCCGGAATGGGCCGAAAAAGAGACGGGCATCCCCGCTTCGGAAATCGTGACGCTGGCTCGGGAAGCCTCCGAAGTCAAACCAGCCGTCGTCTTCCACTACGGCTACCGGGGCGCGCATCACCCCAACGAAATCCACCTGAGACGTTCCATCGTGATCCTGAACGCATTGATGGGAAGCATCGAAGCCAAAGGCGGCCTCTTTTTTAAGAAAGGCGCCAAGGCCGCGGGACGCGGCGACCTCGGAAAATACAATCAGCAGGAAGGACTTCCCAAGCCGTCGGCTCCACGCTTCGACGGTTCAGGCGGCGACAAGTTCCCCATTGCCGACAGCAATCACGGGAACCCGCAAACGCTCGCCCACGCCATTTTGAACGAAGATCCCTATCCCATCAAGGCGCTCATCGTCAACCGTTTCGAACCGCTTCAGTCCCTTCCGGACGCCAACACCGTTCGAAAGGCCCTGGACAAGCTGGACCTCATTGTGACCATCGAGGTCAATTTCAGCGAAATCGCCTGGTATTCTGACGTGATCCTTCCCGAATCCATCTACCTAGAACGGGCCGATTCCATCCAGATGGCCTCCGGGCTGAAGCCGCAACTTTTCATCCGTTGCCAGGCGGTTTCCCCTCGTTACGACACGAAGCCGGCCTGGATGATCCTCAAAGAGCTGGCCGGCCGACTGGGAGTCGGCCGGTACTTTCCTTACGAAACCATCGAGGACATCTGGAACTTTCAGCTCAAAGACATGGGAGTGACTCTCGAGGATTTCGCCAAGAAGGGCTTCGTGGCGCTCACCGATTCCCAGATCTTCTGGGACCGCAAAGACGGGATCAAGTTCAAGACGCCTTCCGGAAAGATCGAACTGGTGAGTTCGCTCATGGAAAAGGCCGGGTTTCCTTCCTTCGAACCTTACCAGCCGGTGGAGCGGCCGGCCGAAGGAACGTTTCGACTGATGGTGGGGCGCTGTGCGGCCCACACCCATGTGTCCACCCAGAACAACCTCTACCTCAACGAGCTGGTGCCCGAAAACGAACTGTGGATTCACTCCGCCGCGGCGGCGAAGCTGGGCGTGAAAGACGGGCAGAAGGTGGAAGTCCGGTCCCCCGTGGCTGCATCGACCCTCAAAGCCAAGGTGACCGACGCGATCCACCCCGAGGCGGTTTTCATGCTGCACGGCTTCGGAAAAACCGTGCCCGCCCAGACGCGGGCCTGCGGCAAGGGTGCCAGCGACACCGTGCTTGTGGAAAACATTTCGGACCCCGTGGGTGGGAGCCCCGCGCTGGACCACACCTTTGTCACCGTTCGCCCCGCTTAGCCCATGAAATGCCAGACGGACATTGGAGGAATCCATGAGTCAGTATTACCTGCTGCAAGACCCGAAAAAGTGCATCGGATGCCTGAGTTGCGAGGTTGCCTGCAAGATCAAGAACGGTCTCCCCGTTGGGCCGCGGCTCTGCCAGATCATGACCGTCGGCCCGAAGATGGTGAACGGCCTGCCTCGGATGGCCTTCGTCTTCATGTCGTGTTTTCATTGTGAAGATCCGTGGTGTGTGCCCGTCTGCCCCACCGGCGCCATGCGGAAACGCCCGAAAGATGGTATTGTCTACGTGGAATCGTCTCTGTGCGTGGGGTGCAAGAGCTGCATCACGGCCTGCCCGTGGGGCGCTCCCCAGTGGAACCCGGAAACCGGAAAGGTGGTCAAATGCGACTACTGCATGGACCGGATCGACCAGGGGTTGGAGCCGGCGTGCGTCACCAAGTGCGTCACTCACTGCCTTCACTTCGGCAGGGCCGACCAGTTGGACACCGAAAGGCGTCAGCGCTTTGCCAGGAACGTCGCCTTTGAACTGGAAACCCTCGCGAGCAGCCGCTGATCCGGCGCGTGTGCCCGGAATCCGCCGCTTCGGCACGGCGCCCCCCCTCCTCCAGCCGCCAGACCCTTCCCTTCGCCCCGGAAGGGTCTGGACACCTTGAATCCGGGCCGTATTCAGTGAAAGGGAGCCTGCATTGATGTCCGAACCGTCGTCCAACACCCCGCTCGTCATCGACATCGCCACCTTTCCCGGAAAACCGCTGGACGAAGTGCTGGCCGTTCGAGAGGCGCTGCTGCGGTCAGTCAAGGAACACGGCCACGATCAACTGGCCCCTGTCCGGGTGCGCCTGGTGGGATGGCGAGGCATCGAAGGGAAAGACGTCATGCTCACCGTGCGCCAGGGACCGGTCGCGGCGCTCTACCAGCTCGTGACCCCGGACATGGTGCCCAAGATCATTGAGCGGCACCTGCGGGAGGCCCGGCCCCTCGAAGAATGGCTCGCAGGGAAACCGTTCCGCAGCTTCTACGAGCCCCAAAAGATCGTCGTGACCCAGTTCGTGGGAACCCTGGACCCGACATCGCTCCAGGAATACCTGGACCAGGACGGCTACGCGGGCGTGGACCATTTCGTTCGCGAAGGGTTCGACGCTCTCTTGGACCGCGTGAAAAACGCCGGCATCCTCGACGTGAGCCGACTGGACGGCCGTCCCCTGGCGCCCGTCTGGCGGGAGGCGCGCCATTCCGGAGCCTTTTCGACCCTTGTCGTCCAGGGATGTCTTCCGGCCACGACGGTCACCGGCGACCTACTTCTCGTTGAAGGCTGCCCGCACCAGCTGATCGAAGGCGCCATTCTCGCCGCTGCTCTGGTCAAGGCCCGCCATGTGGTGGTCCTGGTTCCCGCTCGAGCCCACCTGGCCCGGGAACGGCTCGAACACGCCTGGACCGATCTCCAAGAATCCGAGATCACCTTTCCCCGTGAAGTCCTTCCCGAAACCTTTCGGGTGATCTCCACCGAAAAGGCGTTCCTGTTGGAAGACGAGGCGCTCGTTCGAGCATTTCTCCAATCGTCCCTCGCCGACGCCGACCGGCGAAAAATCGCTTCAGGGAAATTCCTGTGCCACAGTGTGGAAACGTTGGCGGTTCTTCCGGTCATCGCCCAGCAAGCCCTCTACGGGTTCGGTTCGCCGGGAACCCCGTCGAACGGGGTGACCCGGATCTTCCGGCTGAGCGGCCCCCTGAGGAACCCCGGTTTCGCCGAAATGCCCCTTACCGCCTCGGTTTTCGACGCGGTGGAAACGGTGGGAGGCGGTCTTCAGCCGGGACGAAAACCCAAGGCCTTCCAAGCCGGCGGTCCCCTGGGCGGCCTGTTTCCTTATGAAATGATCCAACTGCCGCTGGACCACGCAACCATCCGCGAACTGGGCGGTGCCATGGCGGTGGGAACCATCGAAGTGCTGGATGAGCGCACCTGTATCGTTTCCAAGGTCCGAAAAGACCTGAGCTACGTCCTGAATCAGCCTGGAGCCCACTGCCCGACCTGTTATAGAGCGCTTTGCGAAATCCGTGACCTCCTCGACGCCGTGATAGACGGCCGAGGCGACGCTCGAACCCTGGAGCGGCTGCGGGCGGCCTGCGAGACTTTGAAGAAACAGGCCGACTGTGTCTTCGGCAGGGAAGCGGTTAACCCGGTTTGGACGTCCCTTCAGTTTTTCTCCACCGAATACCGGATGCACACGGAAAACCGCCATTGCCTGGCCCGGGTCTGCCCGAAACTGCTTCCGGCTCCGTGCCAGATGGCGTGCCCCACAAGCATCGACATTCCGAGCTACCTGGCTCACTTGGCCCAAGGACGGTTCAAGGAGGCCCTGGAAATCATCCGCTTGGACAACCCGTTCCCCTGGGTGTGCGGGCTCATCTGCCCGCACCCGTGTGAGCGGGCCTGCGTGCGGGCTAACCTGGACGATCCCATCAATATCAAGTACCTCAAGGCCTACGTGGCGGAACGGGCGGAAGAGGCTGGGGCCTACAGGCCGCACCAGCCCGCTCCTTCTCAAGGCCGAAAGGTGGCCGTCGTCGGCTCCGGCCCGGCCGGCCTGGCCGCCGCCCATTATCTGGCCCTCATGGGCTACGGCGTGACCATCTTCGAAGCCCTGCCCATCCCCGGCGGCCTGCTCATGACCGGCATCCCGGAATATCGGCTGCCGCGAAAAGTGGTGGAGAAGGAAATCGCAATGATCCTCGCGCTGGGTGTGGAAATCCGGACGGGGATCACCGTGGGCCGGGATGTCACCATCGACGAACTGCGGGAAGACGGCTTCGAGGCGTTCTTTCTGGGAATCGGAGCGCACCAAGGCTACAAGCTGAAGATTGAAGGCGAGACCGACTTCCCCCAGGTCTACGACGCCATCGCCTTCCTGCGCGAAGTGAACCTGGGCGACCGCCGAAGACCCGGTGACAGGGTCGTGGTGGTGGGTGGCGGAAACGCGGCCATGGACGCGGCTCGAACCAGCGTCCGCCTGGGATGCCGGGAAGTGCACGTGGCCTACCGCCGAACCCGGGACCAGATGCCGGCGCACCATGAAGAAATCGCCCAGGCCATGGAAGAGGGCGTCCGGTTCCATTTTCTGGCCGTTCCCCTCAGAGTGGGCGGCGAGGACGGGCGGGTGACCTACTTGGAATGCCTGAAGGCACGGCTGGGGAAGCCGGACGCCAGCGGCCGGAGACGCCCCATCCCGGTGGCGGGAAGCGAATTCAAGATCGAGGTGGACGCGGTGATCACCGCCATCGGCCAGCAGCCGGACCTGACTCACTTCGGCGAAGCGATCCCCGTCCAGGTGACCGCGCGCAACCTCATCGTCACGGATCCGTACACCACCTGCACCAACGTGGCGGACATCTTTGCGGGCGGCGACGCGGTGACCGGACCCGCCACGGTGGTGGAAGCCATTGCGGCCGGCAAACAGGCGGCTCTCGACATCGACTACATGCTTTCCGGAAGGAGCGGCCCGCCGCCCATCTTTCGCGCTCACCGCCGCGACAGGGTACCGTTCGCACCGATTTCCGCGGAGGAAAAGGTCACCGCGCGCCGACCCACCATGCCGCTGGTTCCCGCCGAAGAGCGACGCCGAAATTTCAACCCGGTGGAACTGGGCTACAATGAAGAACAGGCCCGTCAAGAAGCCATGCGGTGCCTACGCTGCGATGTCTGCATCCGCTGCGGCGCCTGCGAACGGGTCTGCCGAGACCAGATGAAGGTGCACGCCCTCCAGTTTTCCCCCATCAGCACCACGGAACGGATCCTCACCGACTATCCCCGGGTGGCCGAGCGCTGCATCGCCTGCGGAGCCTGTGCACTGGTCTGTCCCACCGGGGCCATTGAATGCATTGAAGACAACGAAAAACGTGAGATACGGCTTTGCGGAACGGTCCTCAACAGGCTTCCCGTCATTCGATGCGCGTCGTGCGGCGGCGCCTTCGTTCCCGATCGGTACCTGGAATACGTCACCAGCCGCAGCGACCAGGTGATGGAGAAATCGGTGTTTCGAAAACTCTGCCCGAAATGCGCGCGGGCCAAGCGAGCCGAACTGTTCGTGAAGCTCTGATGCTTGAGCCCTTTGGAAGCGAACCATGGCGGAAGAAAAAACCCTCGTCACCACCGAAAAGCCCCTCAAGATCGCCATCATCGGCGGTGGAAACCGATGCCGGCGCATCCTGAACCTCCTTGAAGAAGGCCAGCTGACGCACCTTCGAGGCGAGGTGGTGGCCGTGGCGGATATCAACCCCGACGCCCCCGGCTACCGGCTGGCCAAGGAAAAGGGGATTTTCACCACGCAAGACTATACGGATTTCTTCGATCTTCCGGAACTCGACCTGGTCATCGAACTCACCGGAAACCCGCAGCTGCTGCAAGACCTGTTGCAGCGAAAGCCCCGGGAACTGCGCGTCATCGATCTTCCCATGTCGCGGATCTGCGAAGATCTGCTCTGCATGGAAGCCACCCTCCAGGACCGTGAACGGGAAATCAGCTTCGCCCGAAACGCACTTCAGAAAATCTTCAGCGTAGTACGGGACCCCATCATGGTGATCCGCCCCGACCGCACGATCGTGGACGCCAACGACGCCCTCCTGCAGTCGGTGGGGCTCGACCGCGCGCAGGTGATCGGGCGAAAATGCCATGAAGTGAGCCACCGGAGCCCGGAGGTCTGCGGCGGGCCGGAACACGCCTGCCCCCTTCGCGAAGCGATTCTCAAAAAGGAGTCGGCCCACGCCCTCCACGAGCACCACGGAAGCGAAACCGAGACCCATTACTACGACGTCATGGCCTACCCCCTTACCGGAGATGCCGGGGACGTGGAACTGGTGGTCGAAATCTGGCGGGACATCAGTTCCACGCTCCAGCAGCAGGTGGAAGAAAAAACACGGAAGATCAAAGAAGACCTGGCGCGCCTGGTGAACGAAGACAAGATGATCGCCCTGGGTAAACTGGTGGCGAGCGCCGTTCACGAAATCAACAACCCCATCGCCGCCATCCACACCTTTTCCAAGGTGATGCTGCGGATGGTGAAGCGGGCGGAAGGCGGCATGGGAAGGGAAGAACTCAAAGAGATGGAAGGCTTCCTGGAATTGGTCGCCAACGAATCAAAACGCTGCGGCGACATCGTGACCAATCTTTTGAGCTTTTCCCGACATCGGCCCATCGTGCGGCGTCCCGTCCAGGTCAACGACGTCATGGAACGGATCGTGCTCCTGTTGAAGCACAAAATGGAACTACAGAAAATCGCCCTGGAAACCGATTTTCAGCCGGGAGTGCCCTCGGTTTCGGGGGATCTCAATCAGATCCAGCAGACCATCATGAACCTCGTCTTCAACGCCATGGAAGCCATGCCGAGCGGCGGAAGGCTGACCCTACGGACCCGCTTCGACTCTGAAAAGCACCGGGTCACCATAGAAGTCCGGGACACAGGCCACGGCATCCCGGAAGAACTCAAATCCAGGATTTTTGAACCTTTCTTTTCCACCAAGAGCCACGACAAGGGCGTGGGGCTTGGCCTAGCGGTGGTCTACGGCATCATCAAGGAGCACCATGGGGAAATTGACGTAGAAAGCAAGGAAGGCGAGGGCACGTGCTTCCGGGTGAGCTTTCCCGTCTCCCACGATTGAGTGCTCTATTCGTCAACCTTGCCCCACCCTCCGGGAGTCGCCATGACGCGGCAGCCGAGCATCCTTATCGTCGATGACGAATACGCCGTCCAGGAATCGCTGAAGGTCTGGTTCCAAAAGTCGGGCTACGCGGCACGAGGCGTCGGCTCCGGCGAGGAAGCCCTCCAGGTGCTGGAGGAAGACCCCTACGACCTTGTGTTCCTCGACATCATGATGCCGGGGATGGACGGCCTGGAGGCGCTCCGGCACATCAAGCAGAATTATCCGGCGACCATTGTGGTCATGATGACGGCCTACGCCTCCATCGAATCGGCCGTAGAAGCCATGAAGGAAGGAGCGAGCGACTACCTGCTCAAGCCCCTGGACCCTGACATGCTCGATCCCCTGGTCACCCGGCTCACCCAGTACAAGGAACTTCTCGAAGAAAACATTATGCTACGGGAGCAGGTCTCCCGGATGGTCCGCTTCGAAAACCTGGTGGGGCAGTCCCCGGCCATGCAGCGCGTCTTCAACATGATCCGGGACGTAGCGCCGACCGATTCCCCCGTGCTCATCACCGGCGAAACGGGGACGGGAAAGGAGATGGTCGCCAAGGCCATTCACGCCGTGAGCCCTCGATGCGATGCGCCCTTCGTCGCCGTCAACTGCGGCGCCTTTTCCGAGCACCTTCTGGAAAGCGAACTCTTCGGCCACGAAAAGGGTGCGTTTACCGGCGCGATACACATGCGCAAAGGCCGCCTGGAACTTTCACATGGAGGAACCCTCTTTCTCGACGAAGTGGGCGAAATATCGGCGCGCATGCAAGTGGATCTTCTCAGAGTTCTGGAAGAAAAACGATTTTATCGGGTCGGCGGTGAAAAACCCATCGAAACGGATTTCCGGATCATCGCCGCCACCAACCGGGATCTCAAGCAGGCAATCGCCGAAGGTTCCTTCCGCTCCGACCTCTATTACCGATTGAACGTCATTTCCATTCATGTGCCGCCCCTCCGGGAACGCACCGAGGACATCCCCCTCCTGGCCCAGCACTTCCTCCAGCGGTTCAGCCGGGAAATCAACAAGCCCGTGGATGCCATCAGCCATGAAGCGGTGGTCTTCTTGTGCCGGTATCCCTGGCCGGGAAACGTCCGGGAACTGCAAAACGCCGTGGAAAGAGCGGTGGTACTGAGCCGCAAGCGCCGGCTGGGGGTCGAAGAATTCGGTTTCCTCCAGAGGGCCGAAGCTTCCGTTCCAACGGCCGATCAGACCCTGGACGAGGTGGTCCGCGACCACATCAAACGGGTACTCGCGGCTCAGGGAGGCAACATTTCCAAGGCCGCCGAAGTCCTGGGCATCCACCGGTCGACCCTTCACAAAAAGATCAAGCTCTATGGGCTGAGCGAATCGGCGACTGGGTGAAGCTCTGCGGCCATGAAAACTCCACCTGTCGACCCCATGAACGCAACGACCCACACACGACCTTGAGCGATCGTTCCGACAAAAAGGTTGGGATCGTCCCCTACGGCCGCGTCAGCGCCGGCATCCTCCGAGAACTGGCGGAAAACATCGCCGGATTTTTCGCCCTCCCTGTAGAAGTGCTGCCGGACGTGGAGATCCTGGAAGACGCCTTCAATCCGCTTCGCAACCAACACCACGCGGCCAAAGTCCTGGAACACCTGGCGGGAACCCACCAGGACTGCTACCGGATCCTAGGAATCACCGTAAAGGATTTGTTCCTTCCCATCTTCACCCATGTCTACGGCGAAGCTCAGCTTTCCGGCCGCGCCGCTGTGGTGTCGCTCCATCGCCTGGAAACCATGGAAGACGGAACCCACCTGGAACGAGAGGTGTTCATGGAACGCGCCACCAAGGTCGTCGTCCATGAACTCCTTCACACCTTCGGGCTCGTCCATTGCCGCCATGCCGACTGCCTCATGCAGTCGGTCACCAAGCTCTCCCACCTGGACGCCGTGCCGCTCCGCCTGTGCCGTTCCTGCCTGGGGCTCTGGCGGGAAATGCTGAAAAACCTGACCGGGTAGACCCCGCGGGCACGGCTTGGGAGGTTGTCCGGCAAGGCGAGCGATCCGCATCCCTGGTCGCCGGCAAGCCGGCTCCTACAAATGTAGACCCACTGCCCGGTTCAGCGTGTCTTCAGAAATTCGTGCACCAGCGTATCCCAGCCCACCTCTGGAACCGCCCCGTAGACATCGTCCACGGGCGGAGCGCCGGTAGCCGCCATGGCTGGAAATTCGGAAAAAATTAGCTGTTGCAGGCTTTCTGCTTCGTGAGTCAGCCAGTCTTTTCCGATTTCGCCGAAATAGAGCGATTCCAGGTTTTTCTTGAGCCTTTCCGGTTCCACCAGGAAGAGCCAGCCTTGGCTGTAGGGGTCGGCGTTGACCCTTTCCGGTTGCTTCAACACATCCACGTTCACGGCGATGACCGTGCCTTCGACGGGCGACAGCACTTCCGCTTCGTTGCGGTCGCGCTTCAGGCAAAGCCCCGGCTCACTCTGCCGCAATGCGGATCCCACCCCGGGAAGTTCCAGACCTGAGGGCCTCCCGAGCAGCTTCATAGCGAAATCGTCGAGCCCCACACGGATCCGTCCGCCGTATTCCACCCGCGCCCAAGCGTGGCCTTCATGGTAGTAATAGCTGTCCGCGTACCTGTAGCCCGCCACTTCCGCCACGGGGACCGCCCCCACGGGGTAAATGGCGTCCACGTCTTCCATCATCTGGTCGAATTCACAGACGTCGCAGCGAAAGTCGTTCCCGCACTTGCGCACGGCCACGCGGCCTGTGAGCATATGGCGGCACATCCGTTCCATGTAGCTGTGCTCCTTGGCCTGCTCCCGGAAGGATCGAAGCTCGCCGTCAGCCGCCTTCTTGCCGGAACGGAGGGCCGCGGTCATGGCCTTGTCGAAACTGCAGTTGTTGCAGTCATAGGCGTTTTCGCACCGCTTGAACGCCACGATTCCCGAACGCATCCAAATGCATTCGTCCTGCAAAATGTTGAAGCCCTGAACCTTCTTGATCTTCTCGCTTTTTCTTTCCATGATATCCTCTCCTGGTCTGGAGTTTCCGTTTCAGTGGATTCGTTGGACGGTGCCGCTCGCCCGAAACCGTCCTTTTTTGGACCTGGGGCGTCGCGGCCGACGCCTATTCACTTAAGCAAGAATGGGTCCAAATGAGAGAGGCGTTGAACTATGAGCCTTTTGTTTAATTCTTTCAGTAGGTTGGCATTCGCTTCCCTGCGGAGGGGAGTCCATGGAAGCCCATGGGCTTGGGAAAACCGTCGCGGAAAGCGACGAAGGCCTCTTCCAAATCGAAAGGGGTTGGCTTTCCGCAAATGATTTTATAACCTTACAGAAAATGTCGCGAGCTTCGACAGGCTGTCGTCATTGGCGACGACTTCGCGCGGCAAACGAAAGGACAAATGATGAGATGCCGGATTTTTGGGGTGGGAGGAAGCGCCGCCTTCCTGCTTGCAGGGCTCCTGTTTCCGCTTCCCGCCTTCGCCGTTCAGGTGCACGCGGAACCCGAAGGGCTTTATGTGCACCAGATGGCCCACGCCTTCTTCGCCTTTTCCATGGGCATTCTCATTTACTGGCTTCGTGAGCGACGGCTCACGGCTCACAAGGGCTGGCGGCGGCTCCAGTACGCGGCCTTGTTCTTCATTTTGTGGAACGTGGACACCTTTATCAACCACCACCTAGAAGCTCGGGGGGACCTTTTCGAGATCGCGACCCCAGGTGTTTTCACCGCCTGGATTTCTCCGAACCCGGGGGTCGAGTGGGTCGCCCTGGTTTTCTATGTGACCAAGATGGACCACCTCCTGTGCGTTCCCGCCATCGTGTTTCTCTTTTCATCGCTCCACCACCTGCTTCGATCGGCGGACGGGGGGCGCGTGGAGGATGAAGCGTCATGATCCTTCCCATGCTTCCCATATGGATCATCGATTTCGCCGGATCATCGCTGATGATCCTTTTTTCATTCCTCTGCGTTCACCACGCCACCAAGCTTCGAAAGCGCGATGAAGACAACATAATCTGGACCTACCTGATCTGGGTTTCCTATGCTCTGGTGGGATTCGCCATCTCGCGGGGTGTCGGCCATATCGCCAAGATCCTCCTCATGATGGCGGGCCGAAGGGAGACCTGGGACATCCTTCGACCCTTCAGCGGCGGGATGAACACGCTGATGTTCGCCCTGGTGGGGTCGACCACACTCTTTTTCAAACGGGTCTGGCGGGTTTACCAGCAGATGGCCCAGGACAAGGCAGCCCTGGAGCAGGCCCACGAGAAGCTTCTCTACCTCAACCGCAACCTGGAAGACCTGGTGGCCGAGCGGTCCCGGGAGCTGGTGCGGTCGGAAACGAAGTATCGGAGGATTTTCGAGGCGTCCCGGGACATGATCGCCATCACGGCGGGAACAGGGAAGCTCCTGGACATGAATCCCGCCGGCAAACGGATGCTCGGTATCGAAGACGGGGCCGTCGATCAGGGGGAACTTCGCTTGCCGGACTTCTTCGCCAGGCCGGAAGACTGGGAAGGGTTGCGCGAGCAGCTGCAACGTCACTGCTACGTCAACGATGCGGAAATCGACCTGGTAACCCGGGACGGAAAAGAGCTGAGCGTTTTGCTGAGCGCTTCCGCGGAATGCGAGATCGGCGAGAAGACGGAAACCTTCCATTTCGTGGCCAAGGACATTTCCCAACGAAAGGCGATGCAGCAGCAGCTGCTCCAAGCCGACAAGCTGGCTTCCATCGGGCAGCTCGCGGCCGGCATCGCCCATGAAATCAACAACCCGCTGAGCATCATCCTGGGTTACACCCAGCTCCTCATCCGCGATGAACCTGAAAGGTCCGAGAAGTATGCGGACCTCCGGACCATCGAAAAACACGCGCGCACCTGCAAGATCATCGTGGAAGATCTACTGAGCTTTTCGCGAACCACACATACGAGAAAGGAGACGGCCTCCCTTCACGACACCATCGACGAGGTACTCAACGTGGTCCGCCACCACCTGGATCTGGACCGGGTGAATTTGGTCAAGGAGTTCGATCCCGATGTCCCGTCCCTTGTGCTGGACAGGAACAAAATCAAGCAGGTTTTCATGAATCTCATCATGAACGCCAAGCAGGCCATCGCGAAGGAAGGCGAGATCAGGATCCGCACCCGATACGTACCGACCGAAGGAACCGAAGGCGTCGTTCACGTGGACGTGGAAGACACGGGTTGCGGCATTCAGCCGAAAGACCTCTCGCGGATCTTCGACCCATTTTTCACCACCAAGAGCACGGGGGAAGGCACGGGACTCGGGCTTTCGGTGAGTTACGGCATCGTGAAGAACCACGGAGGCGACATCCTGGTGCAAAGCGAACCCGGGAAGGGCTCCACCTTTACGGTGGTTCTCCCCGTCACGGCGGAGGATGAAGCATTTTCATGACGGATTTCAAAGAGAGAATACTGATCGTGGACGACGAGGCGGATCTACTGAAACTCTTGAAGCGTACCTTGCCCGAGGACCTGAACTGCGAGGTCCTCACGGCTTCGTCCGGCGAGAACGCCTTGCGGCTCCTCAGCGAACAACCCATGGACCTGGCCCTGGTCGACATGAAGATGCCTGGGATGGACGGCCTGGATCTCCTGGAGCACCTGCGCCGCGAACACCCCTGGCTCACTGTGGTCATGATGACCGCCCACGGCTGCATCGAACTGGCGGTGCAGGCCATCCGAGGCGGCGCCTACGACTTCATCACCAAGCCGTTCGACCACGAAGGTCTGATCCTGACCTTGGAAAAAGCACTGGAACGCAGCCGACTGCTCCGGGAGAACCTCAGACTGCAAAAGCACGTGAAGCAGCATCAAGCCTTTCAGAACCTGGTGGGGAAAAGCGCGGCCATGCAGCGCCTATACGAAACGATTCAGATGGTGGCCAAGTCGGATCTTACGGTGCTCATCACAGGGGAATCGGGCACCGGCAAAGACCTCGTGGCCCGGGCCATTCACAATTTGAGCGACCGCGCCTCCAAGAACTTCGTGGCTGTGAACTGCCCCACGGTGCCGGAAAACATCCTGGAAAGCGAACTCTTCGGTTACCGCAAGGGCGCCTTCACCCACGCCACCCAAAACCGCATCGGCCTCTTCCAGGAAGCCCATACGGGAACCCTCTTCCTGGACGAAATCGGGGACATCAGCACCAACATCCAAACCAAACTCCTGCGCGTACTCCAAGAAAAAACCATCAAGCCCCTGGGCGACACCAAGAGCATCCACGTGGATGTGCGGGTTGTCGCGTCCACCAACCGCAATCTGCAGGAAAAGATGAAGAGCGGGGAGTTCCGCGAAGACCTTTACTACCGCCTGAACGTCGTTCCCATCGCCCTTCCGCCGCTCAGGAAGCGCCGTGAAGACATTCCCCTTCTCGTGGACCACTTTCTAAAGCGCCACGGGACGGAACTCAACCGGCCGGGCAAGTCCGTTTCCGCGGAATTGATGGAAATGTTTCTGCGATATCCATGGGAAGGAAACGTTCGGGAACTGGAAAACATCATCATGCGCGGGATTCTCTTTTCCCCCGACCGCGACATCCGCCCCGAAGACGTGGGCTTTCCTGGAAACGGCCCCAAGGCCGCACATCCCCAGGACACGGCGCTTCATGACCTTCCTTACAAGGAAGCCAAAGAACAGGTGCTCCGCCGGTTCACGGTGAGTTACGTCGAACGGCTGCTGACCCTGACGCAGGGAAACGTCAGCCAGGCGGCGCGCATCTGCGGCCTGGAACGCCAGGTGCTTCAACAGATCATGCGGCGCTTCGGTATTCAGGCCGACGGGTTTCGAGGCGCGGGCCACACCCGACGGCGAGCCGCCGGAACCCGGTCGGCTTGACCATTAAAATCCCCAGTGCTTACATTGATATTGGATCATTCCAGACGGTGTGATCGAGCCGCCGGTTCTTCCGGTGACGTTTTTTATCGAACTTTTCCCGTGGGCGTGAATCTGAAACTCGGTGCATCGCCCGGTTGCAGGTTGTGTGTTCAAGCTGGTCCGCCCTCTGCTTCTCGCGACACGTAGATGAAACATCTTCTTCCGCCAGCGGACTTCCTTGCCGGACGAACCGCTGGATCCGACGGCGTGGAGTAATCGTTGATCCATAAGGCAAAGGAGGTGTCGACCATGAAGCTCAATGTCGCTGAGATCCTCAAGCATCTGCCCAAGACCAACTGCAAGAAATGCGGCGAGCTCACCTGCATGGCCTTCGCCGCGCGGCTGGCGAAAAGGGACATCTCATTGGAGGCGTGTCCGCCGCTTTTCACGCCGGAATACGAGTCCAACCGAAAAGCCCTGGAAGCGATTCTCAAGGGAGCTGCAGCTTAGAGAGGGCGTGCGTTTCCACCCTGGATCGAGCGTTGACACATGGGGCCCCACCGCACGCCGGGGCCCACACCGGACGCCGGGGCCCGCACCGGCCTTTATACCGGACTTGTTCGGCCCAAAAGGGCCTCAAGGGCCTCCCGGCCCACCTCCACCAGGTCGGCGCTCACGTTCCGCCCCTCGAGGAAGCTCTGGATTTCCCCCACCCACTCCGGATCCCCGTTTAGGCCCGTGAGATAGAGAATGTCTCCCTGCACGGCCTCCGGCCATTCGTACATGCGATCCCAGAGGGCCGAAAGAATCTCCCCGAACCCCTGCGGCATTTTCGAAACCAGTTCTTCGGCCAGCACCAGGCCTCCCAAGCGAACCGACCATTCGGGATGGGAGATCACCTCAACGAAGCCGGGAAACACACGGCCGGCGGCGATCATCAGCCGGGCCAATCCTTCCGCATTCCCTTCCTTGAGCATCCGAACCATGGCTTCCGGGCTCATATCGGATCCTTCCCGTCGCGCCAGCGCCTCCAGCACTTCCGCGACGCGCACCGGGCCGGTCCAGCGGAAATACTCGTCCAGAACGACGGCCGGTACGGCGCGGATGCCGTATTCGCGGGCCTCTTCCGGAAAAAGTTCGCCGTCGACCAAAACGACTTGAACCTTTGGGTTGAGGAAGGGCAGCGGCGCCAAGTCCTGGACCACCCGCGGGCAGTGGGGGCATTGGGGCGTCACGAAAACCTTGAGCGTCGCCGGGTTTTCGACCCCCAGTGCGGCGACGCGCAGGCTTTCGGGCCATGCTTGCGCGGGAGACTCCACCTGGAAGGCCAGGAGATCCAGAAAGGGCCTGAGTTCCATGGCGCGGGGAAGGCCGTGGTAACGCCAGGCGCCCCCGATAAGAAACGCGGGAAGGCCCGGCATTTCCTTTTCTTCGAGAACGCCTCCCCGGACACGGTCCGCCAGGGACATCAGGGTTTCCAGAAAGTCCCGCAATGTCTCGGAACGTGGATCGGCGGTCCGCCTCAAAACCAACGGTACCTCGTGGTCCATGTAGCGATTCCACGAACGGACGGCATCACGTTCCACTGCTGTAAATTCCATCCAGGACTCCTTCCCGGCCGCTTAAGACTTCCCGCTGTTCACCGGCACTCCGGCGGCAGGCGGTGCCGATACCCATCCGATCCTGAACCGCCCGGTCGAGCATCCTCGGAAGCCCTCCGCGATCTTCGGGCGAAAAGCCGAAGGTTTCACGCCATATGTCCGGGCTTTCCATGCAGAGGTAGACGCAGAGCGACGGATCGATTCGCCGTATAGCATCCACCATGGGCGCGTAAAGTTCCACACGAATATCTCTAAAATAGCGCATCTTTCCGTCCAGACCCCGGATGAATTCTCCGGACGCGATCTTCGTGTGAGGGTGGCGCGACTGCAGAACGGGCTTCAACGAGGGCATGAACCGGAAGGCCCCCAGGCTGATCCAGACTACGGCGGCCGGATCCACCGCATCGAATAGCCGGTGCAGCACCTCCAGGTACCCTTCGCGCCAGCCTGGATGCACGATCATGGGATCGAAGTGAAACGCCAGCCGATAGCCCCAGTCGGCCACCCGGCGCGCCGCTTCCAACCGGCGGCTCAAGGAAGCCGCTCGAGGTTCTTCCCGGCGGCACACGGCTTCCGCGTTGAGCGACCAGGCCACTATGGTATTTCCCCCATGGTCCAGGCCCTCCAGGTTGCGGACAAACGGGGTTTTTGTCTTCAATTCCAAGACCGCGTTGGGCCGCCCGGCGAAATAAGGCACCACCAGCCTGGAAAATTCCGTCCACAAGTCCAGCAGCAGGGAATCCGTGAACTCGCCGGTGCCGACCCGGTAGAGCGTTTCGGGATTGCGGCGAAGCACTTCGTCCGCTTCCCTCAGAAGATCTCCGGTGTTTCCGAACAACCGAAGATTGGGCTCCTGAAGGTAAGCTTGGAGGATGCAATAGGAACAGTCGAGGCTGCACTGGGTTCCGAAATGGAGGATCTGGTATCCGCAACAGAGATAGTTCCGGGTGCCCGGGCACGGGCGAAGAAATCGACCCCGATATTGGATCACGTCCAAACGACCCGGATCGAATTCAGTCGTTTGAGGCACCTTGTCCCACACCTGGAAGGCGGCATCCGGCAGGTTTCGCCGGAGGGCGGAAACGAGGGTTCCGTCCAGGACCGAGGCTTCCACCATGACCTTTTTGGGAGGGCTGACGCAAAAGGGCGACATTCAGGGGGCTCCCGCCGGTAGCCGGGTCGTGAAGATTCTAAAGGGGGCGGACCGTGCCGTTTGTGTGAAGGGAAGGGACTTTCGGCAGGTCATCGCGGACCCCGCATCAGCCGTTCAACGGCCCCGGATTCCGCCAAGCGTTGGAAGAGGCGGGCCCGTTCTTCCAGGTCTTCCGCATTTGAAAAATCGATCTGCGCCCGCCATGTTCCACCTTCGAAGGCCGTGGGAGGTTCAATGCGCACCGCCGCAGGCAGACTCAGCCGCTCCAACTCGCGGGCGAAATGTTCCCGCCTCGCCCGAAGCCTGGGAGCGTACCAGTCAAAGAGCCGCTCTCGAACGGCCTGGGTCTTTTCACGGCGGTTGAGTTCTTCCGAATCCAGGATTTCCCTCAATTCCGCACGGCCCAGGACCTCCGAAGGAAGCAGATCGTCGCGAAGCGCCAGATCATGAACACGTTCCAGGATTTCCACCTGGAGGCTCGCACTGCACCGAAGCAGATCGAGAACGCGTACCGCGGCCGAGCGGCTTCCTTCATCCCAGCGGGTAAGAAGGAGCGCCGCCCGCTCGCCGATGACTTGTCGGGCCAGGGCCTCCAGGTGCCCTACGTTCCAGCGACTGACCCGGCACCAGGCGGCCACGCTTTCCGCCCTGCCGCTCAGCCCCAAGACAGGAAGGATCCTCCGAAACACTTCGGCCGGCGGATAGAACTCCGCCGCCTTCTGGACCACTTGAGCCTTCTCCGCGAGATTGAGCGGCGGGCCGAAAAGTTTCGCTTCGATGCGTTTACGCCAGAGCACCGCCAGGTTCGTCCCTGGAGGATGGACCAGGGCTTGAAAACGGGGTTGGTCGCTATCTTCGAGCCACCGCAGCCGCTTGAAACCGTCCACGACGATAAAGCGTTCGTTTTCGGTTTCGAAAAGACAGAGAGGCGTCACCATGCCTTCTGCGGCCAGCGAATCCTGCAACTCGGAAGGTTCCACAAAGGAGGAGATTTCGAAACGGCGATCGCCCCGGTCCAAGCGATCGAACGTCACGGATTCCAGCCGATAGGCCGATACATCCGCCGAAAGCCGACCTTCGGGCTTCCCCGGCGTCGCGTCGGCAGCCGCTGTCACGTTTTCCCTTTCCACTCGCTTCATGAACATTCCATCGTGGAAAATCCCCCTCTCCCCCTCCCCTTAATCCCCTCCCACAAGGGGAGGGGAAATAGAATTCCCCTCGTTCCCAAGCTCTGGCTTGGGAACGGCCTCATGGGAATCGAAGCTGGAGCTTCTGCACCGTTGTGTTCCCAAGCTGGAGCTTGGGAACAAGGTGGGAAGCATCCTTCGCGGCCAAGGCCGCTCCTACAATGAGGCACCTGTAGGAGGCCCGCCCTCGGGCCGATGGAGTGGGGCGGGGCATTGGGGTTTGTTCATCGCGGCCGAGGCCCGCTCCACCAACGGATCCGGATCGCCGGCTTCTCTTTGTCGGACCCGCTCTTAGGCCAGGCCGCGGCCGGTGAGCCGCTCCAGCGCCTCGAGGTATCTCGCCGTCGTGTTTTCCACCACTTCCGGAGGCAATTCCGGCGGCGGGTCGGAATCCTTCCAACCCGAATCCACCAGGTAATCCCTGAGGTACTGCTTGTCGAAGCTCTCCGGATTTTCGCCCACGCGGTAGCGGTCAGCCGGCCAAAACCGGCTGGAGTCGGGAGTCAGCACCTCATCGATCAGAAGGAGCTCGCCATCCAGAAAACCGAATTCCAGCTTCGTGTCCGCGAGGATGATGCCCTTTTCAAGGGCATAGGCGGCCCCGCGCTTGTAGATTTCCAGTGAAAGGTCGCGGACCCTTGCGGCTGGTGCCGCACCGATCAGACGCGACATCTGCTCGAAGGAGATGTTTTCGTCGTGAGCCCCTTCCGCCGCCTTGGTGGACGGCGTGAAAAGAGGTTCGGGGAGCCGCTCGGCCTGCCGGAGCCCCGGCGGCAGGGCGATTCCGCAGACCGCTCCCGTCTTTCGGTAATCCTTCCAACCCGATCCCACTAGATAGCCGCGGACGATGCATTCCACCGGAAGCGGCTTCGCTTTTTTCACCCACATGCTCCGCCCCTCCAGAATGTCCCCATAGGGTGCACACGACTCGGGGAAACTTCGAACATCGGTACTGATAAGGTGATGGGGCGTCAGGTCTTTAAAGAAGTCGAACCAGAAGGCCGAAAGCTGGGTCAGGATTTTCCCTTTGTTCGGAATGGGGGTCGGCATCACCACGTCGAATGCCGAAATGCGGTCGGTGGCCACGATGAGGATCGAATCGCCGAGATCGTAGATATCGCGCACCTTGCCGCGCGAAAGAAGCGGAAGTGTTTCCAGATCCGTCCGGTAGACTGGCGAGGTGCTCATCCTTCACGTCCCTTTCTTATGAGAAAATGGTGATCGGCTCTCGGCCGGCAAGCTTCGCATCCGGCCGTTTTCGGACCTCTTTTCTTAACACAAGAAGTCCTCCTTGAACATGAGCAAAAGCCCGCTCTGCAGGGCAACCCCGTGCGAATGGTCGGTCCGTTGCGGCCACGCCGGGCCCGCATGAGGCGAATCCCGTTCATTTATTTCCGGTTGCGCATTGCCCTCGGGACCGGCTTCTGGTATTTTGCATGAACTCGTTGAAAACCGATTGCAGCTCCTTTCCCAAACGACAGAAGTGAACCATGGACGACACATCCAAAGCGACCAAGGCCAATGGTCACGGGCTGTCCGCCCTCTTCGACGATTCGGAACGCCGGGACCTGTTCAAGAAATACCTGTTGTTTCTTGTGTGGCTGGAAGTACTGATCTTCGTGGGCTGCTGGTTTTACCAGCTGGGAACCGACGGTTACGACCGTTTCGGACCGGTGGATATTCCGTTTCCCTGGAAGACTTACTTTCTTATCGCGTTCCTGGCCCCGGTGGGGGTGACCTTTCTGCTGGGCACCATTATCGTGGGCTTCAACAACTACCTGGGAAGCGCCTCACCACAGGAGGACGCCGGCGCGCAGCGGCAGGAACCCGCTCCCTACGATGAGCGGACAGGCAAAATCTACCGCCTTGCGGCCCTGGTCCAGTGGGTGCAGCGGCTCCCCTACCTCGGCCTGCTGCTGCTTCTGGCGGGAACCATCGGGCTGATTTACAACCTGGACGTGGTGATCGGGCTCATCGGAACGGTGGGGGAAACCTCGCTTCGGGTGTTGCTGCTTTCGGCTGCCGTGGTTCTCGGCCTGGCATCCTTTTTTGCGCTGGTTCTCCTGGTACTCAACTACAAGCTCAGGAAGTGTTCCATGGAATACCGCTACAAAAGCCACGTCGCCGAACGCTATGGCCTGGTGATTCTCGACGACAACACCGTCATCAACAGTGATGGGAAACTCCTGATCCGCGGCCGGAAGTGGAAAGACGCGGTCCCTCTGATCACCGCGGACAGCGGGAAGAACCCGCCCCCGCACCCTCGCGGAGAGCAGCCTTCCCAGGCATCCGACATCAACACCTGATGCCGCCCCTCACAGCTTTCGAAGCCCGGGTTCTTGATCACATCCGACGCCACGACCTGCTGCATCCTGAAGAAGGTGTGCTGGCGGCCGTTTCCGGCGGCCCGGATTCCGTCGCCCTCCTGAGCGCCCTCCTCGCCCTTCGCGACGAGACGGGCACGGAACGGCTGATAATTTTCCACTTCGACCATGGACTCCGAGGCGCCGAGTCCTCCGAAGACAAGGCCTTCGTCATGAACCTGGGGTCGACTTTCCAGGTTCCGGTCGTCGTCAAGACGGCCGATGTGGGCGCTTACCGGAAAGCCCGCGGAGTTTCCATGGAAATGGCGGCCCGGGACTGCCGGTTGGCGGCGCTCGATGAGGCGAAGCGTTCCTGCGGGTTGGACAAAGTGGCCCTGGGTCACAACGCGAACGACCAGGCTGAAGAAGTGCTGCTGCGCCTGTTTCGCGGCACCGGCCCGGCGGGGCTTTCGGGCATGCGTCCCGCAACGGCAGGGGGCTGCATCCGTCCGCTTCTTTTCGCCCCGCGCCGAGACATCCTGGCCTACCTGAAAGAAAAAGGATTGACGTATCGTGAGGACTCCACCAACCAGATTCCCGGCCACTGCCTGAGGAACCGCATCCGGCTGGAAATCCTTCCAAGACTTGAGGCGGTCTTCCACCCGCGGATCACCGAAACCCTCTGTCGGCATGCCGAGCTGGCGACGGCCGAAGAATCCTTCTGGAGCGAAGAGGTTTCCCGGTTGTGGGAAGAGGTGAAGTGCAAAGGCTCGACAGGTGAGACGGCTCTGAGTGTCGCACGGCTTCGCTGCCACGGCCCCGCCGTGAGGCGTCGCCTGATTCGGCACGCCGTCGGCCTGCAGCGCGGGCATCTCGGAGGCCTTTACGCTCACCACGTCGAATCTGTGATGAAGCTGATCGAAAGACAACATTCCGGGCGGTCCGTGGACCTCCCCGGCGGTTTGAAAGCACGGCTGGAAGGGGATCGCCTGGAATTTGCAGCGGCGGAACCGCAGCAAGCGGTTCCGTTCGACTTCAAAATTCCTGAGACGGGATCGTTTGAATTCCCGTCTCTTCAAGCACGACTGGTTCTGAAGGCGGAACCGAACCCACCGTCCGGCACCGCTCACGGTTCGCCGTTGGAAGTCTGCATGGACGCGGACCGGATCCGCTGGCCCCTCACCGTCCGTTCATGGCGGCCCGGAGATCGCTTCCGCCCGCTGGGCCTTGGAGGTTCCAAGAAACTCCAGGATTTCTTTGTGGACGCCAGGATCCCGCGGTCCCTCCGGCCGAGGATCCCCATCCTTTGCGACGCCGAAAAGATCTGCTGGATTGTGGGCCGTCGCCTGGACGAACGGGTCGCCGTCTCTCGGGGCACATCCAAGGTCATTCGGGCGGCCTGGATCAGCCGCGATTGGAACAGCCGAGGATCCGAGAGACTACCAAGCGGTTGATTTCTTAGCGGGCTCCCACCTTGAGGCGGCCGGCAACGCCGGTACCCCCCTGGGGCCGCCCGTACCCGCATCACAATCACCTGACTCGCAACGCGCGACGCAGCCCCGCACGGACCCCCGCTCCCCGGGTTCATTCCACCTGCTGGATGCCTTCCAGCATCCACTTGGCCCCTTCGCTCTTGGCTTTGCTGAAATGCCAGATTTCGCGGACCTGCTCCGGAACTTCCTGGGACGCGTTCTCGCGCATCATCACGTCAAAGAGGACGCTCGCCACAATCTTTCCATTCAGCTCCCTCGCCTCCAAAAGGTCCGCATTGACGAGAATGATTTCGGTGCGCTCGTTGTCCTTCGATTCCCTGGCCTGGCGTTCGATTTCCTCGAAAACCTCGGGGACCGCGAAGAGCCGGATGTCTTCCAGGTCCCGCTTGTTCCAGGCTTCCTGGAGTCGCGCGTACGCCTTCTTGGCGCCTTCAAGAAAACTCTTCTCGTCAAAGCCTTCAGGCAGTAAGGGCCGTTTCGGCTCGGCCGATTCCCCCGCGCTGAGGCCGCCCCAGCCGCCGGCCACAGGCTGGGAACCCGCCTCACGGGACGAACCGGTCCCGGCAAGTCCTCCATAGCCGGCTGCCTGCGCCGCCGCGGACCTCCTGCTTCGCACCATACGATACAACAGATAGGCCATCAGACCGAAGATCAGCAGATCAAAAAGGCCGAAGCCTTTAAAGGCGCCCATACCGCCTCCGAAAAGGAGGCTCCCGATGAGGCTACCCATGATAAGCCCCGACACCATGCCGCCGATGCCCCCGAAGATCCCTCTGGAAGCCATGGCTCCGGGCTGGGCCTGCCCCTGGGTCGCGCGTTGCGACGTCACCCCGGGACTCTTTTGGGGGAGGGATTGCCTGGGGACGCTTCGCTGATAGCCGGAGCTGCTCCCGAAAGACCTTCCACCACCCAAACGGCGGGCATCGCCGGTCTCAACGAAAACCGCGAAGACCCCTGAGAAGACAAAAATCAAACTTACCAGCACACTGAACTTCTTCAACATCCTCCGCTCCTCATGCGTTCTCATGCACGCCCCGCTCCGCACTTTCCCGATGCGACCGTTAGGCATTTCCGTTGAAGGGCCCGTTCCAAGGCTTTGCTGTGGACCTTTCCCGCGAAGTGGACCGGACTCTTTCCCCAGAGCGGGTCCCAGCTCGATGGATCCGCGACGCAAAAGAACTGGGTCTCCAGGCCGATGCGGACCACCGCCTGCTCCGCCGGGAGTCCCACCACCTTTTGTGCGGCCCTCCACGTCGCTCCACAGGGCGCTCCACGGATCACGTCAAGCTGCACCAGCAGCCCGTTTTCGACTTCGGCGCTGAATTCGGGGGCTCCGAACATTTCCCCGTATCGGCCCAGGCCGACCTGCCTGGAAAGCCCGCAGCAGATGGGTGGCGTCACCACGCCTCCAATCCGGTGTTTCTTTCCGGATGCCACCACCGGGATCTTCAACTCCTGGCAGCGCAGTCCCAGGTCGTAAGAAAGATCAGGGTGTGTCAGAAAATCCAGCACCAGATCCGCATCGATGGTATCGGGAAGGAAGCCTTCAGATTCGTCGAGAACCGGCGGCAGCCGCTCGTCGATGGAAAACACTTGCAGTTCGAAGGCATCCCGGCCGAACTGCCGGATCCCTGCAACTTTCGCTTCCGCACTTCCGTTTTGCTGCACCACGAAAATCCTCTGCCTTTTTGCCATCGAATTCCTCCTAGATCCATCGAAGTTGCAACCCAACCCACATCGGCCTATAGCAGAACACACGCGCGGTCGCAATTCAAGAAGGAGCATTCCCGCTCCCGGGGGAGCCCGATCCTTTGTCGGCATCTTCCCGCCCGTTTCAGCCTTTTCCTTGACACCACGACGGGTTGTGACTAAATGCAAGGCACAAACCACACCATGAGAGGAGATTGAAATGGTTCAGGTGACTCCCAAAGCTGAAGAGATTCTGAAGGAGTATTTCGAGGGGAAGGAAATACACCCCATTCGTATTTTCCTCCAACAGGGAGGGTGAAGCGGATCATCGTTGGCCATGGTTCTGGACGAACCTAACGACAATGACGAAGTGTTTGAGGTCAACGGTTTCACGATGATTGTCGAAAAAGCTCTGATGGATCTGACTCAGGCCTTGACCGTGGATTACGTGGATTACGGCATGATGTCCGGTTTCAGGATCGATTGCCAGGTTCCCATTGGAACCGGTGGAGGGTGCGGAACCTCCTGCAGCTGCTGCTGATCGCAGGACGGTTGGGTTCGTCGGTTTCAGGAAACGGAATCCACAAAGGGGACGAACGGTCCCCTTTTTGTTGCTCCATAGCCCGCGGAGCTGTACTAAGAGCCCGAGTTGAGATTCAGTATTTCCGCGATCGGATGATGTTGAAAACCAGCCAGAGCCCCAGCACACCGGAGATCATGTAGCCGAGGATTCCGAAGGCGGGGAACCCGAAAAGAAAGGGTTCGACCCCGGTGGTGATGACCATGGAGGATCCGATGATCATAGCGGCTATGATGATGCCCAGCGTGAGGCGGTTGGAGCTGTTTTCAATGCTCCGGCGGAAATCCCCCAGGTTTTCGTGTTGGAAATGGACACTCAGCTCGCCTCGTTCCACTTTTTCGACAATCTGGGAAACGCGCATGGGGAGCTGCCTATAGAGCACGCCCATGTGGCGGAGTGTCCTCCGGAGGTTCCGCATGATTTCCGCCGGCTTCCATCGCTCCGTGGCGAGCGCCTTCACGTAGCCTTCGGCTTCCTCCACCACGTTCAGGTCGGGATAGATCTGGCGGGCTGTGCCTTCGGCGGTCACGAGTGCGCGGATCATGACGGCGAGATCCGTAGGAAGCTGGAGGCGGTGTTCGCGGAGAAGACCGGTCAGTTCCAGGAGCAGCTGGCCTAGGTCCAAGTGTTTCAGCGACACGCTGTGATACGCGTCCAAGATGTCGAGAATCTCCCGCTGCAGATAGGCTTCGTTGGGCTCGGTGGTTCCCTGGCTCAGCTGGATCAGCATTTCCATGACCCGTTCGCTGTCCTTTTCCACGATGGCGTCGATGAGGTCGATCAACTGGAAACGGGTTTCGCGGGTGAGTCGCCCCACCATGCCCCAATCCAGGAAGCACAGTACCCCGTTTTCCTGAACCAGGATATTTCCAGGATGCGGGTCGGCGTGGAAAAAACCGTCCAAAAGGATTTGCTTGACGATGACCCGGAGGCCCCGCCGCGCCAGTTCCTTTCCGTCCACCGTACCTGCGGCGACCAAATCCTGGAGCCGGGTTCCTCGGATCAGCTCCATGGTCAGCATTTGACGGGTGCAGTACGCCTCAAATACCGCCGGCATGCGGACCTCGGGATCGTCGCGGAAGTTGGCCGCCACGATCTTTATGTTTCGAGCCTCCAGGGTGAAATCCAGTTCGCGAAACATGGTCCTTTTGAGTTCTCGGACCAGTTTCGGCAGGGTGTAAATACGAAGGTCTTCAGACCTTTCGTGCAGCTCCCGAGCGATAGCTTCCAGGATGTAAAGGTCTTTTGCGATTATTTGGCGGATGTGGGGCCGCTGCACTTTGACCGCCACCACCTGGCGGGTGTCCCTCAGCACCCCGCGGTGAACCTGGGCCATAGAAGCTGCCGCCATTGGGACTTGGTCGAAATGGATGAAGACGTCTTCCAGGGGCTTTTTCAGGTTGTCCGCCACCAGCTGCCGGATGGCATCGAACGGCACGGGGGCCACGTTGTCCTGAAGCCGCCGCAGTTCAATAATGAGGGCATAGGGCAGCAGATCCGGCCGAAGACTCAGCATCTGGCCGAATTTGACGAAGGTCGGCCCCAGATCTTCCAATGCCCGCCGGATCCGCTCCCAGGTACTCATCTGAGTATCTATGGGATGGATCCGCTCCAGCAGGCTTTTGGCCGGAAAGTCGAGCCGATCCACCACATCGTCGAATCCGTACTTGATAAGGATCAGAACAATGTCTTTGAATCGGCCGACGTGCATGAAGGCCTTGACTTCCACCAGTGTCTCTCCGCCGCCGGCGTCAGACCACAGCCCGCCCCTTCGCCGCCTGAGGGGGAAGGTTACGATGCGGGAGAAACCCGACGGCCGAACGGAACGGCGGGCGGGCCGTTTCCGCTTTCAAGGGACAGGGCCTCTCGATAAACTCCAGGCGGGTTTCGATCCGTTTCAAGGGAAGGCATCGATGCCCGATTCACTCGGGCTCGCGGGTGAGGTCTTCCACCACGGTCACGCGTTTTTCCAGCGCCTCCACGCGGGACTTCAGTTCTTCGTACTCCCGCCGGTTGCAGAGATTCAAGTTCTCCGTCGCCCGCTTAACGCTTTCCTCGATCTTGGCCTGAACTTCATGCCATTGTTTCTCACCGCTTTCGACGAGTTCCGAAGCCAGCTTCTCTGCTTCATCCGCCGAAATCTTGCCTTCCTCCACCAGCTTCTGGGTCGCCTTCTCCACCCGTTCTTTGGTCACCACTACGGCTCCCAGACCCGCCAGCAGGCCCTTCTTGATGAGATCCAACATCTGTTGCCCCTCCTGTTTGGAAAGCCACGAACCATCCGCCGTCTTCATGTCGTTTCCACCACGAGTTCCAAGTAAACGTCTCCACGGCGCACCGTATCGCTCCCCAGCCGGTGCCCCAGGTTCTTCAGGCGGAGGCGACTCCCGGACCGGACGCCGGGCGGAATCCTCACCGCCACGCGCTTGTTGCGTTCCAAGTGCGGCAGTTCCACTTCAACCACGCCGCCTTCCAGGGCGTCCCGGGGATCGATGGCCAACCGGTAAAGGATGTCCGGCTTTTCCTGCCGGGCGTCTTCGCGGTCCGCTTCGGCTTCGGCCCAGTTCATGACCTTCCGAGCCAAACGCTTTCCGAGCTGTTTGCCTGCCTGCCAGAGAAGAGAGCCCGTGGCCTTCAGAACAGGGACAACCAGGGACGGCTGTGCGTGTGGATGCGTTGATTTCCCCGCCGGCTGTGCCCCAAATCCTTGGCGTCCCGGCTTTCGGCCCGTAGGGTCGAATCGAAAAATCCTCACCCCGCCCGGCCCTCCGAAAAAGACCCCCTGAAAGACTTGTGACTTCCCGCCGAAAAAGAAGTTGTTGAGAAACCGCTCGTCAAAACGGAACCCCATTCGCTGGAATTCCCGCTGCATCTCTTCGAAAATCTCTCGAGCCTGGCGGCTGCTGAAAAAATCCCGGAAGATTTCTTCCTGGCTGTATCGGAACCCGGCCCGCGCCTCGGGACCACCCGCGGCACGCGGCCCGCCGGCGAACCCGAACCTCCGGTACTGATCGTACTGGGCACGCTTCACGGGGTCGGACAGGACGCCGTAGGCCTCGCTGATCCGCTTGAAACGTTCCTCGGCTTCACGATTTCCCGGGTTCCGGTCGGGATGCGTCTCCAAAGCCAGCCGCCGATAGGCCTTCTTGATCTCTTCGGGACCCGCCTGGGGCGAGACCCCGAGTATTCCATAATAATTGTTCCCGTTCATCAAACGGCCAACTCCTTGCCCCAATTCCCCTGGAAAAGACGATCACGAATCACGTCAAGCAACCTATCACAAAACGAAAAATCACTCAAAACACTAACCCCTTTTAACCATCTTCCCCACAGCCGGCAACCACGGCGCCGCGAGGGCGCCACCGGGAACGGAACGCGCCGCGACGCCAGGCTCCGGCGGCTTTCGACCGGCTTCTACCCGCAAACCCCGCAGCGCCTGCACGGCTTTTCGGGCACGCAAAAAGGGCTTTCCTTTTCGTCCAGGCCCTTTCGGTATTCTTCCCACAGAAAAGACCTGCGGAGTCCATAGTCGACGACTTCCCAGGGAAACGGCTCGTCCCGGTCCCGCTCGCGCATCACCCAAAAGTCGGGATTGTAGGGCAGCACCTTGTACGCTTGAGACCAGGAAAGACCGTCCAGTGCCACCTTTTCCAGGAACCCTGCCACACGCCGGTCGCCTCTTGCGAGCAGTGCCTGGACGTAGGCCCACTTGGGCACATCGAAATGGACCCGCACATTGGCCACTTTGCCCAGAGCCGCCTTGATCCACCGAGCCCGCTCCTTAAGTGTCCCCACTCCCGCGAAGGGGACCCACTGAAACGGCGTAAACGGTTTGGGAACGAAGGAATTCACGCTCAGAGTGATGGTCCCCAAGCGCTTCCTGCCGCGGCTTCTCTGAAGGACATGATGCTTGATTCTCTTGGTGAGTTCCACGATTTCCCATACATCTTCCCTGGTTTCGGTCGGGAGGCCGATCATGAAGTAGAGCTTGAGGTTGAACACCCCGAATTCGGTCAGGCGTTCCGCCGCCTGGAGGATCTGCTCCTCTGACAGGTGCTTGTTGATCACCCGGCGCAGCCTTCCCGAACCGGCTTCCGGGGCGATGGCTACCGCCTGGTGGCCGCTTTCATCCAGCGCCGCCAGGAGTTCATCGCTGACGCCGTCGGCCCGAAGCGACGAAAAAGAAAGGGAAGCTCCCGCCTGGACGAGTTCCGGGCAGAGCGTCCGGATCTCGGGATGGTCGGAAACGGCCGCACTCACGAGGCCCAGTCGCGACGTGCGCCGAAGTTCTTCACGCGCGGCGGCGAGGATCTTTGCCGCCGTATGGTAACGGGGAGGGCGATAGACGAAGCCGGCGGCGCAGAATCGGCAGGCTCTGCCGCATCCCCGCCCCAGTTCCACGAGGCAGACATCGCTGAATTCCGTGTGAGGCGTGAGCACCACCGTGCGGCAGACCGTCTCTCGCGACAGATCGGCCCGTTGAAAGGCCACCCGGGCGGGCGCTTCGCCGGACGGTACCAGGGCTTCCAGGCGGCCGGACGGATCGAAAACCGGCTCATACAGGCTTGGGACGTAGATTCCCGGGCATTGGGAACCCAGGGTTCTCAGCAGGGCCGAGCGATCCAGCTTCAGCCCCTCCAGAGTTTTCCAATGCTCCCAGAACGGGGTAAGGAGGGCCTCGGCCTCCCCGATAAAGAAAAAGTCGATGAAGGGCGCCAGCGGTTCGGGGTTGAGGAAGACAGCCACGCCTCCGGCGGCCACCAGTGGATGGGGTGCGTTTCGATCGGAACTCTTCGGGGGAATCCCCGCAAAGCGCAGCATTTCCAGGAGGTTCAGATAGTCGTTTTCATAGGAGACGGAAAAGGCGAGCAGATGAAAATCGCCTACCGGCCGGTTGGTTTCCAGGGACAGGAGCTTTTCGGAATGGTCTCGAAAGGAAGGCAGATCTTCCGGCTCCGGATAGAAGACGCGCTCACAACCCACATCGGCCAGGGCGTTCAACCGGCCGTACACCGCCTGGAAGCCCAGGTTGGACATCCCCACGCCGTATCGGTTGGGATAGGCCAGCGCGACCCGGATCCTGCCGCCTTCCGGGCGGCGGAAACTCCCTTTTTCCTCGGCCAGCCATTGTTGATGGCGCCGGACCTGCTTCCAGCTCATGGTCACCCTGCCACGGGGAATTCCGAATCAGGAACTTCTCTTTCGTCGTGCCAGGGAAAGGATGGGCCGGAGCCGTCGGGATCACGATAAGAGCTTGTCCAAAAACAAGCTCATGCTCTTCGGGCCCTGAGGTTCCTTGTTCCTGTAGGAGCGGCGCCCTCGCCACGATGAACCAACCTGAATGCCCCGCCGCATCGGCCCGAGGGCGGGCCTCCTACAGCGATTCAGGATCGCCGGCAAGCCGGCTCCTACATGGGATCGGCCCGGTTTTCCGTCAAGGCGATCGTCCCGGTGTTCCGTTGTCGGTAGGAGCGGGCTTGCCCGCGACCCGCAAAACCAGCAATGCCGCGTTGACCCTGGTCGCCGGCAAGCCGGCTCCTACAGGGCATGAGCCGCTCCTTATGTGCCGTTCGCGAACCGCCCACCCGCTCTCCGCGAAACCTGCAGCCGCGCGACGGTCGAACGGGCCTTCAGCGCAAACTCAATCGGCCTGGCGACGGATGAAAGTAGGTATGTTCCAGTCTTCTTCTTCGGGTGTTCCCCCCGTGAGTCTTTTGAAAAAGTTTCTTCGGCGCGGCGTTTCGTCCTGCTGCGCGGCTTCCCTGTGAACCTGCCGGCGGGGCGCCCCCGCTCCCATGGTCACGGGTTCGAAAGTCGGAACGATCGGTTCCGGCTGAATCGGCCGGACCCGAGCGGACCGCGTCATGCGCGGCGGCTGGGGCTGCTGCTGCCGCTGCTGGCCGATCCCGGTGGCGATCACGGTCACGCGCAGTTCCTCTTCCATGTTGGGATCGATGGTGGTCCCCAGGATGATCTGGGCCTCTTCATCCACTTCTTTATAAATGATGGACGACGCCTCTTCAAATTCATACATGCCCAGATCCGGCCCGGCACAGATATTGATCAGTGCGGCCCGGGCCCCGTGGATGGAAATGTCTTCCAGCAGCGGACTGGAGATGGCCTGTTGGGCGGCATCGACAGCCCGGTTTTCGCCGCGGCCCACACCCGTTCCCATCATGGCGAGTCCCATTTCGCTCATCACCGTTTTCACGTCGGCAAAGTCCACGTTGATGAGCCCCGGCTGTATGATGAGATCCGAGATTCCCTTGACGGCGTGGAGCAGCACGTCATCGGCGCGGCGGAACATGTCGAGCAGGGTCGCCCGACGGTCGGCGAGGCTGGTGAGGCGGTCGTTGGGGATGGTGATGAGCGTATCCACCACCTCCTGGAGAGCCTTGAGGCCCTCTTCGGCGTTTCGCTGCCGCACGCGGCCTTCGAAGGTAAAGGGCTTGGTCACCACGGCCACCGTGAGGATGCCCAGCTCCTTGCAGACTTGGGCCGCCAGAGGGGCCCCGCCGGTTCCGGTCCCGCCGCCGAGTCCCGCCGTAATGAACACCATGTCGCTTTCCTGGACGGCTTCCTTGATCTTGTCGATGTCTTCCTGTGTCGCCCGGGCCCCCATTCCCGGGTCGCCCCCGGCCCCCAGCCCCTTGGTCAGGTTGGTTCCCAGCTGAATCTTGATTTCGGCGAAATTCTGTTCGAGCACCTGGAAATCGGTGTTGGCCGCGATGAAATCCACACCTTGCATCCCGGCCGCTATCATGTTGTTTATGGCGTTGCCGCCGCCTCCCCCGATTCCCAGGACCTTGATTGTCGCTCCGTTCAATGTAAGTCGTTCCATGCTGCCTTGCCCTCCCGTCGCTATGCTTGGGTTGACTTCTGTGCCCCTGACCGATCCCTCACCCGATGCCTCGAAAGCCGCTGTAAGACGTCCGCTCCCCCATGGGACGCGGCACCCCCGCGGGCGGCTTCCTAGAACTCCTTGAGCCATTGTTTCAACGACTGCCACAGGCGCTTGAACAGTCCGCTTTCCGGTGACGCATACCTCTCTTGAGGGCCGTGCTGCCGGCCGTAGAGGATGAGGCCCGTCGCCGTGGCATAGATGGGGTTTTTCACCACGTCTCCGAGTCCGCCGAACCGGTACGGCACCCCGATCCGGACCGGCAGGTCGAAGACCCGCTCAGCCAATTCCTTGATTCCCGGAAGCAGCGAAACGCCTCCGGTCAGCACCACCCCGGCGTGAAGCGATTCGATGTAACCGGAGCGGATCAGTTCCAGTTCCACCACTTTGAGCATTTCTTCCACGCGGGCCTCGATGATCTCGGCCAAGATCGACCGCGCCAGCTGTCGGGGTTTCTGGCCGCCCACCGAACCCACTTCAATCACCTCCTGAGGATCCACCCGTTCCACCAGGGCGCTGCCGTATTGTTTCTTGATCTTTTCCGCTTCGTCCATGGACGTACGAAGTCCCACGGAGATATCGGAGGTCACGTGGTTTCCGCCCAGACCGATGACGCAGGAATACCGGATGGCCTGGTCTCGAAACACCGCCAGGTCGGACGTTCCGCCCCCCATGTCCACCAGCGCCACACCCAGCTGCTTTTCGTCGGGGTCCAGCACGGATTCAGCCGAAGCCAGTGACTCCAGCACCACGTCCCGCACGTGCAGCCCCGCCCGCTCGCAGCACTTGACCAGGTTCTGCACCGCGCTGATGGCGGCCGTAATGATGTGGACCTTGGCTTCCAGCCGTACGCCGGACATCCCCAGCGGATCGTGAATGCCTTCCTGTTCATCGACGATGTACTGCTGAGGAAGCACGTGCAGTACCTGCCGGTCGAAGGGCATGGCGATGGCGCGGGCTGCATCAAGGACGCGATCGATATCCGTCGGCGTGACCTCCCGGCTCTTGATGGCGATCACCCCGTGGCTGTTCAGGCTGGTGATATGGGTACCCGCAATCCCCGCATACACCGAGGATATCTCGCAGCCGGCCATGAGTTCCGCTTCGTCGATCGCCTTTCGGATGCAGTTCACGGTCTGGTCGATATTGACCACCACCCCGCTTCTCATCCCCAAGGACGGGGAGGTTCCAACCCCCACGATGTCGATCCCTTCGGGAGTCACTTCACCCACCACCGCACAGATCTTGGTGGTGCCCAAATCGAGCCCGACGATGAGTTCTTCTTTTTTGGCCATTTCCTCCCCTTCAGTGCCCACCGACCGCGAAAATGACCGAAGCCTTAAGCGGGATTGCCGCCGTCACTTCCGGGTCCGCACGACGCCCGAGCCCGCCGCAATCCGTAGAGATCGTGGATCTCCGACGCGTTTGGCCTAAACCCCCGTGGACTCCCCAAAACGACCCTTGACGAAAGCCCGGTCTACGTAATCCAGATCGACGGCCGTCACCGCCTCCAGAAGATTCCGTTCCTGCAGAACCATCAGCAGCCGATGCAGCCGGTCCAGCTTTTCCTTGAAACCGCCGCGGCCCACGCGAACCGTCACTCCTTTCGGGTTGGTCAGGAGAACGAAACCGAAGGGATCCTCCCAGCGGAATTCCGACACCGCGCTCGGCGGCAGCCAGTCGGTCCGTTCCAGAGTCTCCAGCAGATCCCTGAAGGCCTGAAAAATCTCCGGGCGCAGGTCCGTTCCGTCCTTGAGTTCCTGGAGACTGCGAGCCGTGATGAGAGGAAGCTCCAGATGCGACTGAACCGTAGTCTCAAGAAACAGGCGCCCCTCCTCGTCCGCCAGATACGTCGTGTCCCCGTGCACCACGGCGAAGGGTTTCCGTTCCCGAACGGCGACTACCAGCCTCCCGGGAGCATCCAGCCTCAAAACAGCGTCTTTGACCCACGGCAACCCTTCCAGCCTTCGAGCCAACCTATCCAGGCGAAGCGAAAGGACGTTCGCCCCCTTGGGCACGCCCAGGGTGTCCAGGACCGTCCTTCGATCCAGTCGTTCCAACCCAGTGATCTCCACGCTGCGCAGCTGAAGGATGGAACTCTCGAGAAGCGCATGATAGCCGCGGGCGAAGGCGGCGCTCAGACCCACCACGGCGAAACCGGCCAGCACGAGGACACCGATCGTCTTGAACCAAACGACCCGACAGGTCCTGTCCCCCGGATCGCGCCGATATTGGTTGGCCTTTCCTGTCATGGCTCCAACACCCGTATTTCCCGTTCCAGTCGGACACCGAAGCGTTTGAAAACCCGCTCTTCCACCCGTTCCATCACCTGCCGGACGTCCCCGGCCGTAGCTCCCCCGCGATTGACGATCCAGTTGGCGTGCCGGGTCGAGACCTCAGCACCGCCGATCCGGCAGCCTTTGAGGCCGGCCGATTCAATGAGCGCCCCCGCCGGGCGGCCTGGCGGATTCTTGAACACGCATCCCGCCGAAGGCAGATTGAGGGGCTGAGTGCGCCGGCGCACCCTCATCCCCTGGCTCATTCGTCTTCGAATCTCTTCCCGCGGCGCACGCCGAAGGGAGAGCGTCGCCCCCAGGACGATGACCGACGATGGAAGGTTCAAGAAACGGTACCCGGGACTGAGTTCGCCGATCGGCATCCAGCGGGAAGACCCATCGGCGCAGAGAACCGAGATCCCTTCCAGCACCTGGGAAAGGCTTCCTTCGGCGGTCCCCGCGTTCATGACCACCGCCCCACCCAGCGTTCCCGGTATGCCCACCAGAAATTCCATCCCGCTCAACCGATACCGAAGGCAATAGCCGAGAAGACGCGCGAGCTTCACCCCAGCGCCGACTTTCAATCGGACCGCGCCCCCCGCCGCCTCCGCGCATTCCACGGCGCCGAACATGCCGTCCAGTCGTATCGCCAGAGACTCCCAGGGGCCGTCGGGAGCCAGTACGTTGCTCCCCCCTCCCAGCACCCAATACGGAACCGATGCTTCCGCCGCCCAGCGCAACAGGGCTTTCAAGGCATCTTCCGTCTTCGGCCGCGCCAGGCATTTCACTGGCCCTCCGATTCGAAACGTCGTGTGCGCCGAAAGCGGCTCGTCCCAGGAAAGGTCCACCTGAGCAAGCCGTTTCAGGCGTTCCCACGCGGGCCGTTTGGCATCGACCCCGTTTCCGGCACGATTTTCGACCGCCACGGTCATGCCCTCACTCCAAGGCGCCCTTTTCCGGCCTTTCGCGCTTCCAAGAACCGCTCACCCGCCTGCCAGATGCTCCCGGCCCCCAGAGTGATCACCACATCCCCGGGTACAGCGATCCGGAGCAATTCCGCTGTCACGTCCTCCAGCGTCGGGCAGTAGCGGATCTCGTGATGCCCGTGAGCCGCGATTTTCCCGGCCAAAACCTCTCCCGATACTTCGGGAAGGGGAGCTTCGCCGGCCGCGTAGATTTCAGTCACCAGAAGCACGTCCGATTGGTAAAAGCACCTGGCGAACTGATCCATCAACCCATGTGTGCGGCTGTAACGGTGCGGCTGGAAGGCCACCACCCGCCGCCGGTCCGGAAAGCACTCGGCCAGCGAATCGAGTACCGCGCGGATTTCCGTCGGGTGATGCCCGTAATCGTCCAGAACCAGGATGCCGTCCACATCGCCCTTGATCTGGAAACGCCGCTGAACACCCGTCATGTCTTCTAAGCCGGCCTGGATACTCGGCCAGTCGATCTCCAGCTCCCGGCCCACCGCCACCGCAGCCAAGGAGTTCAATACATTGTGGCGTCCTGGAATCCGGATCTCGATCCCGCCCAATTCTTCGCCCTGGAAGAACGCTCGGTAACGGGTCTTGAGACCTTCCGTCTCCACATCTCGCGCCTGGAAATCCGCCTGTGGGGAAAACCCGTAGGTGACAAACCGCTTCTCGATCCTGGGCAGCAGTTCCTGAATGTTTTCGTCCTCCAAGCAGAGCACCGCCTGGCCGTAAAACGGAACCCGGTTGATGAACGTGAGAAAGGTTTCCCGGATGTGGTCCAGGTCCCGGTAGTAGTCCACATGCTCCAGGTCGATGTTGGTCACCACGGCGATGGTCGGAGGCAACAGCAGGAAGGTTCCGTCGCTTTCGTCCGCTTCCGCCACCACGAACTCCCCGGTGCCCAACTTGGCGTTGGTGCCCCAAGCGTTGAGCTTTCCTCCGATCACCACAGTGGGGTCCAGGCGCCCGCGCGCGAGCACCGTCGCCACCATGGACGTTGTGGTTGTCTTCCCGTGAGCCCCCGCCACCAGCACCGCGTACTTGAGTCGCATGAGTTCGGCGAGCATTTCCGCCCTGCGGATGACCGGGATCTTCCCCACCCGGCGCGCCGCCACCGCTTCGGGATTGTCTTCCCCGATGGCCGACGAGAGCACCACCACGTCCGCCCCCTGGATGTTTTCTTCGCGGTGACCGATGCAGATCTTTGCGCCGAGCCCCTCAAGGCGCCGCGTGGTGTCCGACTCACGAAGGTCGGACCCGCTGATGCGGTAGCCCAGGTTCAGCAGCACCTCCGCGATGCCGCTCATCCCGATGCCTCCGATCCCCACGAAATGGATGTGCTGGTATCGTTTGTACACGTTTAAGCCGCCCGCATATCGCTTCGCCGCGCAATGTTCAGAAGGATTCCGACGGCCAGGCAATTGGCCAGAAACGAACTGCCCCCGTAGGAAATGAAAGGAAGCGTCAGCCCCTTGGTCGGAAGCAGTCCCAGAACAACCCCCATGTTGATCCAGGCCTGAAGAGGGATCAGGAAAGCCAGCCCCAGCCCCAAGAACGACCCGAAGGGTTCGGGAGCATCCTGAGCCACGTTCAGCGCCTTCCAGAAAAACACAAAAAACAGCGCTACCAGCACCGCAATCCCCACAAACCCCAGTTCCTCACCCAACACCGCAAACACGAAGTCCGTGAAGGGTTCCGGAAGATAGAACAGCTTCTGCTGACTCGCACCGAGCCCCTTGCCCCAGAGGCCTCCCGAACCCACGGCTATCCAGGATTGAATCAGGTGGTAGCCGGAATCCAGAGGGTCCGTCCATGGATTGGTGAAGGCCGTGATCCGCTCCAGCCGGTACGGCACCCGAACCACCGCCAGGTAAAAGCCCAGAAACGCCGGCAGCGCGAACAGCATCAGATGCCGCCAGGGAATCCCGCCGGCCAGTAGCATCACGGCCGTAACGAAGGCAAGGATGCACACCGCACCGAAGTCCGGCTCCATGAGCAGAAGGCCCGCCAGAACTCCGAAAAGGAGCACAACCGGGAAAAGCCCCTGCCGGAACCGTTGCAACACTTCGCGCTTTTCAGCCAGGTACGCGCTCAGATAGACGATCCAGACCACCTTGACGATTTCAGAAGGCTGAAAGGAAAGAGGACCCAGCGGCAACCAGCGTCTGGCCGCATTGAATTCCCGGCCCACGCCGGGAACCAGCACCAGGACCAGCAGCGCGAAAGCCAACCCCAGGATCCATCGGGAAAGGAACCGGTACCACGGGTAAGGAACCCGCGACGCCCCCCAGGCGACGGCGACGCCCACTGCGGCAAAAAGCACCTGCCTCTTGAGAAAATATAACGAGTCCGAATACTTCCGTAGCGTCATCACGGCGCTCGCGCTGTAAACCATGACCAGGCCGAAGCCCACAAGCGCCAGGACGAGAAGCCACAACAGGATCACTCGGCCGTCGGAATTCGATTCCGGTGGAAAGTCCCTGCCGGTTTCGGGCGGAAGCCTCTCGATTCGGCTCATCACACGCCTCGCAGTCCGTTGGCCCCGCTTCGGGGCGAATCCTGGCAACACGCCGCGCCTGCGGGGGGACCATCTCCCGCGATCCCGCTCCCTTCACTTTCATCGGGAAGCGCCCAAACCAGCGCCTTGAAATGATCGCCCCTTTCCCCGTAGCTCCTGTATTGATCGAAAGACGAGCAGGCTGGAGACAGGAGGACCACGTCTCCGGGTTTCGCTCCGGCTGCGGCCGCTCTGAAAGCCTCTTCCAAGCCTTCGTAAACCGCCGCCGCAACCCAGTTTCCCACGGCCTTCGCGATACGTGGACCCGCCTCCCCGAAGGCCAGTACCCCCCGCACCTTCGCTTCCATCGGCCTCCGAAGCGGTTCGTACGATCCCAGCTTGTCCCTGCCGCCCATGAGGAGCCATACCGGTCGATGGAAATTTTCCAGCGCCTTCACAACGGCCCCCACGTTGGTTCCCTTGGAATCGTTTACGAACTCGACGCCGCGCCACATTCTGACGGATTCCATCCGGTGAGGCATGGGCCGAACGTTGTTCAGGCGGTCCTGCATGGCGGCGGGGCTCCCACCGGCACAGGCGGCGGCTAGCGCCGCCGCCAGTATGTTTTGTTCATTGTGGATCCCCTGGAGGGGGCAGGCGCTCAAGTCCAGGCAAAAGGAGTCCCTGCCCGGCAAGGAAATCCGGACCCGGCGGTCCCGCACGAAGGCGTCGGCCCTAGGATCCTTCCGTGAGAAAATGAACCGGCGCCCCGGAACCCGGTCGATTCCTTCACGACAGACGGGATCGTCACCGTTCAGAATCCCCACCTGGTTCTTGGACTGCCGCGAAAAGATGGAAAACTTGGAATCCGCATAATGGGCGAAGCTTTCGTAACGGTCCAGGTGGTCTTCGGTCACGTTGAGAAGCACCGCGATGTCGGGGGCGAAGGTGCGGGCCGTATCCAGCTGAAAGCTGCTCACTTCCAACACCAGAAGTTCCGCGTCGATTCCCGGAACGGTCTCGAAGTTCTCTTCCGAGCGCGCCCGCCTTTCCCGGTCCAGCAGCCAGCGGGTCAGGGGAACGCCGATGTTTCCCCCGACGAAAACACGTTTGCCCGAAGCCCGGAGCAACTCTCCCACCAGGTGCGTGGTGGTCGTCTTTCCGTTGGTTCCTGTGACGGCCACGGTGGGAACGTCCGTCTGCCGCCAGGCCCATTCCATTTCGCCCACAATCTCGATGCCCCGCTCCGCGGCCGCTTGAAGCGGCGGAAGGCCCAACGGCACGCCGGGGCTCACCACGATCTGGTCCACCGAAAGGAAGTCTTCCTCCCGGTGAGATCCCAGGTGAAACCGGCATCCCAGCGATTCCAGCGGAACCAGCAGGTTCCGGAGCGTCGCCTCCGGCGCCAGATCCGTCCCGGTCACCTCCACGCCGCGCAGGCAAAGCAGCTCACAGACCGCTCGGCCCGAGACACCAAGCCCGACCACCAAGGTACGCGCGAACGCGGCTGAAGGGGATTCGGCCGACCGTGGCGCCGCCGACGAAGGGGTCGTTCCTTTCATGCGCTCTCTTCTTCCCCGGCGGGGCGGCCGGGCGGCCCCATCCTCTGAAGGATCGCTTCAAGCACCCGCTCCATCCGCATTCCCCGTGAACCTTTGAGCAAAATCCAGGCACCGGGATACCAGTGATGGAGCAGTTCCGCCACGGCCTCTTCATGATTTTCCACGTGGCAGCACCTATATGCCGGAAAACCCACTTCCCTGGCTCCTCTGGAGATCTCCTGTGCGAGCGGCCCCTGGGTGATGAGGCGACTCAGCCCCAAGCCCCCGATCCGCCTCCCGACCCTTCGGTGATATTGCGGCGACTGTGGTCCCAATTCCCTCATTTCTCCGAGCACCACGACCACGGGGCGTTTCCCCGCCACCTGCACGGCCGTCCGCACCGCTTCCATCACGGAAACGGGATTGGCGTTGTAGGTATCGTTGATGATGATCGTGCCGTCCGGAAGCGACAGGGTCTCCATGCGTTGCGGCACCGGCCGGTGCCCGTTCAGCCCCTCGACGACGGCTTCGGGCGACAGCCCGAGGCCGTAACCGACAGCCGCGGCTGCAACGGCGTTATGCATCTGGTGCTCCCCGATGACGGCCAAGGTCACCGGAAGAACCTTGCCTTCGAAATCAACGGCGAAACGCGTCCGGCCCCCGGAAAAGTCCGGGCGCCCGGAAGCCCTCACGTGGGCCTCCCGGGATTTCGACGAAAAGGTCACCTTTCGAGCCGGAATCGACGAAGCCAGCCGATCCAGCCGCTCATCATCACGGTTCACCACGGCCAGACCGTCCCTTCCAAGCGCGCGCCACAGGGCGGCCTTTTCCAACAGGATCGCATCTTCCGACCGGAGTCCATCGAGATGCGCCGGGTGAATGTTGGTGATGAGTCCCACCGTGGGCTCGGCGACAGCCACCAGTCGTTCCATTTCGCCCGGAACGTTGATCCCCATTTCGATCACGGCGACCTCGTGGCTGGAATCCAGCGAAAGGAGCGTCAGGGGAACACCGATCAGGTTGTTGAAATTTCCGGCGTTTTTGAGCACCTTCCATCGGGTGCTCAACACAGCCGCCACCATTTCCTTCGTGCTCGTCTTTCCATTGCTTCCCGTGATGCCCACAACGGGAATGGCCGCCCGGTTCCGCCGGTATCTTCCTAGATCGCCCAAAGCCCGAAGCGTATCCTCCACCAGCACGATGGGGACATCGCCCCGGACGGTCGAAACCGCCTCTTCCCGGGAAACAACCAGGACCGCCGCTCCCCGATCCACCGCTTGGGCTAGAAAGCGGTGGGCGTCGTGGTTTTCCCCCACAAGCGCCACGAAGGCGTCGCCGGGCCCGATGCGGCGGCTGTCGGTGGAAATTTCCCGAACCGACGCGCCCATCCCTCCCCGGACCAACCGGCCTCCGGTGGCTTCAATGATGCGGGAAACGGACCAGTCCACCTTCACCTCTTCAGTCATCGGCCGCCGCCCGGGCCGGCCGGAAGAACTCCGCCACCACCCGACGGTCGTCGAAATCGAGGATCATGTCGCCCACGATCTGGTAGGTTTCGTGGCCTTTGCCCCCCACAAAAACCAGATCGCCCGCAAGCGCCCGCGACAGCACGTATTCGATGGCTTCCCTACGATCGGCAATCACCGTGTATCCGCGATCCGAAACGGGAAGGTCCCGAGGTTCGAAGCGGGAAAGCCCTTCCGCTTCAACCCCGGGTTCGATCTCCCGCAAGATGGCCGCCGGGTCCTCGCTTCGGGGATTGTCGCTGGTGAGCACCACCAGATCCGCAAGGCGAGCGGCGACACGGCCCATCAGGGGACGCTTGATGCGGTCTCGATCTCCGCCGCAGCCGAAAACCGCCCAGAGGCGCCCCCGGGTCAACTCCCGAAGGCACGCAAGCGCCTTCTCCATGGCGTCCGGGGTGTGGGCGTAATCCACCACCACATCAAACCCGCCTGCCGTGGCGAGGCGCTGCAGCCGCCCGTCCACGCCCCGGACCCCTTCGATTCCCCGGACGAGGGCATCAGTCGGCATGCCCAAAGCCACCCCGGCGCCGACGGCGGCCAGGATGTTGGACGCGTTGAGCCGCCCCAGAAGGGCGGACCGCAGGTCCAGCCGGCCGACGGGCGTGCGGACCGTCATGTGGATGCCGGAGGCACTCAGGGTCACGTTCTCCGCGTGGATTTCCGCTCCGGGGTCTTCGATGGAAAAGGTGACCGGGGGGCCCGGCACCATGCCCGCCAGGCGCCTGCCGTAAGGGTCGTCCACGTTGATCACCGCAACGGGGGGAGCGGGGGCTCGGGCCGGGCACCGGGTGAAAAGGCACGTCTTGGCCTGGAAATAGGCTTCCATATTTTCATGAAAATCGAGATGATCCTGGCTCAGATTGGTGAACACCCCCACCCGGAACGGGCAACCTTCCACGCGGCTCAGCGCCAGAGCGTGAGAAGAGACCTCCATCACCACGTGGGTCATTCCGTCGTCCCGCATGGCTGCAAGGTATTTCTGGATTTCCAGAGACTCCGGAGTGGTCATGGCGGCCTTTCGAACCTCGGCACCCCAGCGATAGGCCAGAGTCCCTAAAACCCCCACTCGGTGGCCCGCCTCCCGCAGGATGCTTTCCAGGAGGAGCGTCGTCGTGGTCTTTCCATTGGTTCCCGTCACGCCGATGAGATGGAGCGAGCAGCCGGGGTGCCCGAAAAACGCCGAAGCCAGCCGGGCCAAGGCCTTTCTGGTATCGGGGACCACCACCCGCGTTACCTCGGGAAACGATTCGCGATATTCTTCCACGACAACCGCCGCCGCGCCCCGTTCTATGGCCTGATCCACGAACCGGTGCCCGTCCACGCGAAAACCCCGGAGCGCCACGAAAAGGTCTCCCGGCTGAACCCGGCGGCTGTCGCAGGCCAATCCCTTGACGGCCACCGCTGCATTCCCCGAAAGCTCAAAGACTTCGAGTTCGGCCAGAAGTTCGTGGAGGGGGCTGGCCGCGGGTTGTCCCGCCCGTTCTGTAGTCATGAGAGATCCTCGAGTACCAGCCTCACTTCCGAAGCATCGCGAAGGACCGTACCGGCCGGCGGATCCTGCTCCACCACGAGGCCGCTTCCCTGGAAGCGCGCCGTTACGCCGAGTGCCGACAGCTCCTTCAAGGCCGATTTCAGCGTCCGCCCGCAGAGATTCGGAAGGAGGGCTTCAGAGGCGTTCCGGGAAGCATAAGCCGGCGGACTCGAGGTTGCAGCGGGAGCCGTGGGAGCCGCCGCTCGGCGCACCGCCGCGGTCGGAGACGGCGGATCACGGCGTGGCAGCACGCCCAGATGCGGAAGCGCCGAAGCGGCCACCTTTCTGAAAACGGGGGCCGCGGCCACGCCGCCGTAGATACTCTTACGGGGATCGTGAACGACCACCGTCATGACGATCCGGGGATCATCGGCCGGCACGAAACCCGTGAAAACGGCCGTGTATCTCTCGTTGGAATAGGTGCCCGTCTCAGGATCCAGCACCTGCGCCGTCCCCGTTTTCCCGGCCACCGGATATCCCGCCGGAACCGCCTGGGTTCCCGTGCCGCCTTGTTCGGTAACCGCCTGCATCATCTCTCGGATACGTTCGGCCGTCTCCCTGGTGACGACCCGGCGCCATGGATGCCCTCCGAACCGTTTCAGCGTACGGCCGTCGGGGGCGACGGCTTCACCCGCCACCCTCGGTACTCCCATGAGCCCCCCGTTGGCGATGGCTCCCACCGCGCAGGTAAGCTGCAGGGTCGTCACCGCGAGACTCTGTCCGAACGCGCAGGATGCCAGATCGACGGGCCGCCACGCATCCCATGAACGGACGAGGCCCGCCCCTTCACCCGGCAGGTCGATTCCCGTTCGGCTCCCGAAACCGAACTCCCGGATGTACCGGTGATACGTTTCACTTCCAACCTCCATGGCCAGCTTGGCAGCCCCGATGTTGCTCGAATACTTCAGGACTTCCGAAAGAGTGAGCCACCCGTGAGGGTGAACATCATGGATGGTGTGACGCGCCAGCCTGAAATCTCCGTTTTCACAAAATATCCGTTCGTTCCCCCGAACCCGGCCCGCGTCCAGGGCCGCCGCCACCAAGAACACCTTGAAGGCGCTTCCAGGCTCGAAAAGATCCGCGATGGCCCGATTCCGCCATTCCCCCGGCGATGACGACGCGTACCGATTGGGATCGAAAGGCGGCCAATTGGCCATGGCGACCACCTCGAAACTCCGAGCGTCCAGCACGACCATTTCGGCGGCGGAAGCCTCCTGTTCCCTGACGGCCTCTTCCAGGTGCCGCTCACAAAGCGACTGGATGCGTGCATCCAGAGTCAGTTTCAGCCCGTAGCGCTCTTCCGCCACCGGCGGGGGCACCGTATCGAGCCACATCCTGTGACGTCCACCGTCTCGGAAGCCTCCGACCTTTCGGACCGCCTGCCGCAGCAATCCGTCATAGGCTCTTTCCACGCCTTCCAGCCCCGCGCCGTCCTCCCCGGTGAATCCCAAGACCTGCCCGGCCGAGTCCCCCAGAGGATAGAACCGCCGGTATTCGGTGGTGAGGTAAACCCCCGGGAGCCGGGCTCGCCGACATTCCAGTGCCTGAGCATCCGAAAGATTGCGCCGGATCCAGATAAACCTCTTCCGGGTCCTGAGCCTGCCTTCGAGCTCCTGCACGGGTTCACTCAGTATGGATGCCAGCTTTTCCGCGGTTCCCTTCGGATCGGTCACATGCATGCCGTCGGCGAACAAAGACGGCTGGCCCACCGAAACCGCCAGCAGCCGCCCTGAACGATCCATGAGTGATCCCCGATAAACCGGGATATCCAGGGTGGTTCGCGTCTGAGCATCGGCCCTTTCCGCCCAGACCGAGTGCTCCAGCACCTGGAGTTGAAACGCCTTCACCAAAACGCAAAGACATACCCCGACGGCCAGCCAGCGCAAGCAAGTGCAACACGCCCAAAACCGCGGACTCATATCACGTTTCTGCAGCCGCTTCGGCGATCGCATCCCGCGTACACTCCACTCAAGGAAGAAGAACCTTCTGATCCGGCCGAGGCGGCTTCAAGCCGAACCGGCCCGTCGCAAGTTTTTCCAGCGCGGCCGGAGACGCCAGGCGCTGCCATTCGACGTCCAGCTTCCGCCTCAAGTCCTGTTCCACTTCACAGGCGTGCTGCATGCGGGCCACGCGGTATCCGTCCCGGATCTGATGCACGTGGAGCCAGACTTGGAAAATACCGAGAACCAGCGCGGCGGCGGCCAAAACGCCCGCCCGCACAACCCACGTGTTGAAATCCGTTGCCCTCGTTCCGCCAACTTCGCGCTTCGCCATCGCCCCCAATCCCGGCTTCCGTGAACATCACCCTGGATCCGTCCTCCCGCACCCGCCGGGGCCGCCTTTCCGGCGCTTTCACGCACAACCCGCCTCAAAGCCTTCTTTCCAACGCTCTCAGCCGTGCGCTCCGAGCCCGGGGATTGGCCGCCACTTCCTGCTCCGAAGGCCGGACACCCTTTCGCGGAAGCAGCCTCACCCAAGCCTGTCCGCCGCACGTGCATTTCGGTGCCTCGGGCGGGCAGCGGCACGGTTTGGCCCACTCCTGGAAAGCCCGCTTCACCAGACGGTCTTCCAGGGAATGGAAAGTGACGACGGCCAGCCGCCCACCGGGATTCAAAAGGTCCAGAGCCGACTGGAGAAAACGCTCCAGCACCTGGAGCTCCCGGTTCACCGCCAGCCGGAGAGCCAGAAACGTGCGCGTCGCCGGATGAATCCGGCGGCTGTCCGCCGTTTTCGGAACGACGGCCGCAACCAATGCCGCCAGTTCCAAGGTCCTGGAAAAGGGCCGATCCGCACGCCGGGCGGCGATGGCCCGAGCGATCCTCCGGGCCCACCGTTCCTCACCCAGCGTCCGGATGACATCCGCCAGTTCGTGTTCCGGGAGCCGGTTCACCAGATCCGCAGCCGTCACAGGATTCCCCCGGTCCATCCTCATGTCGAGCGGTCCGTCCCATGCGAAACTGAATCCCCGGTCGGCGTCCTCCACCTGATCCGACGACACCCCCAAGTCCAACACGATCCCGTCCACCCGTTCCCATCCCCGGGACTTGAGGAAAGCCGAGAGATTATCATAGCTTCCTCTTTCCAGAAAGAACCGTCCCGAAAACCGTGAAAGCCGCCGCGCGGCCCGTTTCAGAGCGTCTTCGTCCCAGTCGAGGCCCAGCAGGAGCCCGTCCGGGCCGGACGCTTCCAGGATCGCTTCCGCATAGCCTCCACCGCCGATCGTTCCGTCCACGTAGCGCTTGCCCGCGGTGCAAGCCAGAGCCTCGATCACCTCGTCCCTCAGCACCGGAACATGCCTGGTCTCTTGCGAAAGACTCATTGGAAGGCCTTCACGATTTCAACTTCCCGCGCGGCAAGGCCCCTTAAAGGAAACCGGCGCCGGCGTTCACCTTCACGGGATCGCCACAGGATTTCAAGATCAGCAGGAAACACGACGCGGACACGCCACGGGCATCAGACACCGATCACCGAAGCGTCTTGAGCCATCTGGTCGAAATTCTGCTTGCTCCGCTCCATTTCCCGTTCGTAACTGTCGCGGCTCCAGATTTCGATACTCTGCATGGCCCCGATCAGCAACACTTCCTGGTCGATTTCGGCTCGCGCCCGCAGCAGCGGTGGAATGAGGATGCGGCCCTGCCTGTCGAATTCGCATTCGACGGCGCTGGCGATGAAGTAACGAACGAACGACCGCTGCTGCGGTTGAACTTGAGACATCGTGACCGCCTTGCTTTCGATTTCTTCCCATACTTCGGGCGGATAGGCCACGAGGCAGTTGGGCATGTTGGTGAGAATGAGCCCGTCGGTATAGTTCTGCTGCAGAATTTCGCGAAACTTCGTGGGAATCCGAAGCCGTCCCTTGCTGTCGAGGCGGTGAAAGGAATGTCCGCGGAAGCGCGGCTGCTTCAGGAGTCCCACGTTTGCCCCCCAATTTCCACCTTTTCCCACTGGCCGGCTACATAGCACCCCCTTCGCGGTTGTGTCAAACCAAAATCCATGGGATTGAAGTTTTTATTTATACGAAAGAATCCACTTTCCGATCCAGGTGGGAACAGGTGGGCGGAACCCCCCCCCAACATCAACGGTCTACAAGGAAACTTCACCCCCGAGACATTCCTGCTTGCTTCCCGCCGCACATCCGTGCTAATGAGGTCCCATCGGGACGGGGATGCCTGAACCGGGTATTGCCGTTCACCCGAGAAAAGCCTCTGCTTACCGTTTCCGGCCTTCCCTCCAACCAGCAGAGGCTTTTTTCTTGGTTTCGACGGCGCCGGACTTCGACGAATCCACAGGGGCGAGACCGTTATGAATCCCGATGACGAAAAAATCCTCCGCCTTGCCAAAGAGATCGTGATCAAGTTTATCGAATTGGGGCGTATCTCTCCCACCAATTTCGAGTCGCATTTTAAGAGCATCTTTTGGGCGCTGAAAAATACGGTGGTGGACGCACAGGCCCCCGACTTCACACGGGACCTGTCGGCCGTTCCACCCGGTGACGAATGAGGGGGCCTTTCGGGGAACCCGGAGTCGCCGGGCGCCGGTCGAGCCCTCGAGGCGGGGAACCTAGGCAGGCGGATCGGAGCCGCTGGAAAGACCGCCAGCTCGCCGCCGGGATCGTTCCAACCGACTCGGGCACGATTTCCACAAACAAGAACGGCGGCTTATCGGCCGCCGTTCCTTTTGAGGTTCATGGGCTGCGCCCTGACCAGGACTCTTCGAGGCGCGCAAAGGCGCCGATTACTACTAACTTTGACGCAAAGTATTTGCTAGCGTTCTAAAGTGGAGACCTTAAGCAAAAAGGTTAACGAAGGTCAAAACAATCCCCCTCTCTCCCCTCCACAGTTGTGTTCCCAAGCTGGAGCTTGGGAACAAGGTGGAAATTCCGTTCGCGAACCGCCCCCTACGCGAAAAAACGGACGCCCTATTCCCAGAAGGGTAAAGGGTATTCTCAGACAGCCGCAAACTTCCTTGCGGCCTCGGGCCGCGCCTTTCCGCGGCGGCTCTGACGGATCGACGTCACAGGGACTTTTCCAGGTAATCGAAGATATCTTTCACCGTGCGAATGTTTTCTGCATCTTCGTCGGGGATTTCCAGATCGAAGGCTTCCTCCAGGGCCATGACCAGTTCGACCACGTCCAGGGAGTCGGCTCCAAGGTCGTCCACCACGTGCGCTTCGGGCGTAATGATGTCCTTTTCCACGCCCAGCTGAGAGGCTATGATATCCACCACTTTCCGACGCATTTCATTGGTATCCATCTTTTTGTCCTCCTCCGTCATTCATTCTACGCTGATCGGTTCCGATTTCCTCTGCTGAACAAATCCGTAAAACAGCACTTCCTGCACGGCGGGCAGTTCCTCCATGAGCGGGTAGCTGCAGTCGTGAGCGAGCCAGCGCTGGATGACCCCATGGATGAAGCCCATCACACCGTAAAAGGTGGTGTTGAAGGTCACATCCCTCAGGACTCCCCGCTGTCGAGCTTCATAGACCTTGCGTTTCAGCAGAGGGATTCGCCTCAGGATCTTTTCAATGTAAAGGTCTTGCACTCGTTCCCCGAACTCCGGATGTTCCTGGACCATCACCCGGTAGAGCCTCTGGTTTTTGTCGAAAAATTCAAAGTAGATCCGGAGATACTTGCGGATCATGGTGAGGACGTCGTCCTGCCCGTCGAGAACGGCTTCCGCCTGTCGTTCCAGGTCCTTGAGCCGGGACTGGACAAGCTCGTGAAAAAGGGCTTCCTTGTTGGAAAAGTACCGATAGAGGGTGCCCTTGCCCACGCCGGCCCGGTCCGCGATCTCGTCGACCGTCGCCTGATGAAATCCCTTGTCGGAAAAGAGTTCCAGCGCCGCGTTCAGAATCTTCTCCCGCGTGCTCACGCTCGGCAACTCCCGCGCCCCGTCGTTCGCCTCGGTTTCATCCAGGAGCTGCCGCGCGACCAAGCGGTAGAACGTCTCCGGAGCCACCCCGCAAGCCACGACTGCCTGCTGGAGGATATCGAGCAGCGAGGAGAGGGGAAGATCCACAGGAGCACCCGCCTCCCGGATCACTTTGCGGGTTTCCCAAAACGTCTCCAGGGCTTCCTGAAGCACCTGCTCCGGAGAACCGGCTCGAGCCAGCCGGCTCTCGAAAAAGGCCACAAGAGCTTCCGGGCGCCCCTCGCGGGAGAACCTTTCGATCAGGAGCCGTACCGCCTGTTGCTTCCTGCCTTTCATGGTCTGCCCTCATCCTTCGGCGTCCATAGTGACGGACTGGTCCGTGTTACAGGGTCGACCCCTCCGTGTCAAGGAAAAACGAGAAAACCGCCTGGGACCTCCCGCTCCGCAGCCCCCGGGCGGCACATCCCGCTCCGCCACGATGCCGCAGGACAAACCGAAAATCACGGCGCCGGCGCCCGCTACGAATGTTCAGCACATTCCCGGTTCCAAGCCTTCCTCCGCGTGGATCGGCAAGCCGGCTCGGGCCCGCCGGCGGAGAGCCTTCAAGGCTTACAGCGCCTGCAGGGATGATAGCCTTTCTCCAGTGCCGACCAACGGGTGAAGAAGACCACGCGATTAGTCTTCGACACCTTTTTTCCAAACCGGCAATGCGGCCGATGGAAAACATAACTGCGCTTGTTTCCAATGTACCGGTCTTCCGGTTCCACCGGGCACGCATCCCACATACCCCGTCGGTACGCCAGGGCGTCCCGCTGAGCGGAAAGAAGGCGCTCGAACATGCGGGGCGATATGTCTTTTCGGAAAACCCAGGCGCAACCTTCCCGAACCAATTCGGCGTTGATGAGACGTCCATCGGTCAGAAAAACGTAGGCCATGAGCCGACCATAGGAATCCCTGGGCTCGCCTTCGTATTCAAGCCGGATTTTCTTTCCCAGCACCCACCGCGCATTTCGTTCCTTCGCCTCGTACCCGTAACAATCCGCCGGCCGGCGGTCATGGGCCACCTCGGGGGCATCGATCCCCAAGTACCTGATCCGTTCTCCGGAGTGCAAAAGGACCGTGTCACCGTCAAACACCTTGGCCACCACGCCCTCTTCCGGAAGCGTGCGGGCCGCGGACGCGATTGCCGCCAGCACCCACAGGAGGCCCAGCACGGCCGGCCACCCCCTCCCGATACGTCCAACTCTCATAGACCTCAACACAGAAGCCTCCTCTCCCCGTCCTTCGGGCGGCGCCGTATCACACGTCATGGACCGGCCGAACGGTTCCAAAACACCATCTCGGCAAGCATGTCCTTGACGAAAAGCATAACGTTGGTATTTTAGAAATGTTGAAATGGTCCAAGCTTCGCTTGACCTTCCCGATTCAACTCACCATCTGAGCGGACTGAATTCCAGTCTCCTGGGCCCTTCCGGGACTGATCTCGGTCAGATATGTGATTTAACTGGAGTGCCAGGGCATCCATGCCCGGTCGCGCTTGTGGGGAGTCGCCGCATGCCTCTGAAGAAATTTGCACTCGGCGCGCCTTTTCTCGCCTGGCTCCTTCTTGCCGGAGCGGTTGTTCCGGTGAACGCTCAGGACGCGTTGGACACAGAGGGATCCCCGGCAGACGGAGCGGTTCAACCCGCCGAAGAAAGCCGCTCATCCCAGCTGGCCCTTGCTGAAACGGCCATGTGCGAGGCCATCGACCAGATGCGCCCCGTCAACAAGGGCTACGCCTTTCCTGTATCGGCCGGCCAGGTCTATTGCTACACGCTGCTGGATCCGGTCCCGACAACCCAGTGGATCTATCACCGCTGGTACCATCGGGACCGGTTGAGCACTCAGATCCGCCTCAAAGTAAATCCTCCACGGTGGGCTACCTACAGCCTGATTCGGCTTCGGGAAACCGATAAGGGACCCTGGCGCGTGGAAATTTCGGATGAACGCAACAACCTGTTGGGCACCGTACGTTTCAGCATAACGGATTGAGAGGCAATGTCTCAGTTTTGGGCCTTCATCGGAAGCATCCGCTGGCAGGACCTGGTCGATATCACATTCAACAGCTACGTACTTTTCCGCCTGTACGTCCTGTTTCGGAACACCAACGCCTTCCGGATCCTGGCGGGCATCGCATCGGTGTGGCTCGTCCAGGAAATGGCCGCATCCCTGGGACTCATCCTGACCAGCTGGGCACTCCAGGCCATCACAGCCGCAGCCGCCATCATCATTATCGTGGTTTTCCGAAATGAAATCCGTTCGGTGCTCCAGGCCCGTAACTTCAAAGCCTTCTTCTGGGGTTCGCCGCTGCGCGAAACACCCACGCCCATTGAAACCATAGTCGACACGGTTTTTCAAATGGGCAAGAAGCGCATCGGGGCACTCATCGTCATTCCGGGAAAAGAAGACCTGCGGGAACTGGTCCACGGGGGCATCCCCTGGAACGGCACGGTTTCTCCCGAAATGCTCATGAGCATTTTCTGGCCCAATAATCCGGTCCACGACGGAGCCATTGTCATCCAGGGAAACCGGGTGGTTGAAGTGGGTGTTCTCCTGCCGCTTTCCCAGCGCCAGGACCTTCCCACCTTTTACGGGACCAGGCATCGTGCGGCCGCCGGCCTGGCCGAACGGACCGACGCGCTGGTCATCGCCGTTTCCGAAGAACGGGGGCGTGTAACGGTAGCCAAGGACAACTGGATCAAACCCATACTGCAACCGGAAGATCTCGCCCATCTTCTACAGGAACACCTGAATATTTCCAAAGACGATGGAGGAGACAAACAGCGCAGAGAACGAACCCGACTCGTTGTGGCCGCGCTGCTTTCGTTCATCGTCATGACGGGCATCTGGTTCGGATTCACCAGGAGCCGCGACACTCTGATCGCACTGAGCGTGCCCATCGAATACGTGAATCGTCCGTTTCAGTACCAGATCCTTGAGACGTCGGTCACGGAAGTCCACCTACAACTACATGGATCAAGTGCTCTGCTCAAGTCGCTCAAACCCGAACAGGTGGCCGTGAGGGTCAGCCTAGCCAAGGCGGAAGAAGGGCGGAACGTGTTCCCGATCACCCAGGAGAACATCATTCTGCCGCCGGGGGTCTTCCTCCACTCCGTCAATCCCGCCACCGTTGAAGTAGTATTGGACACGCCCGCATCGAAGGTGGTCCCCGTTCAGGTGGATTGGACGGGGCGGCTTCCGGAAGGATTGATCCTCTCCGAAATGGCTGTCGAACCCGAAAAGGTGGAAGTCATGGGCGGAAAGACGCTGCTCGAAAGCATTCACACCCTTTATACGGCCCCCGTCCGACTGGACAACCTGTCCCGCTCCGGCACCCTGAGCGCCGGGATCATCCTTTCACCTTCGTCCCTGAAGCTCGCACCGGGCACCAGCGACACAGTGACCATCCGCTACATCGTCTCCGAAAAGGCCCCTAATCCAAGCCCTTAGTCCCCCGGCTCGCCCGAACACAGCCAGGTGGCGGCGGAACCTCCCCTCGTTCTCTAGCTCTGCTTGGGAACGGCCTGCCCGGGAAGCTCCAGCTTCGCCTCACTGTAGAGAATTGGTAGCGTAGAAAATAATAGACCTAATATTTGATGCCAAATTCTATTTCCCCTCCCTTTGCGGGAGGGGATTAAGGGGAGGGGGCAGAGGGGAATTTTTTGACCTTGGTTAACCTTTTTGCTTAAGATCTCCACTTTAGAACGCTGCCAAAGATTTGAACGATTGCATGGTCTTCGGTAGATCTGGGGCTCCTCGTGATGAGGTGCATGGGTCGCGGCCTCATGGGAACCGAAGCTGGAGCTTCTGCACAGTTGTGTTCCCAAGCTGGAGCTTGGGAACAAGGTGGAATTTCACCCCCCTGTAGATCCCTCCACTCAGGCATGATGCTGGACCCTGGGGGCGGACGAACACCCAGCGCGCAGGGGGAAAAGCCTCCCTTGAACGCAGCGGCTTTCGTTTATCGTTTCGCCGATGGGAAAGGTCGATCGATCAGGGCGGGGACGCGGATACGGGGGGGAATCACCGGGGATTTCCGGCGGCGGCTTCCAAGCCGCCGTCTCCAGGCGGGACCTCCCCATCGTCCGCGGTATTGCCGTTCTTGAGCGAAAACAGGATCTTGTTGGCGCGCTTTTCCACGTCCGGAATGGTTTCGGCCAGCGCCTTAAGGGATGAGAGGATCTTCAGGGTCTGCCGCTTGTGAGGAATGGTCAGTTGCGGGTGTTCCAAGAGTCTCAGAATGTCGTCCAGAAGCGGGATCCTTTCGGGCGAAAACTCGGTATAGACCACCTTCGGCCACAGAACCCGAATATCTTCGGGGATATGAAGCATTCGTTCCGCCAGCGACGGATCCGTTCCGATCCACAGCGCCCGCTTCAGCCGTTCCAAGAGTTCGTGGATCTCCTTCTCTTCCTGGCGCCACACATCGCTCTGAGACAGCAGATGCTCCCACTTCCATAAAATCTTGTGCTGCAGCCACTGCTCACTCTGCTCCGGAAGCAGCGGAAGCTGCGCCAGTTCTTCCTGGTCCGACATCAGTTCCGTAGAAAGTTGCGCCATGTCGGCACGGCCGTTCAGTTCGTGCATCCGACCAAGAATGAGCATGTTCAAACGACCGAGGATCGCCGCCTTGTCCTCGAGACCGGCCACCGACTTCCGCAGCTGCTCCTCCCATTGTTCGCGAAGATAGCTGATTTCCGCGTTGATAGCCGAAAAGATGAAACTCAATTTCACCAGGGTGTTCCGAAGTTCGTGTGCGAGGGCGTTGCAGGACTGAAACCGCTGGTTGGTCAGTTCCTCACGGGCCTGAAACAGCGTCTCCCGCAGATGGTTGGAAAACATCTCCGTACCCAGCACGTGACTGAGCTTCTTGATCACCTTGGTGCTTCGGTCGCCGCGGCGGATGGTGTTCGGGCGGAAATGGATCTTGATCACCGCCACCACCACGTATTCGGTATCCTTCCAGATAGGCGTTCCGTTCCACGCAACCGGGTACTCCAGGCGGAAGGCGTCTTCTCCGTAAAGATCCACCTTTTTCACCAGAACGGGTTCCATGTGGTGGCAGTCTTCCGCTTCGCCGATGAGCTGCTTGCGTACGCTCCGAAGATCTTCATAAGGATTGTCGGCCGTCCAGCTCATCTGGCGTTCCACACACCAGCCCATGGCTTCCAGCACATGGCCCGGCCGGTCACGATACTGCTCCCACGTCTTTCCGGGCGGGTTGTAATCCGAGGTCTCCGGAAGGCCCCAATGGATGGACCCGGTGATCTCGTCTCGGATCCCCGACGTGATGCGTACCGACCGCAACTCCGGCATCGGTCCGATCCGGTAAATCGTCCCCTTGGTAGCATGATCCAAACAAAACAGGATTGTCTCGATCATGTTCTTGCAAGTCTTCTCGAGAAGATCATGACTGATGATCATGCCGCCTTCCTCCACTCCGACCCGTTCATGGGATCGTTCAAACCCCTTCCTGAGGATCGGTTCCCTTTACCTTGATTTCGTGAAGACGTCAACAATCTATTCGCCTTCATGCACATGATTATAAGCAATTCATGTGCCAAGTCAAAGAAAACTCGGATCACTCCGAGGGCGCCTTCCACGGCATCGGCAAGTGGGCCTTCCACCAAACAAAACGCCTTCAATTACCGTATCGGCAATTCGGAAGGAAAGCAGAAGGGCCATGTCAACCCCGGGTTTTTGGATCCTGCGCTGCCTGCCGCCGCTCGAAAATCCTGTGCGGCCCATGCCGTTTCGAAGGCTCAGGCAGCCTTTGCCGCCGCCGTCCCTTCGCGAAAACCCTGTTCGAAGGCCTTGAGGTTCAAATCATGGAGTCTCGAAGGAAGGACGCTCTTGATCGCCCGGATCCAGCTGTCCCGGGAAACGGGCAGCAGGGCCAAGCCGGCCAGCACCCCGATCATCACGATATTGGTGGCCTTCTCGTTTCCCGCCTCCCGGGCCATGGCGGTGGCGTCCAAAGTCACCACCCGCTCCAGGACCCGTGCGATGGATTGGACGATCTCTTCCACGGGTGGATAAATCCCTTGGCCGACGGCCACGGTGAAGGGAACGATGGGGGTTTTGTTCACAAGGGCGATGGTTCCGGCATGGCACTTGGGGAGAGCCCTGAGGCCCTCCAGGGGTTCGAAGGCGACCATCACGTCGGCATCACCATCCGAAATGGTCGGGCTCCAGAGATCCCCCACCACGATGGAAGATTCGACCACCCCGCCCCGCTGGGCCATGCCGTGGATTTCGCTCATGGAAACGGGCAGTCCTTCCTGCAGGGCCGCTTCACCGGTGATCTGGGTCGCCAGCAGCGTGCCCTGTCCCCCGACCCCGGTAAAGAAAATTCGCATGCCGTCCACAGTCCGCTTTTCCGTTCGGGTCATGAATGTCCTCTCCGTCGATTTCCGTCGCATCCGCCGCCCCGGGCCGCTTTAAGCCTCAATCCGTTTGGGTTTGATGGAAGAGCACAGCTGGGAACAGACCCCGCACCCGTTGCACAGGGCTTCGTTGATGCGCACGCGTTCTTCCCGGTCGCTTCCCTTTTCCCACACGAAGGCGGGACAGCCGAAGGACGTCAGGCATTCTTTACAGAGATTGCAGCTTTCGACAACCTGGAAGACGACCTTTTGCTTCTTCTTGAGCATCCGTCGTTCGAACAGCGGGCAGGGACTCTTGGAGATGAGGACCGAGACACCGCCCTCCTTCATGGCTTCGCGCAGCTCTTTCAGCACCTCCTCGGTCTTTTTCACCTGAAGCGGATTCACAACACGGACCCGCTGAACGCCGCAGCCCCGCACCACGTCTTCCAGCTTGACGGCCGGCTCCTTCACCCCTTCCGCGGTAATTTCCACGCCCGGATGGGGCTGGTGCCCCGTCATGGCCGTGGTGCCGTTATCCAGGATCACCAAGAGCAGATTGTGGCGATGGGTCACGGCGTTGACAAGCCCGGGAATCCCACCGTGAAAGAAAGTGGAATCCCCGATGAAGGCCACCACCGGCCGGTCGAGAACCTTGCTGAACCCTCCGGCCGTTGAAATGCTGGATCCCATACAGATGAGGAAATCCGCCATGTTGAGTGGCGGGAGAAGCCCCAGAGTGTAGCAGCCGATGTCGGTGGGGTACACGGCGTCTTCGCCGAAGACCTTTTTCACCGAATAGTAGGTGGCCCGGTGAGGACATCCCGGACAGAGGTTGGGCGGTCGAGCCGGAAGATCGGGGACCTCGAGGAGGGTCGGCGGCTGATAGGGAACGCCGAAGAAGCCGCTCACCGCCCGTTTCACCTTTGCGGTGTCCAGTTCGAAAGCCCGCGGAATCAGGTGGTCCCCCTTGCCGGCGATGACGGCGCTGATCCCCGCTTCCTGGGCGATGCCCCTGACCGCTTCTTCCAGGAACGGCTCCAACTCTTCAACCACCAACACCTTTTCCATCCCTTTAAGAAAACCTTGGATCCGTCTTCGCGGCAGCGGATTCGTAAAGCCCAGCTTCAGGATGGACACCCGACTCTCGATGCCCAGCTCCTTGACGGCGTCCCGAGCATAAAGCGACGCCACACCGCTGGTCACGATCCCCCATTTCCCTGTCCCCGCCACTCGGTTGAAGGGGCTGTTTTCCGACGCCTCCTGGAGTTCCGCCAGTTTCCTAAGAAGAGCCAGCCTCAGCTTGCGGCCCACCATGGGGACCACCACCAGGTTGAACGGATCCTTCACAAATTCCGCTTTGGGGACCACGGAAGGCAGGTCGCCGAGCGACACCACGCCTCGGCAGTGATTCACTCGTGTGGTGGTCCGAAGCAGGCAAGGAATCCGATGACGCTCGGACAGCTCCAAGCCGGCCGCCGTCATGTCCTTGGCCTCCTGAGGCGTGGCCGGCTCCAGCATGGGCACGTTGGCCATCTTGGCGTAGTAACGGTTGTCCTGTTCGTTCTGGCTGGAATGGAGCGACGGATCGTCGGCACTGACGATGACCATTCCGGCCTTCACCCCCACGTAGGCCAGGGTCATGAAGGCGTCCGCCGCGACGTTCAGCCCCACGTGCTTCATGGAACAGAGGCTCCGCAGGCCGGATATAGCAGCCGCGCAGGCGGTCTCCACCGACACCTTTTCGTTGACCGAATACTCCACGTAAACACCCGATGCTTCGCCGATCTCGAAGAAGCGATCGATGATTTCCGAGGACGGAGTACCGGGATAGGCGGCCACGAATCGCACATTCGCTTCCAGGGCGCCGCGCACGATAGCCTCGTTTCCCAACAAGAACTGCTTCCCGTCGCTTTTCGCTCTCAGTAGAGACTGCATCCAGGGGATCCTCCACACTCATGACATTCTTGAACCATCACGGTCCTCATCCACGGCACCCAGACTCATCGGGGTTTCATCACTCCGCCCTGCGGTTGCCGCTCTGATCGACAAAAAGCTTAACCTTTTTCTGTTCTCTTTCCAAACTCCCACGTTCCACCAACCTGATCATGAGAAAGATGCCAATGAATTCGGCCACCTTCTCTAATAAGCAGCAATCGGGGGGTATCTGTCAACGCAATGAGACTAAACCTTTGAGCGCGCGGGGGTTCGTGTTATAGACAAATGTCCGCGATTCCCGTCACCGACACGCAGGCGGGAAGGCGCCTTGGAACGGTACCATGCCCGGCGGAGCCGCTACGGCCCGACTGCGGAGCCGGCCCGTGGAGAGCGCCAGGCACCACGCCTTGGGCGTGACTTCCCCAAGACCCGAATGTGAAACCACAACGAGCGCTCCATGCCGATTCCCTCAGAACTCACACCCATCACCTACCGCCTGCTCGAAGCACTCGACGGTCTGACCCACGGGGTCTTCACCCGCCACGGCGGTGTGAGTCTTCCGCCGTACGACACATTGAACACAGCCTGGACCAACGGCGACCGCCCCGAGCACGTGAATGAAAATCTGCTCCGTGTCAAGAGGTTCCTGGGTTTCGATCACCTGGTTTCGTCTCCGCAGGTCCATGGAACGGAGATCCAGGTCGTGGACGAAAGCGTCTTGGAAACCCGAGATCCGGGGCGCCCTTTCGTACCGGCTCCGCCCGGGGACGCCCTGGTTACGCGCCTTCCGGGCGTCGGCCTCATGATCAAGATCGCCGATTGCCAAGCGGTTTTCCTCGTGGACCCGGAGAAGCGGGTCGCGGCCAACGTCCACTGCGGCTGGCGCGGAAGCGTCAAGGAGATCCTCCCCAAAACCGTCCGTTTCCTCAAAGAAAGATTCGGATGCGACCCGCGGCGCATGGTCGCCGCCGTCAGCCCGTCGCTGGGCCCATGCTGCGCCGAATTCGTCAACCATCGAAGAGAACTGCCCCCATCGTTCCTACCATTCCGAACCGCCCCGAATTTCTTTGACTTTTGGGCCATCAGCCGCCGCCAACTGATGGACGCGGGGCTGCTCCCCCAGAGGATCGAAATCGCCGGCCGATGCACCGTCTGCGAGGCGCAGGATTTTTTCAGCTACCGCAGGGAGCGCATCACCGGCCGCATGGCCGCCGTCGTGGGCTGGCGCCGCAAAAACTGAAGGCACGCTCATGGGAAAATACCAGGAAGAAGCCCTGATTCTCGCCAACGAAGGAGTCGCCGACACCACCTGGCGGCTTGTATTGGAATGCCCGCGGATCGCGGCGGAAGCCCGGCCGGGCCAGTTCGTGATGCTCCAAATCAGGGAAGGCACAGACCCGCTGCTCCGCCGCCCCTTTTCCTTCCATCGCATCCATCCCGAACGCGCGGTCTTTGAAATCCTCTACCGCGTGGTGGGCCGCGGCACCTGGTGGCTTTCCCAGACGCGGCAAGGATCGCGCGTGAGCGTCGTGGGTCCGCTTGGAAACGCCTTCCGGCCGCCGGACCGTCCCGGACCGGTGGCCGTAGTCGGAGGCGGAATCGGAGTAGCCCCGCTTTACGAACTCCTGCATCAGCTGGCGAAACCGAGCGCCTTCTTCGGGGGCGCGGTCGACATCCACTTCTTCTACGGCACCCGAACCGCCGCCGAAATGCTTCCGGAAAGCACTTTTTCGGAACTCAACCTCCCCGTTCATCGAAGCACCGACGACGGAACCGCGGGTTTCTGCGGCACCGTGGTCGACCTCTTCCGCCGCGTTTTGGAAAAAGACCGCTGGCGGCCGGCCGTGATCTATGCCTGCGGAAGCCTCCCCATGCAATTCGCGGTGGCACAGTGGGCGCTCTCCCGAGGAACTCCGGCCCAACTGTCCTTGGAATCTCTCATGGCCTGCGGCCTGGGCGCCTGCCTCGGTTGCGCGCTTCCCGCGCCCGATCCGAAGGCTCCGAACGCCGACCGTTATGTCCATGTGTGCAAAGACGGACCCATCTTCGAGGCAGGATCGATTCGATGGAACAAGATGCAGCCGCCGCCGGTCACGCCACCGACCTTCGTGTGCGTCTAGGACCGTTGACCCTGGCCAATCCCGTGATGGTGGCTTCCGGCACCTTCGGCTACGGGGAAGAATACGCCGATTTCGTCGATCTCACCAGGCTTGGGGCCGTGGTGGTCAAGGGGATTTCGCTGGAGCCGCGTGCGGGCAACCCGCCGCCCCGGATCGTCGAAACCCCGTCGGGAATGATCAACGCCATCGGACTGGAAAACGTGGGTATTGATAAATTTCTGGAAGAAAAGCTCCCCGCCCTTCAGTCGCGCCGGGTGCCCGTGATCGTGAACATCTTGGGAAACACGGCGGATCAATACGTTGAGCTGGCCTCCCGACTGGACGGCATCGCCGGGATCGCCGCCCTGGAACTGAACATCAGCTGCCCCAACGTCAAGGAAGGCGGCATGGCCTTCGGAGCCGACCCGGCCATGGCGGGGCACCTCGTGGAAAAAGTGAGGCGGGCGACGCGGCTCCCGCTGATCACCAAGCTCACCCCCAACGTCACGTCCATCGCCGCCGTGGCAAAGGCCGTGGAAGCCGCCGGAACCGACATCGTTTCCTGCATCAACACCGTATCGGCGCTCGCCGTGGACGCGTTTTCGCGCCGCCCCAAGCTGGCGAACCTGGTGGGGGGCCTTTCCGGACCCGCCATCAAGCCCATCGCTCTCCGGTGTGTCTACGAAACGGTTCAGAGCGTCCGCTGCCCGGTTATCGGGATCGGCGGCATTGCGAGCGCCGTGGACGCCATGGAATTTCTGCTGGTGGGCGCCCGTGCGATCCAGGTGGGGACCGCCAACTTCGTCCGCCCTACGGCCACCATGGAAATCCTCGAAGGCATCGAACGCGTTCTCCGCTTCTTGGGACTCTCCCGCATCGAAGACTACATCGGGACACTCGACGCCGAATGCCGCTTTCCCTTTGCCGAAGAAGCGTGCCGGTTCTGATTGCCCCTGCCACACCAAATCGAAAGCCGGCCGGCACTCGCCCGATCATCCCGCAAGGAGTTCCTGACATGGACGTTCTCGGAATTTACGGGTCACCTCGAAAAGGGGGGAACACAGACACCATGCTGGACGCGTTTCTCGAAGGAGCGGTAGCCGGGGGGGCTCGACCGATCCGGGTCTACGTGCGCCGGCTCAGGATGCAGGGCTGCATCGGCTGCGGCGGCTGCGAAGCAACGGGCGAATGCGTGGTGGAAGACGCCATGACCGACGTCTACCCCCTCCTTGAAGCCACCCCCCGGATCGTCGTCGCCTCCCCCATCTACTTTTACGGCGTCACGGGACAGCTGAAGCTCCTTATCGACCGTTCCCAGGCCTGTTACATGCGCCGTGAACTGGAAAAGCGCGAAGAACGGCCGTCGCGGCGCTCCGCACGAAAGGGGTTTCTCCTGAGCGCCGGAGCCACCCGCGGTAAGCGCCTCTTCGACTGCGCCGCCCTGACCCTTCACTATTTCTTCGACGCCCTGGACATGGATTACGCAGGGGAGCTCTGCTTTCGACAGATCGAACACAAGGGCGACATCCAAAATCACCCCGCCGCTTTGGATGAATGCCGCCAGGCCGGCCGGAATTTCGTCGATACCGGTTGAAACCCGCTGCGATGCGGCGGCTGACGCCCCGTTGCTGGAACATGCCTGAACGAGCAAACCACGTGGGCCCGGTTGAGGCGTCACCCCCGGCGCGTCAGAGAGACATCCACAAGGTCAAAAAAGAACCTGCCCGGCTGGAGGGGTCAAACCGGGCAGGTCTAGGAGGGGTTAGGAGAAGGCGACGTGATGTCGGCCTACCTGATTCTTAGGTAACCACCTGCCGAATGGAATTCAACCCCTTGTCTGTTACATTTCAGCGACGGCCGAACCAGCGGGCGGATCGACCCTCTCATGGCTTGACTTCCCTCACCCAGCCGAAGGGGTCTTCCTTTTCTCCGTATTGGATGCCCGTGATTTCATCGAAGAGCCGCCGGGACCATTCGCCCACACCGCCGTCCTGGACCTTGTAAGTCTTCTCCTTGAAAAAAAGAGAACCAACCGGGGAAATGACAGCCGCCGTGCCGGCTCCGAAGATCTCCTTCATGGCCCCGGTCTCTATGGTTTCCATCACCTCGTCGATGCTGATGAGCCGCTCAGTCACCTTGATTCCCCAGTGCCCGGCCAGCTGGATCACCGAATCGCGGGTGATGCCCGGAAGAATGCTCCCGGTGAGCGGCGGGGTCACCAGTTCGTCGTCGATCCGGAAGAAGATGTTCATGGTCCCCACTTCCTCCACGTAGCGCCGTTCCACGGCATCGAGCCAGAGCACCTGGGTGAAGCCTTTTTTCTTTGCGATTTCCTGGGCGTAAAGGCTCGCCGCGTAGTTGGCCATGGTCTTGGCTTCCCCCAGGCCGCCCCGAACCGTCCGCACGTACTCGTCCGAAACATAAATTCTCACCGGATTGAACCCCTCAGGGTAGTAGGCACCTACAGGTCCGGTGATGATGTAGAAGAGGCATTCATGAGCCGGGCGCACGCCCAGGGCCGCTTCGGTCGCGATCATGGTGGGCCGGATGTAAAGCGAGGAACCCGCGCTCCGCGGGACCCACTCCGCATCGATCCGGACCAGGGCTTCTATGGCCTCCAGATGGAGATTCGGATCCACCTCGGGCAAGCACATGCGGCGTGCCGACCGATTGAACCGTTCCACGTTCTTTTCAGGGCGAAAGAGGTGGATGCGTCCGTCGGCCCAGCGATAGGCCTTGAGCCCCTCGAAGATGCCCTGGCCATAGTGGAGCACCATGGCCGCCGGATCCATGGTCAGATTATCGTAAGGCACCACCCTGGGATCCCGCCAGCCACCATTTTCCCGGTAGTCCATGAGGAACATGTGATCACTGAAGTTTTTACCGAACACCAGCTTGTCGCCCGCAGGCCTGTCGCGCCGCTGTTCCGGTCGTGCGGGTTGAATCACGATCTTCATCCGTACTCCCCCTCTCGATTCACAGGATCTATAGCCTGGCTCCGTAGCGCCGCCTCTATTCGAAAACGGCTGAATCCCTCCAATCCGCCGATTTTCGGCAAACTACACCTTATCGCCCGACTTTTCAAAGAAACAATCCACCCCTGCCACCCCGCTGCGCCCCGCCCGGTTCCGGGAAGGCGATCCGGTTCCGGAACCGCTCACTGCGTTCAAACGTTGAAAGATGCCTTGCGACGGGTTATCGATCAGAAAAAGAACGTTTCGGGAGGTGCGCCCCCCGCAACCAGCGAAGCCGCCGACAGCCGGCAGGAGGAGCGAGCGATGAAAGTGGCAGTGGACCAGATGAAGTGCGGCACCATCGGCATCTGCGTCAAGGAATGCCCGGAAGTCTTCCGTTTCCAGGAGGGAAGCAAGAAGGCCGTGGCCGTACTTGACGAAATCCCGCCCCGCCTTCACGGCAAGTGCCGGGAAGTGGCCCGCAGATGTCCCAACGAAGCGATCGTCATAACGGAATAGAAAGGCGGGCGGACGCCGGAACCCGCCCGAGCGGCCGGGCGGAACCCGATTTCAATCCGGCGAGGCTGTCTGGGCCTTTTCCTTGGAGCAATAGAGTCGGATCAGGAACTCGCTGTCCACCGGCGAGAGATCGAACCGGACGATCGCTTCGTTCACCAGCTTCTTGACGGACCGGCAGGGGTCTTCTTCAAGGTTGTCGGAAACCCACTTGACGGCCTTTCGGATGCTTTCGCCTTCAGGCATGACGGTACTCACGGCGGCTGGCTCCTTGTCTCACCCACCGGCCGGGTTCACACCGCATCTTCCCATTGCCGGCAGGATCCGTTTTTTTTGGGTTCATCTTTATCACCGTCCGACTGCGGTGTCATCCGATTTCGGCCGGGAATTTCCGGCAGCGCCGCTTGAATTCTACGGCCGCAAAAAACCGCCAGGGAAAACGGCCTCTCAGTGTTCGAAGGGGCGGATGTTCCGAAGGATCGAAGGAGGCATACCATGACGGCCTGCAAGGCCCTGACACGAGAAATGCTTTCGAAGCCCATTGATGTGCGGTCGCCGTCAGGGACCGTCGATTTCCAGACGGCCAGGCGGCTCGCCGAAGAAAAAGCGCGCGAAAGACTGGCGGAACCCATGCTTCTCGCCTGGTACGATCGCGAGGCCGGAACCTATTCCCCCAAAGTGGAATGCTGCGACGAACACAAGCCCGGCTGGCTGGTCTACGCGGAATCCCGAGGCGGCGATGTGACCGTTTCGGTGGACCGCGAGGCCTACGTCTTTGTCTTCCGAAGCGGCCCTTGAGGCGCGAGGCGGATCGAGGGGCGTCGAAGCGAAAGGCCCTTCGACGTTCGTCCGCGAGGGGACCGTGCCGGTCACAAATCTTCTCGAACAATCAAGCCTTCCGGAAGTTCGTCCAGGAAGCGGCTGGGGCTCACAAGTTCGCCCCTCCGGGTGCGGCACCAGCTGAGGTGCAGCCGCTCCGAAGCCCGGGTCATGGCCACGTAAAGCAGGCGCCGCTCTTCCTCGATTCCCGCCTCGTTTTCCAGCGCCCCGCCCTCCTGGCCGGTCCCGACCGTTACCGACCGCCAGTGAGGCAGCAGCCCCTCTTCCACGCCCGCAACGAAAACCACCCGGTATTCCAGTCCCTTGGCGGCGTGGAAGGTGGAAAGCCGCACCCCGTGGCCGTCGTCGGCGTCGTCCTGGTCTTCCCGAAGTAGGGCGCAGTCTTCCAGGTATTCGGCGATGGTCTGTTTCTGAGAAGCCGCGTGCACCATCTGTTCGATGTTCTCCAGGCGCTCTCCGGCATCGCGTTCATTTTCCGCAAAGGCTTCCAGATACTCCACATAGCCGGTTTCTTCCAGGATCCGGCGGATGGCCCGATCGGGTCTTTCCCGGCCGAGGCTTTCCAGTAGATGGAGGAGTCGCCCCAGTTCCTTCGCCGTCTTCTTCGGGAGAACGCCGTCTTCAAAGGCCAGCCGGCAGGCCTCCTGCATCGAAAGCGGCCCCGCCTTGTAGCCCATGATCTTCTGAAGGGTTCCGGAACCAATGCCCCGCCTGGGGACGTTCACGATCCGTTCGAATGAGGCGTCATCCCTCGGATTGACACTGGCGACAAGGTAGGCGTTGATGTCCTGCACTTCCCTCCGTTCGAAGAATCCCCGTCCCCCCATCAATTGATAGGGTATCCCCGACGAACGGAAAGCACGTTCAAAAGCGAGCGAACAGAAGCGGGTGCGGTAGAGGACGGCCATCTGATCCAGGGGGATCTTCTCGTAAAGATGGTATTGCCAGCAGCAGTCGGCCACCCAGGCCGCTTCGAGGTCTTCGCCCGTAAAGCCTCGGACGGCGACGGGAGGGCCCGAACGCCGGCTGAAGCAGGTCTTTTCGATCCGGTACCGGTTGTGAGCGATCAGGGCTTCCGCAGCCTTCACGATGGCTTCGGTCGAGCGGTAGTTCTCCTCGAGTCGGAACACCGCGGCCCCGGGGAACTTTTCCGGAAAGCGGATGAAATGCACCGGATCGGCGCCGCGAAACCGGTATATGCTCTGGTAGTCGTCGCCCACCACCGTCAGCCGGCCGTCTCTCAGGAGCAGGTCGACGATTTCGTTCTGGATGGCGTTGGAATCCTGGAACTCATCGATCAGGATATAATCGAAGAGTCCCCGGCAGATTTCACGCACTTCGCCGTAGTTTCGGAGCAGGTCCCGGGTGAGCATCAGGATGTCGTCAAAGTCCACAGCGTTCTGCTGTACCAGGAGTTCGTTATAGAGTTCGTAAGCTTCCCGTTTTCTCGGAACGCGGAAGGAATGGTCCAGGGCGTGCCAGGGATTTTCCGAATTCTTGGCCCGGGAAATGGCCGCCCGCATCGGGTTGAGAAGCTTGGGATCGAGGTCCAGTCGTCCGAGCACTCTCTTCAGATTGGTCTTCTGCTGGTATTCCGAGTGGATGGTGAGGGGCTTCTGATAGCCCAGAACCTCGCAGTGCTCCTTGAGGATCTGAAAACAGGCGCTGTGGAAAGTGCGAACCCAGGGGAAGGCTTCGGCCGGTCGGCCCGTGACCGCCCGCAGGCGGCTTTTCATTTCGCCGGCCGCCTTGTTGGTGAAGGTGATGGCGAGGATCCGAGCCGGATCATGGCCGAGCCGGTTCACCAGGTGGGCGATCTTGGCCGTAAGGGTTCGAGTCTTTCCGCTTCCGGCGCCCGCCGTCACCAGCGACGGCCCGTCCACGTACTCCACCGCTTTCCGCTGCTCTTCCGAAAGTTCCAGCATGCGTTCCTTCGCCTTCGGTTTTGCTTGTCGATTTCCCCGGCCGTTCCCGCCGGCGGCGCCTCCATATCCCCCAGGCCCGCCTCCGGTGTCAAGCCTTCTCGATATTCCAGGAGCCCGTTCGGCAGTCAAAAGTCAGTGATTCTGATCCCTTGATGGGAGCAGCCTTGACCGTGACGGGGGTCGCCTACCTGCCGGCAGGCAGGCCGGCAAGCCACACGCTTGTCGTGGAGGATCGGTCTGTGGTAGAGACTAACTCTCGCAACACCCACCGCTCTCGCAGCCCGAAAAGCACCCGAGAGGGCGGCGATTTCAAAAAGCGATCAGGGAGGGCCGGTTCGGCCCTGAGATGCCGATGGACCGGGCGGGGAGAATGCAGATGACCGAAAAGATCACGATAGAGGAAGTCCGCCACGTGGCCGAGTTGGCGCGGCTCGAACTGGACGACACCGAAGTGGAGCGCATGACCCGTCAGCTCAACAGCATCCTGGGCTACATCGAAAAGCTGAACCAGGTGGATACGTCTCAGGTGGAACCCACGACCCACGCCATCCAGATCCAGAACGTCTTCCGCTCCGACGACGTCCGGCCTTCCTTGGAACGGCAGGCCGGTTTGGCGAACGCTCCTCGGACCGACGGGGTGAGTTTCGTCGTTCCGAAGGTGATCTGAAAACCCCTTTGAAGCAGGTGCCCCCATGCCGCAGCTCCACGCCTTGACCTTGCACGAACTCCGTGACCTCCTGGCGCGAAAAGAAGTGAGCGCCGTCGAAATCGTGAGCGCCTTCCTTCGCCGGATCGAGGCCGTCGATGCGCGACTCAACGCCTTCATCACCGTGCTCGCCGACCAAGCCCTTGCCCAGGCCGAGGAGATAGACCGGGATCGCCCTGATGTCCGGGAAAAGCCGCTTGCCGGGATGCCCCTGGCGCTGAAAGACGTTCTGTGCACCAAGGGAGTCCGAACCACCTGCGGATCGCGTATCCTCGAAAACTTCCGGCCGCCTTTCGACGCCACCGCCGTCGAACGCCTCAAAGGCGCAGGTGCGATCTTTTTGGGCAAAACGAACATGGACGAGTTCGCCATGGGATCGTCCAACGAGAATTCCGCATTCGGCGCGGTTCGAAATCCCTGGGATACGGAACGGGTCTCCGGCGGCTCCAGCGGTGGGTCCACGGCGGCCGTAGCGGCGGACCTTTGCGCGGCGGCCATCGGGACGGACACAGGAGGGTCCATCCGCCAGCCGGCATCCTTTTGTTCCGTGGTTGGGTTGAAACCGACCTACGGCCGCGTTTCCCGCTACGGATTGGTCGCTTTCGCTTCCTCGCTGGACCAGATCGGACCCATCACCAAGGACGTGGAAGACGCGGCCCTGGTGCTCCAGGCCGTGGCGGGACACGACCCCAGGGATTCCACGTCCGTGGACATTTCGGTGGAGGACTACGCGGCCGCCTTGAGACGGCCCGTCCAAGGCCTTCGGCTCGGCATTCCGAAGGAATATTTTGTGGAAGGGACCGATCCCGATGTCGCCGATGCGGTGGAAAAAGCCATCGGTACCTGCGAACGTCTCGGGGCCCGGCGGGTAGAAGTGTCGCTCCCGCACACGGAATACGGAGTCGCCGCCTATTACATCATCGCCCCGGCGGAAGCCAGCTCCAATCTGGCGCGCTATGACGGCGTGAAATACGGATACCGGGTGGAAGAAGCGAAGGATCTGCTTTCCATGTACTGTCTGACCCGTTCCCGAGGATTCGGCCCCGAAGTGAAACGCCGGGTCATGCTGGGAACTTACAGCCTCTCGGCAGGCTATTACGACGCCTACTACCGAAAGGCGTCTCAGGTTCGGACGCTCATCCGCAACGACTTCATCGAAGCCTTCAAGGTGTGCGACGCCATCCTGGCACCCGTGAGTCCCTTCCCCGCGTTCAAGATCGGCGAAAAAACCGACGACCCCCTCCAGATGTACCTGAGCGACGTCTTCACGCTTCCCGCCAGCCTGGCTGGGGTGCCGGGTGTCTCCGTGCCGTGCGGGTTCACCCGGGAAGGCCTTCCCATCGGGTTGCAGATCCTGGGACCTCACTTTCGTGAAGACCGGGTGCTTCAGGTCGCCTGGCACTTCGAACAGGCCCTGCCGGAGGTCAAGAGGAAGCCGGACCTGGACTGAGAGGTTGTCCAAAAACAAGCTCACGAAAGTCGGGCTCTGAGGTTCCTTCGAACGCCGATTGCCTTTCGCGTGACCCCGTCGAACGCCCCTCGGCCGGGACCGGCATCCATCCCGCAGGTGTCCAGGGCTTGGAAGCCCTCCGAATGTCAAAAAATCCCCCTCCCCTTAATCCCCTCCCACAAGGGGAGGGGAAATAGAATTTGGCATCAAATATCAGCTCTATTATTTTGTACGCTACTAAAGATTTTCAAGCACTTGCCGATTCAGTCCATGAAGGACTACGGATCCCGGAAGCCGTCATCCCCCGACCGAACGGATGGTTGCCATGTCAGCCCACCAAGAATCGGCAGATCCTTTGATCATCCTGGGAAAGCTCGCCATCAAGTACGGGATGGCTCAGCGGGAGCAAATCCGCGAGGCCCTCGCGTACCATAGGGCTCAGAAGGAGGAGGGGAAGGAGATTCCCCTGGGGGAAATCCTGGTGTCCCGGGGAATCCTTTCCGCAGACCAGTTGGACCACCTCCTGGAGGTTCAGTCCTTCTTGATCCTGCGCCAGAAGGACAAGCAATTCGCGGCGGCGGCGGTGCAACTGGGCTTGGCCGGTCCTCAGAGCGTGGAAGGGGCGCTCAACGATCAATGGGAGGCATTCAAGCAGCACCGCATCATCCGCCCTTTGGGGGCTATCCTGGCGGAAAGGGGCATCCTCACGGAAGAAGACCAGGAAAAGGTATTGACGTTTCTGTCTGAAGGAAACATCGAAGGGGCTCCCCCTGAATGCCTGGCGCCTTACCAGCCGCCCCGGCCGTCCTCGGAAACGGCCGAGACGCATCCCCGGCGGGAAGGCGCGGAAGACGTTCGGGACACCGCGGTCCCGGAGGCACCTCCCCCCTGGATGAAGGACCTGTTCAGCCTTGAAGCCTCCAGTGACGGGATGGAGGCGTACCTGGTGGTTCGCTGCCTGGTCGCGGAAGCGCCCACGCCGGCCGCGCTGAAGGCGTTTGTTCGAAGCAACGGGATCGTGGGGGAACTCTTTCCGTTGAGCCTCGTCGTCGACATGCTGAACAAGAGACCCAAAAAGGACACGAAGATTTCCATCGCCCAGGGAACGCCCCCCAAGCCCGGCCGGGACGCCCAAATCAAGTACTATTTCGACACCGATCCACTGAAAATCGGAACCATCCGTTCGGGCGGCAAGATCGACTTCCGGGAACGCGGTGAGATCCCGCAGGTTCGCCCGGGCGATCTGCTGGCCGAAAAGATCCCCAAGGTCAAAGGCGAACCCGGAACGGACGTTTATGGAAAAAAGATTCAGCCGCCGGAACCCCGTGACGTACGCCTTCGTTGCGGCCCCGGTGCGCGCCTCTCCGAAGACGGACTCAAGGCCTATGCCGCCAAACACGGGAGTCCAGCCGTCACCGCCGACGGAAAGATTCTCGTCAACCCGCAGCACGTGATCCGCGGCAACGTCGACCTCACCACCGGCCACGTGGACTTCGAAGGCGCCGTCCTGGTGACCGGAACCATTGAAGACGGTTTTCGCATCCGATGCAACAGCCTTGCCGCAGGAGAAATCGCCAAGGCGGAGATCGAAACCCAGGGAAACGTGACCGTTTCCGGGGGCATCATCGGCGCCCGCATCCACGCACAAGGCGCGCTGAGAACCCGGCACGTGTTTGGAGCCACCATTCGAGCGTCCGGCGACATCGTGGTGGAATCAAGCATCGTGGACTGCACCATCGAAACGAGCGGCGCCTGTATCGTTCGAAGCGGCAAGATCCTGTCGTCGAACGTGATCGCGAAACAGGGCATCGAAGCCCTCCAGATCGGTTCGGAACAGTCCCGGGCCTGCCGGCTGACCTTCGGCGTGGACAGCAAGCTCAAGGAAGACCTGGCCGTCCTGAGCCAGCGGATCGCCATGTGCCGCGACCGGATGCATCGGCAGATGAATGCTGAAGGCAAGCTGAAGAGGCTCGTGGAACGCACCGAACTCAAGGTGGGTTCACTGGCGGTGATGCAGGATCAGGCGACCCGCGAACTCCGCGCTATCGAGGCGAAGGCCTCACAGGGCGAGGCCGCGGCGGACCCCGACACGACCCGGAGAATGAGCCGGCTGGAAGCTCGCATTCAGGAAGCCGAAAAAGAGCTGGAACGCCTGTTCGACCTGGAAGACCGCATCAAGAAGAAGATCGGCGACGTCGCGGCCAAGAAACAGTCGCTCCACCTGACCATGGACCACCTCAGAGCCGAAATGGAAGCGCTCGCCGAATGGGGGAAATCCAATCGAGCTCCAGCGGTCATCAAGGTTTACGACACGGTGATGCCCGGAACGGAAATCCGGGGCCGCTGGTCGTCCATGAAGGTGGGAGGAGAACTCAAACGCGTGCTCTTCAAGGAAGTCAAGGTGGACGAACCGGAAATGCCGGCGGCAGTGCAGGCGAAAATCACGGTGCGGCCGCTGGAATCCTGAATCCCGCTGTGACCGGCCTCCGTCCGGGTGGAACGATATTGAGCAGAACTTTCTGGATCACCCGTTCTGTCGAGCGGCCATGGAGCGTCCGGCAAGGAGACCGAATCCGTTTGCGACGGCTTCGACGAACCGGAGACCGGCCCGTCTTCGCCCCCCGTCTACGCCTTGCAGTCCTGGCTGAAATAGCCCCTGGGGACCGTGACGATCCCGCGCGCCGTCACAGGGAACCGCTTTCGGTCTTCCTGGGGTGACATGCCGATTTCGGTGCGGGGAGGAATCACATTGTCCTTGTCGATGATGGCCTTCTTGATCCGGCAGTGCCGGCCCACCTCCACGTCGTCCATGATCACCGATTCGTCCACCTCGGCGTAGCTTCGTACCACCACGTTGTAAGAGAGAACGGAACTGCGTACGTAACCGCCGCTGATGATACACCCGTGGGGGATGATGGAATCCACCGCCGTGCCCACCCGCTCCCCTTTGTCGGAGCGTTGTTCGAACACGAACTTGGCCGGTGGATACTGCCGCTGGTAGGTCCGGATGGGCCAAAGGTTTCCGTAGAGGTTGAAGAAAGGGTTGACACCGGTCAGGTCCATGTTGGCGTTCCAATAAGCGTCCAGGTTGCCCACATCCCGCCAGTAGGTGGAATCCCGAGTCGGATCTTCCAGCTTGGAGCGCCGCACACCGTTGGGATCCGCAAGCGTCACGTAATCGCGGATCCGGTTGCAGCGGCGGTAAGGATAAGCGAAGACGTTCAGCTCCTCGAGCATCCTCGGGATGATGTCTTTTCCAAAATCTTCGTAGTCCGTCTTCCGAAGCACCTCCAGAAGCACTTCCGTTCGAAACAGGTAGATTCCCATGGACGCCAGGGATCGCTCAGGGTCGTCGGGAAGGGGACGGGGGTCCCTGGGTTTCTCCTGAAAGCTGCGGATCCTGAATTCGTTGTCCACGTCCGCGATCCCGAATTCGGACGCATGCGCCCGATCGACCTCCAGCAGGCCCACCGTCACGTCCGCATTTTTTTCTTCGTGGTATTCGCGAAACAGCGTGTAATCCATCTTGTAGACATGGTCTCCGGAAAGGATGAGCACGTGGCGCGGGCTTTCGCGCTCCACCAGAAACAGGTTCTGGCGGACCGAATCGGCCGTGCCGCGGTACCAATCTTCACCGAGCCGCTGCTGTGGGGCGACGATCCGCAGATAGTGACCCAAACCGCTCGAGAATATGTTCCAGCCTTCCTCCAGGTGATCCACCAAGGACTGGGATTTATATTGAGGAAAAACAAGAATCTTGTAGAGTTGGGAATTGATGCAGTTGCTCAGGGGTATGTCGATCAGCCGATAGATCCCTCCAAACGGGACCGCAGGTTTCGATCGATCCCGGGTCAGCGGCATCAGGCGCTGACCTCGCCCCCCCGCCATAATGACCGTCAGTACATCCCGCATGGCTCCGCTCCTATTCCGGCTCGATTCGGGCGGCTTCGCTTCGATCCGGCCACCCAATCCAGCCGTTTCAAGACGTTCAGTCGAGATACTCGACGTAATTATCAGGAAGTGTGTGATCCCGGTAGACGATCCGGCCGTTTCGGTCCACTAGAACGAAAAGGGGTATTCCTTGAACGCCGTAGCTTTCCGTGACCCGGCTTCCATCGTCGTACAAAACCGGAAAGGGCACGGGATGCGCTTTCTGATAACGCTCCAGCCGGTCCAGCGAATCGCCTGAACCCACGTTGATGGCCAGGATCTCCAGGCGCTCTTCCGGGGTTTTCCGTCTGAACTCGGCCAGTTCCTTCTTCACCGACTGGCAGGCGGGACACCAGATGGCCCAGAAATAGAGCAGCACCGGACGCTTTCCCCGGTAGTCGTTCAGCCTCACGGGCATGCCCCGGGTCACTTCCGTCAATTGGAAGTCTTCTGCAACGGAAAGATCTTTCCGCCCCAGGAGTTCCATAACCTTGGAAAAGTAGGAACCACCTTCGGCCGATGCGTCGTGAGCGGCGCACAGGAGCAATCCCAGCGCCGCGACCGCGGCCGTGTTTCGCCGCAGGCTCCCTTTGGCCCAGAATCCCTTCATATCCAAAACTCCCCCGCTTTGACAAAAAAGTATTCCGCCTCCAGAATCATCAGCAGGGCGAACCCTTTCTGAATGCGCGCCATCCAAGGGCCGGAACGGGGAAGCGACGTGAGAAGACCCGCGAAGGTGCCCACAAGGATCACCAGGCTCCCCATCCCGTAGGCGAAGAGGAAAAGCGTTCCCATCCCCATTAGCACATTCCGCCCGGTGGCAACAAGGGTGAGCAGCGCACCCAGGATCGGCGTGGTGCAGGGACTCACCACCAAAGCCGAAACCCCGCCCATGAACACACTGGTAACCAGATCGTGTCCCGAAAAACTTCGGGTCTGAAACCGGCTCAAGAACGCCGGCATCCGAAGGGGAATCACATCCAGCAGGGTGAGGGCGAACAGCAGGCAGAGGTTGCCCACGAACAGGTAAACCCAGGGATTCATGGTGAGGGTTCCGAAGAGGCGCCCGGTCAGGGCCGCCGCGGCGCCCAAGGCCGAATAAATCACCGCCATGCCGAAAACGTAAAATGCCGAGAGCAGGAACCCGCGCCACCGTTTCCCTCCGGCGCGGCTTCCCACGAAGGCCACGGTGATGGGCAACATCGGGTACGTACAGGGCGTGAAACCAGCCAGGATACCACCCACCAGGGCGACCACCAGCCCCAGCCACGGATCTTGCGCTGCCAGGCTTTCAAGCCGATCCATTCATTTCATCCATTCGCCAAAGGTTCTGTCTGCAGCAGCTGTGACTCCCAGGCGGCCCACTGCAGCTTGAAAACCCCCTCGGGAAAACCCGCTCCCATGAGCCTCAAGCCATGACCGCCTCAGCCCGAAAGCGGCGCGTCCTTCACGCCGCCTGAAGCCGAGCCGCCTCCAAGACCGAAAGCCACTCCCGTTCCCAATTGCTCCAGAACCCTCACGCTCTTCAAAGGCCGGTGGGTCTGGGATTCCACCCAGCGGGTGAGCGCACTCAAGAGCGCCCTTTTTTTGTCTTCCCGCACGCGAAGGCGCCAGAGTCTCAACAGGTCCAGCCGCTTGACCTGTCCAATGAGCCTCACCGTACCCAGGTCCAGGGCCAAACCCATCCTTTCGCCCTCCGGGTGTTGCGAGCAGATCGGAGCTCCAACGCCCGGAAGCCACCACCAGGACCTGTCCTCGTGCGCCGCACGGCCGCAGAGGCCGCACCGCTCGAAATCCGGAAGGTACCCTGCCAGGTCCATGAAACGCAGCAGGAAAAGGATCACCGCATTCAGCGGATCCCTCTCCGTACATAATCGACTCAATGTTTCTTTGAAAAGTCCGAACAGTTCCGGCTGTGCCTCACCGGCGGGAACCATGCTTCTCAGCACTTCCCCGGCCAGTGCCGCCGCAGCCCACCGGTCCATGCCGTTTCTCAGCACCAGGTGAGCTTCCACGAGCTTGCAGGCTTCGATCCAGGCGAGTCTTCTTCGTTCCCGGAGCGTCAGCCTCACCAGGCTGAAAGGTTCGAAGGCGTTGACGAACCGTTTTCGGCTTCGCCGCGCGCCTTTGGCCATTCCGGAAACCATGCCGGCCTGTTCCGTGTAGAAGGTCACCACACGGTCCGACTCGCCCGTGTCCGTGGCATGAAGCACGATGGCTTCCGTTTCAATGATTTTCATGGGAAATATCGTTCCGGGAAAAGAGATGGTGGGGCGGGGTAACCGGCACAGCCGTTCAGGGGGTCACCCGCTTTCCGCCTCGGGTAGGTAGGGAATGTCGTCGGGGAGAAGTACTCGGACCACAGCGCCGCGCTTGCCCAGCGGTCCGAGCTCCTGCCCGTCCCAGGTAACTCGGATGCCGCCGCCGTTACCCACCCACAAGCGGACATTCTCCTGGACATCCCACTGTCGGATTTCGCCGGGCTTGAGAATACGGCTTTCTTTGGTCACACCATCCACCTGAATCTGGACCCAAGCGTCTTCCACGACTTCCAGCCTTATCCGGTGACCCGTCGGGCTGAGCGCCTTTGGGCCTTCGTCGCGCGCCAACCGATCCAGCGCTTCCAGGGGAGGCCGCACCTCCTCCAGAGTCACTAAGTCATCGCCGGAAAGCCGGGGCTCGGCCCCTTCCACGTCCGCCTCAGCGGTAGGGGACACGGTTTCGGGTTCGACCGTTTCGACGGCAGGAACAGGGACCTCACTCTCCGGCCTGTCCGGTCGGGAAAGTTTCTCTTCGTCGGGCGCCACCGCGGGCGCTTCGACTTTCTCCGCCGGCGTGCCGTCCTCCCTGGTGGCCAGATCCGCCGGCAGCTCCTGCTGCGGGTAAATGGCCGGCTGCTCGGGTTGAGTGAACCGGCTCACCTTTTCTTTCCACGTGGGAAACCAGACCGCCCCGGCAACGGCCGCCAACACCAGCAACACGATGGTGACCATCGTGTACGGCATACGACTCCGACGCGTCTTGGGCCCGGCGATCCTGCGCCGGTGACGGACCAGCCGCTCTTCCGGGTTGTCATAGCGCTGAATATCGGAACCGCATTTTTCCAAGACGGGCTCGGGGTCCAGCCCCAAAGCCCGGCAGTAGTTCCTCAGAAAGCTCCGGATGAGCAGCGCCGTACCGATCTCTTCGAAATGCCCGTTTTCGATGGCGCTAAGCATCTTGACGCTGATCCGGGTGTGCTCGGACACCGCTTCGAGTGTCAGATGTTGCCGCTCCCGTTCGTTTCTGAGATAGGCTCCGATATCTTCCATGGAAATCCGCGATTCTTCCGCCACGGTGGGTCAACCCCCTCTTTCTTCCGACACCCGAACGATGAACCTTCTTTGGTTTTCGGGATACCTACCCGGATCCCTCGGACGGCGGATCCAGATGCACTTCGATGAACGCCCGACGTTCCAAATCGCGAATCCATGCTTCGTACTTCCGGTTCACTTCCTCCTCGAAGAGCAACCGCCGGACCCGTTCCTTGGTATTCGCATCCGACGGGTCGGCCTTTTCTCGCTCGACTTCGATCACCTTCAGGATGTAAAACCCGGCCGGCGTCCGGACCACTTCCGAAATCCCCCCGGGCGGAAGGTCCCGGGTGGCGCGTTCCAGCGGCGGCGCCATGTCCCTAACCGAGATGAAACCGATGTCCCCACCCTCACGGGCCGCCGGGCCCTTCGAATGTTCGCGGGCAAGCCGAGCGAAATCTTCCCCGGCCAGGGCCCTGCGGCGGATGTCTTCGGCCCGGGCCTTGACCTGCTCCGTCTCATCCGGCGAAGCGTTCCCATCGAACGGCAGAAGGATCACCGCCAAGCGGCGGCGCTCTTCCCCCCCAATCCCCTCCCGGGCAAGGTACTGATCGACCTGCTCATCCGTGATCACCGTTTTCGACTTGACCACACGCTCGATGAGACGGCTCCGTTCCATGTCCCGCCGGACCTTGTCCCTGAAATCGGCCATGGTCTGACCTTCCTGGCTCAGGAGGTACTCCAACTGAGCGTCCGTCAGGTTGTTCTGAGCCTTGACGGTCTCGATGGCTCGCGTTACCTCGGCATCGCTCACGGAAACCTGGAGCCGCTTCACTTCCTGTTCCGCCAGCCGCTCCCGGATCATCTGCTGGAGGACTTCACGCCGGAAAGCCTCCGATTCCTTCGGCTCGAGCGAGGCGAGTTCAGGCGACGTCTTCTTCAACGCGTCCAGGCGTTCTTCCAATTCGCTGTTGAGGATCACGTCGTTGTTGACCACCGCCACGATCCAGTCGAGGGTTTCCGCGGCCGAGGCAAGCGGCGACAACAGGAATCCCGCCAGCATGACCCAGAAGACAACCCGTTCACGCATGCCTCACTCCCACCCCATATGCAATCTAAGTTACTGAATTGACTTGATGTCACTACCATGTTCCCCGAACGCTTGCAAGATCCTTTTCAGCCTTGCCAGGTGCCCCAGCGCCCCGCGGCCGGCCATCTCCAGGATCAGCTTCCTGGGGCCTTCCATCCGTGCGAAACACTTTTCATCCGCCAAGACTCGGCTCATCTTCTCGAAATCGATCGGTTCCAGGAAATGGAGGGTGTACGTCTGGAGGTCTCCTTCCAGCCGGGCGACCCGGCGGCGTTGGAGCAGCAGGCGGATCTTGGCGAGCAGGGCCAGCGCCTTGGCGCTGTCGGGAAGCGGTCCGAACCGATCGCGCCATTCCCGGGCCAAGTCGTCCACGTCGCCTTCCTCCGAAACCCCGGCCAGGCGCTTGTAGGCCAGGAGCCGCTGGTCGGTGTCCGGCACGTAAGCTTCCGGCAGAAAAGCGGAAACCGGAACGGTGATTTCGGGATCAAACGCTTCCTCTTCAACCGGTTCGCCCTTGAGCTGTCTGACCGTCTTTTCCAGCAGTTCCAGGTACAGTTCGTAGCCCACGGCCGAAATATGGCCGGATTGGGCGGCGCCGAGAATCGCCCCGCCGCCGCGAATCTGCAGGTCGTTCAGGGCGATCTTGAAGCCCGAACCCAGTTCGCTGAAATCCATGAGGGCCCGGAGCCGTTTCTGGGCGTCGCGGGTCACCAGGTGTTCCCCCGGGATGAGCAGGTAGGCGTAAGCCTGCTCGCTGGATCGCCCGACCCGCCCTCTGAGCTGGTAGATCTGAGCCAGCCCCATCTTGTCCGCTCGGTTGATAATGATGGTGTTGGCCGCCGGAATATCCAACCCCGATTCGATGATGGTGGTACAGACCAGGACATCCAGTTCTCGGCCGATGAATTCGAACATCACCTTTTCCAGGTCTCGTTCCTTCATCTGACCGTGGGCCACGCCGATCCGCGCTTCCGGCACCAGCTTGCGCAGCCGGTTCGCCACCTGGAGGATGCTTTGTACGTGGTTGTGGACAAAGAAGACCTGGCCTCCGCGCTGGAGTTCCCGGTGGATGGCCTCCCGGATGGTGAATTCATCGTAGGTGCAGACGGCGGTTTCCACGGCCTTGCGGTCTTCGGGAGGCGTTTCGATGGTGCTGAGATCCCGGATGCCGGTGAGAGCCATGTGGAGTGTCCTGGGGATGGGGGTGGCCGTGAGGGTCAGCACGTCCACGGACACCCGCAGCTGCTTCAGTCTTTCCTTGTGCTTCACGCCGAAGCGCTGTTCTTCGTCGATGATGAGAAGCCCCAGTTCTCGAAACTGCACGTCCTTCTGCAGCAGCCGGTGGGTGCCCACGACGACGTCCACCGCACCGGCTTTCAGCCCGTCCAGCACCTGCCGCTGCTGAGCGGCCGTCTTGAACCGGCTCAGGACTTCCACCCGCACGGGAAAGCCGTTGAACCGTTCCTTGAAGGTCTGGTAATGCTGCTCCGCCAGGACCGTCGTGGGAACCAGCATGGCCACCTGCTTGCCGTCCATCACCGCTTTGAAGGCCGCCCGGATGGCGACTTCGGTCTTCCCGTAACCCACATCGCCGCAGATGAGCCGATCCATGGTCTTCTGCGAACACATGTCCTCCAGGACTTCTTCGATGGCACGGATCTGGTCGGCGGTCTCCTCGTACGCAAAGGTCGCCTCGAATTCGCGGTACAGGCTGTCCGGAGGCGAAAACCGGATGCCTTCCCTCACCTGTCGCATGGCGTAGAGCTTCAGCAATTCTTCGGCCACCCGGCAGGCCGACTCCCGGGCCTTCTTCTTGGCCGCCTCCCAGGACTTACCCCCCAACTTGTCCACCCGTGGATCTTCGCCTTCGATCCCCAGGTACTTCTGGATCTTCTGAAGCTTGTCCACGGGGACGTAAAGCCGGTCACCGTCCTGGTATTCCAGGTGCAAAAAGTCCCCTTCGACCCCTCCGACCTGCAGGTGCATCAGTCCTTTGTACACGCCGATCCCATGGTCCACATGGACCACGAAATCCCCGGCATGAAGATCCTGGAATGAGCTAAGAAAGATCCCGGCCACCGACGCCTTGGCCCGCCTCCGGGGCCGCCGCCTGCCGAAAATCTCTTCCTCGCTGACCACCGACAGTTTCTCCGAAGGCCAGAAAAAGCCCCTGTGCAGGGGTCCCACCACCACCGCCGTGGTTCCGGCATCAAAGCCGTCTCGGATGGCGGCGGCAGGCTGCGGCCGGGCCTCCAGGCCATAGTCGGAAAGCAGCGACGCCAGCCGGGCTCCCTGTTCCTTCTGGCCGCAGACCAGGACCGTTCGGATGTCCCGGTCCTGCCAGCGTTTGATTTGTTGCGACAGAGGTTCGAGAAGCCGCTCCCGGCTGCGGTGGGATTTCACCGCAGCGAGGAGGTCGTCCTGACCGCTCACGGCCAGGTTCAAGCGCCCGCCCCCGCCCTCCCCCGAAAGGGCGTTGATCCGGATCTCCCGGACCGTCTCCGCCCGCTCCAGAACCATTTCCGGCTCCACAAACAGCTCTTCAGGCGGCCTTCTCCAGTCCTGCTCCGTACGACTACGGTCCCATTCCCACAACACCCGCTGGTAGGCTTCGTGCATCTCTTTCTGAAGAGCCGCCGCATCGGTCCAAACGAGCAGGCTTTGAGGGTCCAGGTAGTCGAAGAGCGACCCCAGTTCTCCGTAAAATACGGGCAAGACCGGTTCGAAGGCGGCCAGTTGATGGCCCTCCTGGAGCTTTTCCAACCAGGCGCTGCCGGCCGCCGGGGTGAGCCGCCCGCGCTGGATGTCTTCCATGAGCGCCCGTTCCGCCCGTTCCCGCCCGGCCGCCTCCAGCACGATTTCGCTCGCCGGAAGCAGGATCGCGTCCTCCATGGTGGCCAGCGACCTCTGGCTGCTGGGATGAAACAGCCGGATGGATTCCAGTTGGTCACCGAAAAATTCCAGGCGGAGCGGCCAGCCGTAGAGCGGTGCGAAGATATCGAGCACTCCGCCTCTAAGGCTCAGATCCCCGTACTCCTCCACCAGAGACACGTTGTAATAGCCGCGTTCCACCAGCCGGCGGCGAAAGGCTTCCAGTGGGATTTCTTCTCCGGCGACTCGACATTCCGCGTGCCGCAGCAGCACTTCCGGCGGAACCACGCGTTCGATGAGGGCGAGTGCTGAGGTAACGACCACCGAAGGCCGGGGAGCATTCCGCAGGGCATAGAGAGCTTCCATGCGGCGGGCAATGGCTTCGGCTTTTCCAAGTACCTGGGCCTTGTGGCCCGACCGGGAAGGGAGTGTCCAGACCCGCCGTTCCAGAGGCACATCGGGTTTGAGCCGTTTCTTCCCCAGGAAGAAGCGGATTTCGTCGGCCAGCTGTTCCGCTTCCCGGTCTGTGGCGGTCACGACCACCATGTGGCGCGATGCGAGATCGAGGATCCGAGACACCAAGTAGGCCGCCGCGGAACTCGGAAAGCCCGAAACGGCAAGCGACTCCGATGAACTCCTCAAAAAAGCACGAACGTCTTCCAGCGTCGCCGATGGGACGTCGCTCGCCGCACGACCCGGGCGAACCACCGTTTCAGTTGCAGGTTCCAAAGGCTTCTTTATCCTCCTCGCGTTTTATCGGTACCCGTTTCCGTCTCCTCCATATAAACCAACATGGGCATGGAAAAAAGTTCCCCGTTGATGCTATGGTGCAACCGCGTCCCGATATTCGAAAACCGTTGGAATCGAGGTCCCACGAACATGGAGCCGTCTCTCCAGGATCTGCTTCGGAAACTGCCGAGCGTGGACGAACTGCTCAAGACCGAACCCATCCGCGAAGCCCTCACGCACTACCCCAGAACACTGGTGGTCCAGGCCGTCCGATCCGTTCTGGAAGCCGGGCGCGATCGCATCATCCAGGATCCCGAAAGCGCCGCCCCAGTGACCCTGGACGTCCCGGTCCTGGTGCAACAAGCGTTGAGCCGGATGGAGGATCTGAACCGCTTCACGCTCCAACCCGTGGTGAACGCCACAGGCATCGTGATCCACACCAACCTGGGCCGATCCCTCCTCGCGGAAGAAGCCGTTCAGCGCCTCCAAATCCTCTGCCGATCCTACAACAACCTGGAATACGATCTGGAGCGGGGAAGGCGCGGTTCCCGCTACGTGCATGCCGAAGCCCTGCTCTGCGAACTAACGGGCGCCGAAGCCGCACTCGTCGTGAACAACAACGCCGCGGCCGTCTTCCTGGTCCTGAATACCCTGGCGAAGAACCGGGAAGTGATCGTCTCCCGCGGCCAATTGGTGGAAATCGGCGGGTCGTTTCGAATTCCGGATGTCATGACCTCGAGCGGCGCAGTTCTGAAGGAGGTTGGTTGCACCAACCGGACCCACCTGAGAGACTACGAAGCGGCCGTCACCGACGCCACGGCGCTCCTCATGAAGGTCCACTGCAGCAACTACCGGGTCGTGGGCTTCACGGCGGAAGTTTCCCTGGAGGAACTGGTGGCGCTGGGTCGCCGGTTTGGACTTCCGGTGGTGGAAGATTTGGGAAGCGGCTCACTGGTTGACCTTTCACCCTTCGGCCTACGAAAGGAACCCACGGCCCAGGAAACCGTGCGGGCGGGGGCCGACGCGGTCACCTTCAGCGGGGACAAGCTCCTGGGCGGCCCCCAGGCCGGAATCATCCTCGGCCGCGAAGAAATCGTACGCCGGTGCCGGCAAAACCCCATCACCCGCGCCCTTCGCGTGGACAAGATGACGCTGGCCGCCCTGGAAAGCACCCTTCGCCTCTACCGGGACGAACGCCGGGCCTTCGAACGCATCCCCACGCTCGAAATGATCGCCCTCCAATTGGACACACTTCAGCAACGTGCTGAAGCATTGGCCGGCTTGGTCCGTGAAGTGGACGCAGCCGGGCGGCTGAGTGTTTCGGTGGAAAAGAACGCCTCCCAGGTGGGCGGCGGATCGCTTCCCGCCCAGGATCTCCCCACCTGGGCGGTTTCGGTCGTCATGAAAGACCTCGGCGCTTCCGCCCTGGAACGAGCGCTCCGGCGAAACGAACCGCCGGTCATCGGAAGGATCGAATCGGATCGACTGCTTCTGGACGTGCGCACCCTTCGGCCGGAAGATTCCGGGATCATCCGCGACGCCTTTGCGAAGATCCTCCGAAAAGACGCCGAGCATTGATGGACACTCGTGCCAAAGGCGGCCCACATATCCGCGGCTCAGGCGAGAAGGTAGAAGCCCAGGGCGCGATCCGGGGGGCCGTCGTTCACAAACTCCGCCCCAACGGTTCGGTCCCGAACGCTCCGCACCACCACCGATTTGTGGATCCAGGTACCGTGGGTATCGTTAAGGCGAAACCTCACCTTCACGATATCCCCATCTCTGAGGGAATGCGGCTCCACCGTGCGGAAACTCAAACCGCCCAGCGACAGGTCCTCCACGAACATCTCTCGCTCCCAGCCGGGGACTTCCACTCGAGCATAGGTACCAGGGAGGTTCACATCTTTGCGGTAATACCTGCGTCTTTCGAAGAGCACCTGGAAAACCGCCCCGCACGAGCACTTAACCCGGACGCTTTTTCCGGCATAGGTTTCGTGAACCCCGGAAATCTTCTTGGTTCTTCCGCAGGCATCACAGTGAACCAGCGCCTCGCCGTCCGCTCCCACTGGGATTTTTTTGATTTTGCTCAACGTGTCAAACCCTGTCGTCCAGTGCCCATGGTTTTTCCCTCACCACCATGCCACTTGCTCCGGCCAATAATACGCAAGCTCCCGAGCTGTCAAACCTTTTTCCGCAAGAAGCCGCGCAAGTCTGGAAGGACGCGCCGAGATCTGTTAAGAACAACCGCACGCATTGAGACTTCGTTCACCCGGAGCGAGACATGCCGGCATGCTTTGAAGTGTATGTTGAGACTCATTTCTCGGCGGCTCATCGCCTGAAAGGCTATCCGGGCGACTGCGCCCGTCTCCACGGCCACAACTGGATGGTGGAAGTCACCGTTCGGTGCACGCAACTCGACGCGCTCGGAATCGGGATCGATTTCCGGGACGTCCGGACCGCCCTCAAGGAAGCGGTGGCGGACTTGGACCATCAGGACCTGGGCGAGATCCCCGCCTTTCGTGCGCAAAACCCCACGTCGGAAAACATCGCCCGGTACCTGTATCGCGAACTTTCCAGCAAACTCGACGACGCTTCACGAAGAGTCTCCAAGGTGAAGGTCTGCGAAACGCCCGGAGCCGGCGCCTTGTATTGGGAGGAATGATTGGGGCTTCGCGTCCATGAAATCTTCCGCAGCATTCAGGGTGAATCGACCCGAGCCGGATGGCCCTGCGTGTTCGTTCGGCTCACCGGCTGCAACCTGCGCTGCACCTACTGCGACACCCGCTACGCCTACGACCGGGGCGAGGACATGGCCGTCGAAGACATCCTGGAACGCATCGCCGCCTGGAACTGCAACCTGGTGGAAATCACCGGGGGCGAACCGCTGATCCAGGAAGAAACCCCGGTTCTCGCGGCCCGCCTCCTGGAACGGGGTAAGACGGTGCTGCTTGAAACCAACGGGAGCCGGAACATCGGGGAAGTGGACGAGCGCTGCGTGAGGATCGTGGACTTCAAGTGCCCTTCCAGCGGAGAATCCTCCGCCAACGATTACGGAAACCTGGAACGCCTTTCGCCCCGGGACGAAGTGAAGCTGGTGGTGGCCGACCGATCCGACTACGAGTTCGCCCGCGACCTCTACCACCGGATACGGCGGCGGGGAGTGACTTCGCCGGTTCACTTCTCGCCCGTTTTCGGGATCCTGGCGCCTTCCCGGCTGGCGGGTTGGATCCTTTCCGACGGGCTGCAAGTCCGCCTCAACCTGCAGCTCCATAAATTCATCTGGGACCCGGATGCCCGCGGCGTATGAGCCTGCCGGGGTAACCGTTCAGCAGAAGAGCGACGTTCATGCAGCATCAAACATCCATCCCCAAGGCAGTGGTGATCCTTTCGGGGGGGCTGGATTCCAGCACATGCCTGGCCGTGGCCGCCGACCAAGGCTTCGAACCCTGCGCCCTCACCTTCGACTACGGCCAGCGGCATCGCGTGGAACTGGAAGCGGCCCGCAGGGTCGCCCGGTCCTTCGGTGTCAGCCATCATCTGGTGCTCGAACTTCCGCTTCGCAAAATCGGGCGCTCGGCGCTCACCGACAACATGGAAGTTCCCAAAGACCGGTCGGAAATCGGCGGCTCCACCATCCCGGTGACGTATGTCCCGGCCCGGAACACCATCTTTCTATCCCTGGCCCTGGGGTGGGCCGAAGTGCTGGGGGCGGCCGACATCTTCATCGGAGTGAACGCACTCGATTACTCGGGCTACCCCGACTGCCGGCCCGAATACATCCGAGCCTTCGAGCGGATGGCCAACCTGGCACTCAAGGAAACCGTCGAAGGGCGCCTCACCATCCGCATCCACACGCCGCTCATCCACCTCTCCAAAGCCGAAATCATCCGAAAAGGCGTCGCACTGGGTGTGGATTACAGCCTCACGCTGTCCTGTTACGACCCGGACCCCGAAGGACGTGCCTGCGGGCGCTGCGACAGTTGCCGCCTCCGGAAAAGGGGATTCCAGGAAGCCGGCATTCCAGATCCTACGCCCTATGTGGACTGAAGGACCAGAAGCGGTCCTCCAGCAGATCCGGAACGATTTCCGCCAGGAAATAGGCGGACCGGCCGCACAGCCAGAGTTCGGTGATCCCCACCACCAAGGCGGCCGGCACATGAGCACCGCCTGTCGCGGGTGCCGGATTCTTTCGGCGTTCCGCTGGTTCCGACGTTATTTTCCGGCGGTTCACACGCAGGCTTCGGGGACGAGCGGGTGACGGCTCTTTCCAGACGAATTCAGCGGCAGACCTCTCCGTCCGCCGGTTTCGCTCCGGGAGTACAACTCCCACCGACCTCCCATCCCCACAGGTCCGGTGTGCCGGTGAGCGCCAGATAGGCCAGCCCTTCCGAAGTGCTGACAGCGCGGCCGTCGCGGGTGATGAGAAACGGCACCGCCTCCCAGCCTTTTTTGCTGCAATACCGATTGTTGTCCCTCACGATGGCGAGGTGCGCGAACAGGCATTTCACGAAATTCTTGTCATTGCAGTTTTCACGAGCAAGTTTCACCACCGCATCGAAACTCCAAGCCTGCGGACAAAGGTCCACCTGGTCTCCCAAGCCGGCAGTGTCCAAGATTCGCAGAAACTCGTGGCATTGAGAACACAGGGGTTCGAAGACGACCACCGGGTTGCGGCCCGCGACTTCCTCGATCCGGTCCACGGCCGGATTATCGCACAAGACACCGCAGTTCATGACCGCCAGCAGCCCCGCACTCAGTGCAGCCACCGAAAGAGCGGTCCCGAACGCGGCGGCTCTCACCCTAAGTGGGAGCCCTGGTACCAGGATAAGGTAAGCGACGAAAATCGACGTAAAAACAAGGCATTCTCTGCAATACAACCCCAGGAGGACCTGGTAGAGAACCAGGGCGCCTTCCACCAGGGCACCGGCGAAAACCCCCCAAGCCCAGAAGCGGGGGGCCATCCTCCGGGCCGCCGGAAGAAACAGACAGTAAGCCATCCCCACGAACCAAAGGGCCGGATGCTGAACGGCCTGGCACCCCAGGGAAGCGCACCCGCCGAACCGTTCGAAAACGTTGAAAAGGCAATAGCCGAAACCCAGCAGGGAAAGAGCGTCTCCCAGGTTCCACCTCATCAGACCGACCACCTTCCACATCTTTGCCATCTCCCGAGTAAGAGTCCATCAGCGCTTTGCACCATCACTGAGTACTTGTCCGAAAGCAGTTTTTCAGCCATAAAACGGCAAGATCTTTCAAAATCTTTAATCTCCAGCGGGTACTACGAGGGGGGGGGATCCCGGTGATTCATGCACACCAAGGCCACTCCCCCCGGTTCCATGGGTCCGAAGGTGGAAACCTGCATTGAGTTTCTGGTGTGGCGAAGGCTACCACCGCGGTGGCCTTGCGGGTGATAGCCCGCGTTCCGTCCGGTTCCGCCGCCACCACACATTCCATGCGGGATTCCGCAAGCAGCATCCACTTTCCTGGTTCCACCTTGTTCCCAAGCTCCAGCTTGGGAACACAACTGTGCAGAAGCTCCAGCTTCGATTCCCATGAGTCCGTGACCCATGCACCTCATCGCGAGGAGCCCCAGATCTACCGAAAACCATGCAATCGTTCAAATCTTTGGTAGGGTTCTAACGTGGAGACCTTAAGCAAAAAGGATAACGAAGGTCAAAAAATCCCCCTCTCCCTTGATGGGAGAGGGTTGGGGTGAGGGTCAGAAAATTAACGTATGTCAATCAGTTACATTCCCCTCCCCTTAATCCCCTCCCACAAGGGGAGGGGAAATAGAATTTGGCATCAAATATTAGATCTATTATTTTCTACGCTACCAATCCTCTACAGCGAGGCGAAGCTGGAGCTTCCCGGGCAGGCCGTTCCCAAGCCTGAGCTTGGGAACGAGGGGAACGGCGCCCGCAGCAAACGGCGCCGCCTTGCCCTCTTCACAGGGATAATGCTATGAGAGGAAAAATCAGATCGACCCCTGATTCCTGATTTGAAGGAGTTCCGCATGCATTCGGCGATACCTTTGACTGAAAAGGTCTTTTGGGTAGGTGTGAACGACCACGAAACCGACCTCTTCGAAGCCCTCTGGCCTCTGCCCTACGGCATTTCCTACAACGCCTATCTCATCGTGGACGACCGAACCGTGCTGGTCGATGCCGTCAAGGGCCATTTCCTCGACGAACACGTCAACCGCATCCGTGAAGCCCTTCCTGCTGGCCGATCCATCGACTACCTGGTCGTCAATCACGTGGAACCGGACCACACAGGAGCTCTACGGATTCTGAGGGAGCTGTTTCCGAGCATTCGAGTGGTCGGAAACAAAAAGACCCTGGAACTCTTGGCCGGCTTTTACGGCGCCGGCGGAGACACCCATGTGGTGCAGGACGGCGATGTCTTGGATCTGGGAACGCATCGGCTCACCTTCCACCTCACGCCGATGGTTCATTGGCCCGAAACGATGATGACCTTCGAGGCTTCGACCGGCATCTTGTTCTCCGGAGACGCCTTCGGGGGCTATGGAACCGTCGATCGGGGGCTGTTCGACGACGAGATGGACCTCGCGTTTTTCGAAAGCGAGACATTGCGCTACTACGCGAACATAATCGGCCGTTACAGCCAGATGGTCCAGAAGGCCATCGCCAAAGTCGGAACCCTCGGCATCAAGATCCTCGCCCCTACTCACGGTGCGGTCTGGCGCACACAGCCCCGAGTCGCCGTGGACTGGTACGACCGTTGGAGCCGTCAGGAAACCAAATCTGCGGCGGTCGTGGCCTACGGCTCCATGTACGGAAACACCCAGAAGATGGCCGAACGCGTCGCCCGGGCTCTGGTGGACGCAGGCATTCGCACCCTGGTGCACAATCTTTCGCATTCCCATGCGTCCTACGTGCTTCGAGACATCTGGACAAGTCGCGCCCTGGTGCTGGCTTCACCCACCTACAACACCGGCCTTTTCCCCACCATGGACGACCTGGTCCGGCTGTTGGAAAACAAGCTCATCAAAGACCGACTGCTGGGCGTGGTGGGTTCGTACGGCTGGACGGGCGGCGCCGCAAAGGCACTCACCGCCTTCGCCGAAAGATCCAAGTGGCGGATAGTGGAACCGGTCGTGGAAGTCCGGTGTGCCGCGGGGGATCAGGATCTGGAGCGCTGCGCGCAGTTGGGAAGGAACCTGGCGGCCGCCGTCCGGGCGTGATCCGGCTTTCTAGCCGCCATCCGCTTCCTGCACGAAGCCGTTCGGCAACCCCAGCGAAAAAAGGATTCCCAAGGCGTCCGAGTATTCTTTCTCGGTGACTTTTCGGTCCAGCGGCGGCCGATTCAGCGCCTTGTGAGCGGGAAAGTATTGGTGCAGGAGGCTCACCCATGTCTGTGGACCCAGTTGCGAGCGGATGAATTCCAGGCAATCGCCCGTCCCGGCGAGCCCTTCGGGGAGTACCATGTGGCGGACCATGAGCCCGCGGAAGGCGATGCCTTGGCGATCCAGCTGCAAGGGCCCCACCTGCTCCGCCATGACCTTCAGCGCCCTTCGGTTCGCCTCCACATAATCGGCGCGCCCCGAGAGGGCGAGGCTCACCGCAGGATCCGCGTACTTGATGTCCGGCAGATACACATCCACGATCCCGTCCAGAAGTCTCAAGATTTCCACCCGTTCGTAGCCGCTCGTATTATACACGATCGGCAACCGAAACCCCATGGGAACGGCCAGGCAGAGCGCTCGAACGAACGCGGGCACCTGGTGGGTGGGCGTAACCAGATTGAGGTTGTGGGCGCCCCGGCACTGCAGCCGGAACATTTCTTCAGCGAGCGCTTCCACCGTCAGTTCGCGCCCCACACCCAGCTGGCTGATGGGGTAGTTCTGGCAGAAGAGGCACCGCAGGGTGCATCCTGAGAAAAACAGGGTTCCCGACCCGCGAGTTCCCGACAGGGGCGGTTCTTCCCAGGGATGGATGCTCGCCGCCGCGATTTTCGGACGCGCCCCGACCCCGCAGGCCCCGATCCGACCGGCCTTTCGGTTCACGCCGCACCGGCGCGGGCAAAGCTCGCAGGCTTCGAGGATCGTTTCGAGTGCAACCGCCCGCCGTTCCAGTTCGCCGGTTCTGAAGAGTCGCAGATACCCCGGCCGAACCTCTTCAAAACCGCCTTTGTTCTTGAACATGCCGCTCGCGTCCATGGCCGCCGCAAACTCCGCCGCCCGCTTCATTTCCGCCGGAACTCGGGACCGCGGATCTCGGCTTCCTCCGGCATCTTCGGATGGGCGCCTGAGCCTTCGAGCCACGGCACATCCAGCAATTCGCTGAACCGCTTGAGGGCTTCCGGGTTCCTGTCGATGACCACCACTTCCTTGCTTTCGGAGGCCAGCCGGTGAACGATATGGAACCCGACCTCCCCCGCCCCCACAATGATGACCTTCACAAATGCTCCTCAGCAGACTTGTGTCACGCGTATGTGGTCCCGATACTCCTTCCACGGTGTTGACCGGTACCGGCACCTCGTTTAACAGATCCTCAGTTAGGGCACAACGGGGAGGCGCTGAGCCACAATTTTCTAAACATCTGATACGTTTTGTGTCATGGGAAGATCCGCGGGGCTGTTCGAAAAGAGGGTTGGGTGAAGCCGGCCGCACGGGCCGCTTCCGCCGACCGTTGGGATCACATCACAGGATCGAAAGGGGAATCACGGTCACATGTCCCTTTGGAACCGGCGGCAGCGCATGGGATCCGCAGCTCTCCTCATGGGCGGAAGCGTTCTCCTTTCGCGATTCATGGGACTCGCCCGGGACAAGGTGATTTCTTACTATTTCGGCGCCACCCGCGAGTCGGACATCTACTTCGCGGCCTTCGTGATCCCGGATTTCATCAATTACCTGCTGGCCGGAGCCTATTTTTCCATCACGCTCATCCCCATCCTGGCCGAACGGTTCCGCGAAGACGAAAAAGACGGCTGGCGGTTCTTTTCCGCCGCCGTCACCTGGGTGGGACTGGCCGTAAGCATCCTCACGGTTGCGGCCTTCATCCTGGCTCCGGAACTGGCCCGCTTGGCGGCCCCGGGCTTGGACGCCGAAGGCCACGCACGGCTCGCCCGCTTTCTCCGCATCATCGTCCCGGCACAGGCGGCCTTTCTCACCGGAGCCTGCTTCACCGCGATCCTTTACCTGAGGAAACAATTCTTCATCCCGGCGGTGAGCCCTCTGGTCTATAATTTGGTGATCATTTCAGCCGGTATCTGGATGCGCCGCCGCGGCATGGAAGGGTTCTGCTGGGGCGTCCTGTGGGGGGCGTTTCTCGGGAACTTCCTTCTTCCGGTTCTGGCCGTCCGGCAGGGAGCCGGCATGACGTTCATTCCCCGATTCCGCCACCCGCAACTCAAGCGGTTTTTCCTTCTGGCCCTTCCGCTCATGCTGGGGCAGTCCATCGTGGTGCTGGACGAGCAGCTGATCCGCATCTTCGGCTCACTCGCCGGAACGGGAGCCGTCAGCTGGCTCAATTACGCCCGCCGGATCATGCTGGTCCCGGTGGGCGTGGTCGCCCAGGCGGCCGGCGTGGCCTCATATCCGTTCCTCGCCGAACTTTTCGCCAGGAAAGACACGGTCGGCTTCTTCAACACCCTCAACACGGCGCTTCGAAACACACTCGTCGTCCTGGTCCCCCTGACGGTCTGGATGATGATCGTCGCCCGCCCCACCGTCACGCTCATCTTCCAGCAAGGGTCTTTTACGGCTCACGACGCCGCCCGGACGGCCGCTGTCCTTCAGATCTTTCTCGCGGTGGTTTTCTGCTGGGGATTTCAGCAGATCCTGGGAAGAGGATTCTACGCCATGCAGGATACGGTGACGCCCGTGGTCGTGGGAACCCTGGCCACCCTGGCCGCCGTCCCCTTCTACTTCTTCGGAAGCCGCTGGTTCCATGCGCACGGAGTGGCCGTTGCCAGCGCCGTGTCCCTCGGACTCTATACCCTCGCCCTGGCCCTCTGGTGGCGGCACCGCTTTGGAAGCGCCGTGTTCAAGGGTCTCGGAACCATGCTCATCAAGATCCTCGCCGTGTCGGCCGCAGCCTCTCTTCCCGCCCTTCTTCCGATTCGAATCGCCTCATCCCTTCAGGACGCCCACCCATACGCGGCGTCTTTCGGCGCCATCGCGGGAAGCGGGCTGCTGTTCGGCATGGCGTTTCTTGCGGCCGGTCGGAGGTTCCTTCCGGAAATGGTCGCTCCCTTGTGGGAGCGGTTCGTGAAACGGCGGTGAAACGAGTCCGCAGGGATTGATGCCGTCTTTGGAAGCCTTTCGTCGCGGCCTGGGCCGCTCCTTCAGAAGATCCTCTCCATCCATCTTTGGCCGTCCCATATTCCCATGATCCTCCCCGATTCCCTGATGTCGTACCCTCCCATGGCTTCCACCATTTCTCGAAACCGGGGCGATGCGATGATCTCCAGCACCAGGGCGATCTTGGGATCGGCCCAGCAGCTTTCGGGGATCAGGAGATCATAGCGTTCTTCGGTCACCGGGATGAAATCAAGCTCCATGGCCCGCGCCGCCGCATGGATGGCCATGCCGCAGTCGGCGCGGCCGCTCAGGACGTTCACCGCCACCGCCATGTGCGTGTATTCGTCCCAATCGTAGCCCTGGATGGCCTCCGGTTCGATCCCGAGCTGTTGCAGCCGGTAGTCGAAAAGGATCCGCGTACCGGATCCCGTCTGCCGGTTGATGAACCGCACGTCGGGTCGGACCAGATCCTCGATTCCGCGGACGCCTTTGGGGTTTCCTTTCCGGACGAGCAGTCCCTGTCGGCGTCGTGCAAGCTGGACCAGCCGCACCGGAACACCTGACAAGTAGCGTTCGATGTAGGAAAAATTGTATTCGCCGGTCTGGGTGTCGAGCAGATGCGAACCGGCAAGGTGCGTCTGCATCCGCCGGACGGCCATGATCCCGCCCAGACTCCCCACATTGCTAGAAGAAAGGTGGATGCGGCTGTCGCGCCTTTTCAGTTCGTTCGCCAGGACGTCCACCGTGTTGTCGTGACTTCCGATCATGATGAGCGTGTGGTCCAAGTCATCGGGGGAACGCAGGAGTCGCACCGATACGGTTTCCCCTACGTCGACGCCTTCCAGTTCCTGTGGAATCTGAAGTATCCCGTCGGCACGGGTGAGCGACGTGATGACGCCGGCACCCCGCTGAAGAGGCATGGCGATGAGCCGCCCGGCCACACGGCCGAGGATGACGCGGACGAATTCCTCCAGCCCCAGCCGGGAGGCGAGTTTCCGCCCGAGAACGGCGTCCACCTGCGGGAAGGACGGGGCCGGCACGCCTTGCAAGGAAAAGAGAAGCGGGCGTACGAACTGCTCGAAGGCAAGAATCGCCGAGACGGGATAGCCCGGAACCCCAACCACGGGCTTGCCTTCGATCAGCCCCAGCACCACGGGCTTGCCCGGCATCATGGCGACGCCGTGAACCAGCACCTCCCCCAGTTCATCCACCAGTGCCGCCGTGTAGTCTTCGCTTCCCGCCGAAGACCCCGCATTCAAGAGGATGACGTCCGCATCGGACACCACGGCCCGCTTGAGCTCAGCGAGAAGGCTCGCGAAATCGTCGGGGATGACGGGCTGGAGCAGAGGGTCACCGCCGCATTCGCGCACCATGGCGGAAAGCACGGTCCCGTTGAACTCGACGATCTGGCCCGGCTTCGCCTCGGGAGCCTTTTCCGGAGACACCAGTTCGGTGCCCGTGGGTTGAATCCAGACCTTGGGGCGTGCGAAAACGGGCACCGCGGCGACACCTGAGGCGAGCAAGGCTCCCAGGTCCGCCGGCCGAAGTGCGTGTTGCTGAGGAAGCAACAGTTCCCCCGCCACGATGTCTTCGCCCACCTTTCGAACGTGTTGCCATGGAAAAACCGCCGCCCGGATTTCCACCGCGTCGTCTCCTACCGGTGTCACGTGTTCCACCATTATAACGGCGTCGGTTTCCGGCGGCAGAGGATCCCCCGTATCCACGGGAAAGGCGTCCCGGCCCAATTGCAGCCGCAACGGGTGGACGTCGCTGGCTGAAAACGTCGCCTCCGCACGGACCGCAAACCCGTCCATGGCGGCCCCGTGATAATGAGGGACCGAAAGCCGGGCGGTCACAGGTTCGGCGGTAACCCGTCCGAGCGCTTCGGGAACCGGCACGGTTTCTCCGGCCGTTCGGAGCTCGGCGGTCCTTTCCTTCCAGAGGCGTCCCGCTTCAGGAAGAGTCTTCATGCTCAGGTAAATCTTGCGTCTCGGTCGCTCCACTCGTGCCTCCTAAACCCGCTGAAAACCGAACCGGTTCCAGAACTCGCGACGGAATCGGCGGACCGTGCTCAGGTTCACGTCCACGAAATGCACCTTCTCCAGAGCGTCCAGCTCCAATCGAATCCAATCCTTCACGGTATCGAGGCTCCGAAACCAGCGCCCGAATTCCGTCTTGTCGAGCATCTTCGGCGGCTGGATCATGAAGCTCCCGCCCCCGTGCTGATGGTAACGCCGCCCGCCGATCATGGCGTTGTAGTCCGCCGTGTTGACTCCCACCACGGGCAGGAAATTGTCGAAGGCCCGAACCAGGGCGCCGGTTTTCCAATGCCCGCGAAGCACTGGAAAGAGGCTCATGTTGAAGACGATTTCCGCCCCCTGATCCGCGAGCTGCTTCCCCGCTTCGGGCTGGCCCCAGAAATCGATGCACACCGGGATGCCGATCTTCCCGAAATCGGTGGTAAAAGACCGAAACTCGCCGTCCCCGGGGGTGATACCGAGACCTTGGCGTTCGAGCACCCCCACGTTCCGCTTGCGCTGCCGGCCCAGTAGTCGGCCTTTGCGGTCGAAAAGGGTGGCCGTGTTGTAAAGCCGGTCGCTTTCAGCTTCCACCAGCCCGGCGACAATGTAAGCATCCAGCTGCCGGGCCGCCTGGGCCAGTTCCTCCTCTCCTTGAAATGGGAAGTACTCCGGAAAACAGATCACGTCCAGAGATTGCCCCCGGCACTTTTCCAGCATCAGGAGTGCATGGCCCAGGTTTTTCGGATCATGGAATTCAGGATACGGTTTGGGTTGTACAATCGCCACGCGGATGTTTTCTTTCATCGCTTCCTTTCCTCAAAAAGGGCTGCTCGAGACTCAGTTCCACCATGTACGGAAAATGGTCCGAGGGATAGAGGCGGCCCCTGTGGTCGTGGATGATCCAAGCATCGGTCACGCGGAAATGGCGGGTCGTCAGGATCCAATCCATCCGGGTTTTCTGCGGGACCCCTTCGAAACCGTGATGCGTTCGGCTCCGGGCGTTCTCGGATCGATCCAGAATCCGCCAAGTGTCTTCCAAACCCACCGCAGGATCCGTCAGCACCCGGTGAACCGGTGAATCCGGAGCATCGTTGAAGTCCCCCATGAGGATCACCGGGCCGGAGCGATCCTTCACCCATCGGGCGAGCATCTCGGCTTGCCGCAGACGCGCCGCCACCCCAACATGATCCAGATGCGTCACGCCCACCCAAAAACGATCCCCCTCGCCTTTATGGGCCAATGCCGCATAGCTCAACATCCTCGGAAAGGCGCTGTCCCAGTCCAGGCTTCGATGGACTTCCGGCGTCTTGGAAAGCCAAAATTCGCCACCCTCCAGAATCTCGAACTCCTCCATCCTGAAAAAGAGCGTCGGATACTGGCACGTGTCGTCCAAAACCCGATCGGGCGCATGCAGCGTGTACTCGGGCAGCCGCTCCTTCAGATACAGGAGCATGCTCCAGAGTCCCTCCTGGGTCCCCAAAATGGAAGGGCGGTGCTTTCGAATGACCTCGGTCACCAGATCCCTGCGGTACACCCAGCTGTTGGAACCGTCTCGATCGTTTTCAAATCGCAGGTTGAAGGTCATCACGCGCATGAAAAATCCTCGATGTTTGGGTCAGTTGAAGCGTCGGAAAGCCTAAAATCGCAAAATGTTTGGCAGCGTAGAAAATAATAGACTTAGTATTTGATGCCAAATTCTATTTCCCCTCCCCTTGTGGGAGGGGAGTAAGGGGAGGGGGGAGAGGGGGATTTTTTGACATTCGCTAACCTTTTCGCTTAAGGTTTTCACTTTAGAACGCTACCAATTGTTTGCGCAGTGACGACGGTTACCTGCGGAATTTCGTCAAAGAGGACCTTGAAACCGCATCGCAAAGCGTTCATGATGGTTTTCTATCGGCTGGGTGCCGGCGTTGTCGGCCGCCTCCGCTACCCGGATCCACAAGCTGGAGGAATTACCGTTGACTCTGACCAAGCTCCTTTCCTCTTTCGGATTGGCCTACGTCTGCTATTGCGGATGCCTGTTTTTGTTTCAGAGGCATCTGATTTTCCCCCGGAGGTGGATCGAGGCACCTCAGGAGACCCCCTCCACCTCCGAGATCGAGAAGCTGTGGGTCGCCACGTCCTTCGGCAAGGTGGAAAGTTGGTACCTGCCGCGCCGGGCAAATTCGAAAGAAACACCGGGACCCACCGTGATCTTCGCCCACGGCAACGGCGAACTCATCGACATCTGGCCCGACGAGTTTCAGAAACTCGCTGGCCGCGGCTTCGGTGTCCTCCTCGTGGAATACCCCGGTTACGGGCGTTCCGAGGGGCAGCCGTCGCAGGGAAGCATAACGGAAACCTTGGTCGCCGCCTACGACCGGCTCGTTGCACGCCCCGACGTGGACCCCTCGAAGATCGTGCTGTTCGGCCGGTCGCTGGGAGGCGGCGCCGTTTGCGCCCTCGCCGCCCGCCGGCCCTCGGCCGCCATGGTGCTCATGTCCGCCTTCACCAGCCTCCGGCCGTTCGCCCGGCGCTACCTGGCTCCGTCGTTTCTCTTGCGCAGTCCCTTCGACAACCTGGAAACGGTGCGGCGCTACACCGGCCCCGTCCTGGTGGTTCATGGCACCAAGGATTCGGTGGTCCCTTACGACCACGGGGTCGCGCTGCACCGGGCCGCCAAGACCGGCCGCCTGCTCTCCTACGAAAGCGACCACAACGACTGCCCGCCCGATTGGGACGACTTTTTCGAGGAACTGGAACGGTTTCTACGTGAATCGGGGGTGATTGAAACCGAAATCGGCGTCATGTGAGGACAAAGGACTTGATGCCCCAAAAAACCGCGCAGCGGGGCGATCCATGACCCAAGAATTTCTTCACGCACTGGCCCACGACCGTCCCGTACCCGGAGGCGGCGCCGCGGCCGCCCACGCCGCCGTGGTCGCACTGGCTCTGCTCCAAAAGATCGTCCGGGTGGAAACGGAACGCCCATGGCTGAGCCCCGAAGCAAAAGGAGCGCGAGCGGACCTGCTGGAACGCACCATCGCGCTTTCGCGCAACCTCCAAGCACTTCGCGAAGGCGACGGCAAAACCTACCTGGCGTGGACCGAAGCCCGCCGAAACGGGCCGGGCTCAGAAGCAGCCGAGGCGGCGCTTCTTGCGGCCGCGGCTTCCCCTCGAGCCATCATGGAAACCGTTTACGAAGCGTACGAGATCGTCCGTCAATGCGCCGTTTTCGTCCGCCGGCACCTCATCCCGGACGTGCTGGTTGCGGCGGAAATGCTGGAAGCTGCCTTCCGCGGCGCGGCTCACATCGCCCGCGCCAACCTGGATCGGCTTTCCGGCCCAAAACCCGGCGAAGCACTGCAGCAACAACAGATCCACCTGGATCGGCTGGAATCCCGTTTCGAAGAAATCCGGAGGCGCACCCGGTTCCTGACGGCAGGCCGAATTTCACCGCCCGAGCAGGCGGGGAGATGACATGGACCTTCGACGACTGGAAGTCTTCTGCAAGGTGGTGGAATTGGGGAGCTTCACCAAGGCCGCCGACGCGGTGCTCCTTTCGCAGCCGACCATCAGCGAACACATCCGCACCCTGGAAGAAACCCTGGACGAAAGACTGATCGATCGCCTGGGCCGCGAAATCCAGCCCACCCCGGCGGGAAAGATCCTCTACAAGTACGCCCGCCGGATCCTCCGGCTCAAGGAAGAAGCCGTCCAAGCCCTCGCTTTCTATCGAGGCGAACTGGCCGGAGACCTCACCCTCGGGGCCAGCACCATACCCGGAACCTATATTCTGCCTTCCGTGATCGGAAGGTTCAAACAACGGTACCCGCTCACTCACATCAGCCTAAAAATATCGGGAACCGCCGACATTGCCCAAGCGGTCATCGATGGCACCTGCGAAATCGGCCTCATCGGATCCCGATGGCGGGACGGGCGGCTCCAGTTCGAACAGATGTTCGCCGATGAATTAGTCCTTGTGGTCCCCCCCGACCATCCCTGGAATGAAACCAAGCGGATTCCGCTCCAGGCCCTCTACGGAGAACCCTTCATCGACCGGCAACGCGGCTCCGGAACCCGCATGGTGATGACCCGCATCCTGGAAGAACACGGGTTTGAACCGTCGAAATTGCACGTGGTCGCGGAAATGGGGACGACGGAAGCCGTTCGCCAGAGCGTGAAGGCCGGAATCGGGGTCTCGATTCTGTCCCGCCTGGCTGTTTCCGAAGACCTGCGGTGGGGAACGCTTTGGGAAGTGGGGCTCGAAAACGTTCGGTTCCAGCGCCCGTTCTACCTGGTTCAAAGAAAGCTTCGCCGGCTTTCGCCCATCGCCGAAGCGTTCCTCGAAGACTTGAAAGCGTCGGCCGCAAGGGAACAGGCCTGCTAAACGCGCCGCACACCGCCGCCTGGATCACTGCGGCTCTAGATCCTCATGGATTCCCAGCCGGCGGGCCCGCTGTTTCCATCGAGACCGGGCCAGAGCCCGCATGTCCACCGTTTTGTCCGCCTCGTCGACGATTTCCAGCCCTAGAAGGGTCTCCACCAGATCCTCCAGCGTCACAACGCCCTCCACACCACCGTATTCGTCCACCACCAGCGCGATGTGAGCCCGGTGATTGAGGAGCGTTTCAAACAGCTGCACCAGAGACGCCGTGGCGGGAATAACCAGTATGTCACGCTTGAGCTGTTTCAGAGGCGTCTCGCCTCGGCCTTGAGCTTGCGCCAAAAAGATGTCGGACTTGAGCACAAAGCCCGTCACATCATCGAGGCTTTCTCGGTAAACGGGAATCCTCGAAAACGGAAGCGCCGGGTAGGCGGTGGTTACCTCCCGCACCGTAATATGTTCCGGGAACGCCAAAAGCACGGTTCGCGGCGTCATGATGTCTTCAACGGTGAGTACCGGGAGGGTCAAGAGGTTCTTGAGGATGATCGTTTCTTTGTCCTGTAATTCGCCTTGCTGGTAGCCCAGATCGGCGAGAGCCGCCAGCTCATCCCGGCTGAAAACGGGCGGCGAACCGCCTCGGGCGAGCCACCGCGTTATGATCTCGGAGAGATAGACGAAAGGCAAAAGGACCCAGACCAGAATCCGGACCACATGGGCGATGACCGGCGCGAGCCGCCGCCAGTAAAGCGCTCCAATAATCTTGGGGATGATTTCCGAAAACACCAGGATCAGCAGCGTAAGGATCGCCGAGATCACCCCTAACGAATCGCTTCCAAAGATAACGGCGGCCTGTGCCCCGGCCCCAGCCGCCCCGACCGTGTGCGCGATCGTGTTCAGGGTCAAAATGGCCGCCAACGGCCGGTCGATGGAGGCCTTGAGATCCCGGAGAATCTTCGCACTCCTGGGCCGCGAGTCCTCGATGGCCCCGACGTAGGCAGGCGTCACGCTGAGCAGGACCGCTTCCGCAACGGAGCACAGGAAGGAAAAAAAAAGAGCCAGACCGATATATACCACGAGAAGCCACATGAGACCGTCGCCCCCTTTCCAGTACGTGCAACCTATCATGCTTCCACGCAGCCGTTCAACCCGATCGCACCGCAGAACCGCCCGGTTTCCATCGGCTTCAGCGGCCTGAACCCATCGACATGGATCCCAGGTTGTGGCATGTTGGATGTCACGCTTTCGCGGGGGCGCCGTGGGCCGCGGGCCCCGCAGCGGGCTGAGAACCGCTAGCAAACCACAGAACACAGTCGAATACGTTCCGCACTTCCGCTCCCTTCTTCGGGCAAGGAACAGCCGATGCGGGTCATCGTCGCCGGATCCCGAAACCTCCATGACATGAACGTGGTGGCGACCGCCATCCGCCAAAGCGGGTTCACGGTGACGGAAGTGGTCTCAGGAGGGGCTCCCGGCGTGGACCGGCTCGGAGAAGCCTGGGCTCGCCTCAACAACATTCCGGTTCGGATTTTTCCCGCGGATTGGGTCCGTTTCGGTCCTTCCGCCGGTCCGCGTCGAAACGTTCAAATGGCAGCGTACGCGGACGCCCTGGTGGCGATCTGGGACGGTCGAAGTCCCGGCACCCGGCACATGATCTCGGAAGCTCAACGGCGAGGTCTTGCCATTCACCTGGTCACCGTTTCAGCCGAATCACCCGGCGGAACCAAAAAAAGGGATACGGCCGGCATTCAGCGATGATCCCCGCCCTTCAGGGCCGTCTGCAGTCTGCTCCTACAAGAAATCAAAGGCGTCGCCCGATCGAGCGACTCCCGGAAAAATATCCCGCCACCGGCCATTCACCCGCTTGATGGCCGGCTCGTGGACGGTTCCTCCATTCAACGGATCAAAACCGTCTTGATGTTGACAAACTCCTTGATGCCGTAGTGTGAGAGTTCGCGGCCGAAGCCGCTTTCTTTGATCCCGCCGAACGGAAGCCTCGGATCGGAGCGGACAACGTCGTTCACGAAGCAGCATCCCGCTTCCAGGCGTTCGGCCGCGATCCACTCCCCGCGCCCCAGGTCCCTAGTGAAGACCGCCAAGCCGAAGGCTGTGTCGTTGGCGATGCGAACGGCGTCTTCTTCGTCCCGCGCACGAATGATCGCCGCTACGGGGCCGAAGAACTCTTCGTGGTAGGCCGTCATGCCGGGACCAACCTGGGTTACCACGGTCGCCGGGTAGAACGCACCCGGTCCTTCGGGAATTTCGCCGCCAAGCAGAAGCCGAGCACCCCGCTCGATGCTGACCCTAACCTGCCGGTGCAGATCGTCGCGGAGGTCCCGGCGCGCCAACGGGCCCAGGTCCGTTTTTTCGGATATGGGATCCCCCATCCGAACCCGTTTCATCCGCTCCACAAAAAGCGCCTCAAAGCGATCCGCCACCGCCTCCACCACGACGAACCGCTTGGCCGCGATGCAGCTTTAGCCCGCATTCAGCGTGCGGCTCCGAACTCCGAGATCCACCGCCGCATCCAGATCCGCATCCTCCAGGACCACGAAGGGATCGCTTCCCCCGAGCTCCATCACGCACTTTTTCAGCACTCGGCCGGTCATATCTCTCTTCCCGGATGACCCTCCGGCGCGAACGGCGCGCAATCTTCGCCGCCTTCCATCGCGCCCCAGAGAAGCCTTATCAGTCGGTCGAAAGCATGAAACCAGAAGCGAACGGCACCTCCACGTCCGCAAAGGCCGGGTCGGGGCCCTTGACGGACCCAGCCCACAGCCAGGCGATGGTGGTGTTTTCCCACAGGACCAGATCCTTGATGAGCCGGAACTACCGCCGGCGCTCCTTTTCCTGCGCTTCTTTGGTGGGTCGCAAGTCCGCGTGGGCCGAGGGGTCGTCCACCATTTGGGCGAAGATCACGGCACGCGCCGCGACCAAAGGCCGGCGCGCCCACCACAGGTGCAGGGTAGATGGGTGGCCGTGGCGGATGGATTTTTCCCTCGCCGAGGTCTGGTTGACGGCATCCAGCGGCAGCGCCGCTTCGATGAGTTTCTTCTTGTCCATCATGACAACGTTACTCCACACTGTTTGGCGATGCGTTTCGCCAGGTGAGAAAAATCCATATAGCACGCCTGCACTGCCGCCATGTGGCTACCGATGGCACCATCGGCCGGCTTGAGAAAGAACATGGGTTTTCGCGCCTCCTGGGCCAAGGGCATCAGGCTGCGGTAGTGTTTGAGGGTGGCGAGACAATGCGGATCGGTCTCAATCGTGACCGATTCGGCGATTTTTTCAGCCACTACCGATTTGCGGTACTCTTCGGGAATACGCGCCATCCAGAAGCTGTATGCCTTAACCGGCCGGTTGAGCCGGACGGCGTGTTGCAGGACGACATAGCCCGCAGGCTGCATCTCGCCGCCGGGTAGCTCCATATCTCCAAGCGCATTCGGCCGGCGTTGGAGCCGCTCCGACCATTCTAGCCGCCAGCGGCGCAGAGTGGGCCCGAGATTGCGCAGGCCCTGTAGAGAGTAAAGGTCGGGTGCCAATGGGATCACCACATGCTGAGTGGAAACCAGTGCAGCACGGTTCAGCGCGCCCAGGTTGGGCCCGATATCGATCAGGATCAGATCGGCCTCGATGCTCTTGCCAGCCTCCCGCAGAATCCGCCACAAACCGCTCAGCACACGGAAGGCGCGCGGCTTGCGATCGAGACAATCCGGCCATTGGCTGGATAACTCGTCTTCGGCGGACGAAAGCGCTAGATCGCCCACCACGAGGCAAAGACCAGGCGCGACCTCTTCGAGATGGGGCATCCTGACATCGCCAGTGCCCTCGAGCAGCGGCTGAAAAGCACCATAGATCGTCTGTTTGTGACCCCCGTCCATCCAGATTTCTTCCAGCCGGTCGTCTGGGAGAAACATGCTGGTGAGGTTGGCCTGGGGATCGAGGTCTGCTGCGATGACCTTCAGCCCAAGATCGGCATACATCCAAGCCAGGTGATAGACGAGCGAGGTCTTGCCGACGCCGCCCTTGTTGTTGAAAAAGGTAATGGTTTTCATATCGCGGACCTCACGGTGACTGCCACATGAGTGCTGGAAAAGTGGAATTCTGGTGGCGGATTGCCGTTGTCCTTCAAGGCTTTTTGGGCGATGGGCAGTCCCATGCCGAAGCGCTGGGCGAAGCCCAGGTGATGCATCATCTCGGCGATCAAGGGATTGCGGTAATCGGTGACGCCGGTGCCGATGTTCTCCTGGGTGACCTGACCGTACAGACCGCCGGGGTTCTGGATCTCGACCCTGTCGCTGTACCAGTAGACCCGCACGGGCGCGTTGGTCCCCTCGTAGGTGCGATGCATGACCGCATTTCTCCCTAGTTGCTGCAGGGCAACCAGCGGATAGTCCGGTTGCCTTGCCTCACGTGGGACATCCACGAATCGGGTCCGCACCGAAATATTGATTTCGAAGAGCTCGTCCAGCCGCCGCAGGACATCTTCCAGCTTGCCGGTAAGCTCCTTCTGGTGCTTGATGGGATCGGTGAGAGACAAACCGTCGATGCGCAAGAACTGGACATAGGAGCCTGGGACCCATGCCTGCGGATCGATACCACACCCGATCAGTCCGCCCCAGGTGGGGTGATCTCCATGGACCAGCCGGAGCGAGCGCAACTGCTGTTCCAGAGGCCGATCATTCCATTCTAGCACGTCCGGCGAAATGACCGCAGGTAGATAGATGCGCCGGATGTAGCCCAGGTCGAGTGCCTCCAGGTCAGCAGAACCTGCAGGGCGCAGATCAAAGGGCAGATCACCGGCCCGGCGCCGTTCGATCAGCCGCCTCTCTTCTTCGGCTGTAGCTACCTGGACGGTCGGCCCGACCTTGACCCAAACCCGCCCCTGATAGCGCACCGGCGGATCGTTCGCCGGCTCGACCTGTATGACCGCTACCGGACAGCCATCCAGGACCCTGCGCTCTACCTGCATGGAAGGAATCGGCTGGATATTGCCGTCCGAGCGCATTTGGGCAAGTGTGCGAAGCAGTTGGTCGTCGATGGCGATCCCGGCGCATTGACCATCGTCCTCGACGCCCAGGAAGATCACACCGACCTGACCGCTGCCGCTGAGGTCGTTGGCGAAGGCGCAGATATTCCTGCGGATACCGCTACGGTCCGCGCCGCTCCGCTTGCGCTCGACTAAAGGGGATTCCAGTTCATAGAGACGATTGAGAAGCTCATCATCAGTAAGCCATGTCATCGCGGTACCTCAGCCCTTGTAAGCAGTTCTTTCATCTCATAACGTACATTTCGCTCTTTGAAAAAGGTTACTTTTACAATTTTGGTTGGGTGCAGATCTTTTGAAACAAAAGTGTGAAGGAGTCAGCAGGAAACGGAGCTGATGCGCTTGCTGCTTCAAGGCCATCTGGAGGTACCTCGGAGGGTCACCCTGGATGTCGTTCTAAAAGATCTGCACCCAAACTCTCAACGGGCCCCTCTCACCGGTCCAGGGGGAAGTAGCTTCCGGCACTGGGGCTGACCGGCTCCATTTTCACTCAACCGGCTCACTCTCATATATCGCCAGGATAACGATGACATTTTTTAAAGATAACATTGGCTCAATTCATAATTACCCCATTCATCAGCCACATAACTGCAGAATGTAAGGTTTGACCATACGCGCAGATGACCGCGGGGTGCAATAGGGGACCCTGCCCCGGCCTCGAGGACTGCTCCCGGGCGGGCGATCGAAAAGGCGAGACCTGCCAACGGGCCGGAGAGGACTTCTCCCCGCAGTCTGCCCGCTCCAAAACCTTCCCGCCAGTTTCCCCGCCCGGATCTCCCCGATTGAGGTTCCCGTTCATCCCGAATTCCCTGCACGTGAACAATTTGCGATGGGTCCCGGCCCGACCGGCGCTTGCATACGGGATTACGCGGGTTTGGCCAACCGGTATTGAGGGGGCCAGGGCAGGTCGACGCCCAAGGCTCTTGCGGCCTCCAAGGGCCAATAGGGATTGCGCAACAGTTCCCGGGCCAGCAGCACCGCATCCGCCTGCCCGTTGGCCACGATTTGTTCCGCCTGCACCGGGCTGGTAATGAGCCCCACCGCACCCACGGCAATCCCGACTTCCCTTCGGACCGCTTCGGCAAAGGGAACCTGGAACCCGGGACCCACGGGAATCCTTGCCCGCGGCACCAGCCCTCCGCTCGAGCAGTCAATAAGATCCACGGCTAATTCTTTCAGCCTGCGGCAAAGCTCGACGGACTGAACCAGGTCCCACCCGCCTTCCATCCAGTCCGTACAGGAAATCCGAACGAACAGGGGCAGGTTCTCCGGCCAGATCTCCCTCACCTTCTTGGCGACCTCGAGGGGAAACCGCATCCGATTCTCGAGATCTCCTCCGTAGAGGTCGGTGCGCCGGTTGGACAGGGGGGAGAGGAATTCGTGGGCGAGGTAGCCGTGGGCCATGTGGATCTCCAGGACCTCGAACCCCGCCTCGAGGCTGTAGCGGGCTGCGTCCGCGAACTGATCTTCCACCCGCTCGATCTCCTCCCGGGACATGGCCCGGGGCACCGGGGACACCTCATCAAAAGGGACGGGACTGGGAGCCATCGGCTGCCAGCCCCCCGAATCGGTTCCCAGGGGCCTACCGCCTCTCCACGGGGCGTCCGTGGAGGCCTTTCGTCCCGCATGGGCGATCTGAATGCCGGGCACGGCTCCCTGGGCCTTGAGAAACGCCGTAATCTTCTGCAACGCGAGGGCGTGCCGCCCGGACCAGATGCCCGAATCCCACGGGCTTATGCGCCCTTCGGGCGAAACGGCCGTGGCCTCGACCAAGACTAGGGCAGCCCCACCCACGGCACGGCTCCCCAGGTGAACCAGGTGCCAGTCCGTGGGCAGACCGTCCTCACTGGAATACTGGCACATGGGGGAAACGAAAATCCGGTTGCGAAACTCGACGTCCTTGATTCTAAGGGGTGAAAAGAGAACTGACTTTGCCATTGGTCGTATCCTCCTCGAGGTTCTTGTCTTTTGCCGGGAATGCGCCGGGTTTCGTCACGGCGGCAGACGAGCCCGGGCAAATGGATTCTTTTCCCGCCCCGAGCATCCCCGTCACGCAGTCGGCAAGGCAGGCCGCCAGGAGGAACGGAACCGCGTTCCCGATCTGCCGGACGATTCATCTTGGATCCGCAGAACCGGAACTCGTCAGGGAACGACTGGACTCCGGCGGCCTCCCGGTGGGTGCTGGGCCGATGTTCAATGAAATCAAGCTAACGCATGCGAAGGAAAATTCCAATTCCGTTGAAGTCTTACAAATCCTGGGCCCCTGTTGGACGCAAAAAAACGAAAGGAGACGGTAAAATGAAAAGAATTAAGCTGTTCCGGAAAAATAGCGACTCAAAGAACCGCCGCCCCAAGGGGTTTTCAGTTTTCACCTTCCCGGCCGGCCTTTCCATTATTTTCTTGCCTTCTCCATCATGAAGCATTAGGGTTGGTGCAACTCAAGCCTCGGATTGGAACCGGGGCCGTTTTTTCTGCAGGAGCCGTTCGTTTTGAGAAAATGACATCCTCTAGTAGAGACGTATGAGAATGCTTGGAAACGTTGCAAAGGAGCACGTCAATGCGTGAAGGAATGGAGAAAGAAAATTAGAAAATATATAAATTTCGATTGTTTTGACCTTGATTCCCGCATTCTGAACAACCTACGGTCCATCGGCTACTCCACACCCACCCCGATCCAGGAACAGGCAATCCCCAGCATCCTGCAAGGCCTGGACGTCATCGGCCTGGCACAGACCGGGACCGGGAAGACGGCGGCTTTTGCCCTGCCCATCGTGCAGCGCCTCACCCAGGGGCCGCGCAATCGGATCCGCGCCCTGATTGTTGCGCCGACCCGGGAACTCACTGAACAAACTCAGAAGGCCATCCATCAGCTTGCTCGCAACACCCACATTCGGAGCACCACCATTTACGGGGGAGTCGGAATCAACGCCCAGATCCAAGCGCTACGCGGCGGAGTGGAAATTGTCTCCTGCTGTCCCGGCCGTCTTCTCGACCACGTTCAGCGGGGCACTATCGACCTGTCCCAGGTCGAAGTCCTGGTTCTGGACGAAGCCGACCGCATGTTCGACATGGGGTTTTTGACGGATATCCGTAAAATCGTCGCTCTGCTGCCGCGCAGTCGCCAGACCCTGCTTTTTTCCGCCACCATGCCCGCCGCAATCAGGAGCCTGGTCGAGGACATACTGCGAAACCCGTCTACCATCCAGGCCGGCAAATCCGCTCCGGTGGAAAGCGTCGCGCACACCTTCTACCCCGTCGCAGCCCAATCCAAGGCGGCCCTGCTCAAACAGATCTTGGAGCAAACCTCCACCGGGCCGGTAATCGTCTTCACCCGCACCAAGCACCGCTCAAAAACCTTGGCACGCCAGTTGGAACACTCCGGCTACCGGGCGGCGGCCCTCAACGGCAACCTCACCCAAGCCAAGCGCCAGCAAGCCCTGGACGGATTCCACCAAGGACGCTACGAGATCCTCGTGGCCACCGATATCGCCGCCCGCGGCATCGACGTGAGCAAGGTCTCCCACGTAATCAACTACGACATGCCCGACACCGTCGATGCCTATACCCACCGGATCGGGCGGACCGGCCGCGCCCAGCAGACCGGCGAGGCATTCACGTTCGTCTGCGCCGAGGACGGCTTCTTGGAGCTCGCCATCAAGAAGATGCTGGGTACCAAGCTGAAATATTGCGTTATCAAAGAGTTTTGCGGCGCAGGGGAAGCGCCGCGCCGGGCAAACCCGCCAACTCCCCTGGCGGAGAAATGGCGCCACGGCCCTCAGCAGCACCAGTCCGCCGGCCGGCGTCACTGACATCCTGCGCGTTGCCTGACTCCATAGGTGGACAAGCCGCACCGGGAGTGGGAAGATCACGGTGGGCGGACGCTGCCGCATACAATATCAGACACAAGCTCTAAGGGCCGAACCCCCCATGCGCATCCTTTCCCTGGCTCCGACTCAGACGGAAATCCTCGCCGCGCTGGGTGCGTTCGACGACCTGGTAGGCGTGAGCGACAACTGCGACTTTCCCGAAGCCGTGAAGACGCTCGAACGCTTCGGACCGTGGGCCGCCCCGGACCTCCACAGGGTTCGTTCGGCCCGCCCCGACCTGGTCTGCACCTTCGGCCGCCATCAGCAAGAAGTCGCGGACCTTTTGCGTTCCCACGGGATCACCGTTTACCACAGCGATCCGGCGACCATCACCGAAGCATTGGAAACCTTCCGCGACCTGGCGGCGCTGACGCACAGAGCCGCGCAAGGCGAAAGGCTCCTCGGCAGCCTGGAAGGCCGCCTCCAAGCCGTCCACGAGCGCGCCGAACGGATCCGGCGGTCGAAGCGGCCGCGGGTGCTGCGCATCATGCACTGGGAACCGCTCATCACTGTGGGTCCCGGCGCCTTCCAGCACGATGTGATCGAGACGGCGGGAGCTGAAAACATCGCCGCCGACGGCGCCGCCCCCTACTTCGCCTGCGACCCGGCGGAGCTTGCCCGCCGTGACCCGGACCTCATCTTTTTCTGCGACCCGGCGCTTCTGGACCGTTTGCCGGCGGACCCGGTCTGGAAAACAACGCGCGCCGTGCGGGAAGGCCGCCTCAGAGTCTTCGACTGCGGGCTTACGTGCCGTTCCGGGCCGCGGATCGTGGACATGACGGAAGCACTCCAGAAAGCCTTCCTCAACCCGCCGCCCACCCCTTGAGCCTGCTTCCTTCGCCGGAGCGGGAAGGATGCCCCATGAGAACCGTTTGACGTTCATCGCGGCGAGGGCGCCGTACCCACATTGCATCGGTTGTGGGAGGCCCGGGCCGATGGGGTGACCTTTCGCGGGGAGCCCAAGGCGTACAGGGTGGCTTTCGCGGGGAGCGTAGGGTGCGTGGAGTTCCGCCGCATGGCGGGACGGAACGCACCAGACGATGAAAAAAACGTACGTTTTTTCATCGTCTGGAACAGACCACCATGCCGGAACGGACGGCCCCCTAGGAGCGTGTCCGAGCACTCAGCATCAACTCTTTGCGGCAACGCAATTCCCCTCGTTCCCAAGTTCTGGCTTGGGAACGGCCTCATGGGAATCGAAGCTGGAGCTTCTGCACAGTTGTGTTCCCAAGCTGGAGCTTGGGAACAAGGTGGACTACCAGGACGCCTTGGCGTTGCTCCACAAGGCGTGGACCCGGTGAGTTCCCTTGGTGCGTTGCGTTCGGCTTCGCCTCACGCCACGCACCCTACACAACCACCGCTTCATCCTGTGCTGCCATTCCGGCCGCCGGCAAGCCGGTTCTCACAGAGCATTCCGCTTCGGCTTTCCGGCCCCCGGCCGCAACGCGACGATCCGGGTCACCGGCAAGCCGGCTCCTACAAGAGTCGCTTTCGCGGGGAGCCCAAGGCGTACAGGGTGGCTTTCGCGGGAAGCGTAGGGTGCGTGGAGTTCCGCCGCATGGAGGAACGGAACGCACCAGACGCTGAAGAAAGACGTAGGGTTTTCGCCGGAAGTTCGAGAAAAGAGACCATGCAACGGCCTCGGTAAAGCGCGGGCCGTCAGGCGGCCCCTTCCAAGGCCACAGGGTCGCAGCCAGCTTCGGCACCGGCCAGGAGCGCGGCGATCCGCCCGTCCTTTTCTTCCCAAAGGCGGTTGAGCCAGTCGTGAAAACGGGCTCGGAATTCGCGGTCTTCAAAATAATCGCCCAGAAGTTCGGACGTTATTGGAAGCGCCCGCACGCGGACCTTAACCCGGGTAACCCGCCCGCACAGAAAGGCCCAGAAGCTTTTGACTCCTTCGGGATAGACGATGGTGACGTCCAGGATCCGGTGAAGCTGCTCGCCCATGGAGGCGAGAACGATAGCGATTCCCGCCGCCTTGGGCCGCAGCAGGTGCCGGAAGGGAGACCGCTGACCGTCCCGTTTTTCCGGGGTAAAACGCGTGCCTTCGACGAAGTTCATGACCGAAATCGGGATGGTCTTGAACTTTTCGCACGCCTTGACGGTGGCCGCCAGGTCTCCCCCCCTCGCCCTCGAACGCCGGGACGCCATCCCCCTCGGACTCCGCTCCATGAAAGGAAAATCCAAGGCCCACCACGCGAGCCCCAGAAAGGGGACGTAGATCAGTTCTTTTTTCAGGAAGAATTTCAGAAAGGGGATCTTTCGCCAAAAGATCTTCTGGAGCACCACGATGTCCGTCCACGTCTGGTGGTTGGCGAGAACCAGGTACCAGCCGTTTCGCTTGAGCCCCTCCAGACCTTTCACGTCCCAGTGGATCTTCTTGGTGAGTTTCAACGAAAGGTTGTTCCCTAGGATCCAGCCTTCGGCGATGCCGTTCAGGACCACATCACAGCATTTTCTCCACGGGCGAAAGGGGACGGCGAGCTTCAGGAAAGCCACCAGAAACAGCGGCAGGCAGCAGGCAACCGTATTGAACGACAGAAGAATCAGAGAAAGCGCTCCGTTTACGGGAGCCGGCAGGAAATGCAGCATCGTGTCGGTTCCTTTTTCCCTTCCACCCGCTTTCAGCCGGCTTCCGAAATGCTGTAGCTTTCGTCGATGAACTGCCGGATGAACTTTTCCAGTTCCAACGTGATGAGTGAACACCGGTTGCCGGCCATGCATTGCTTGACATCGTCCAGATCCAGCTTGAACGAAGCCGTGCGATTGTCCTTTTCCAGAGTGAGCAGGTAGTTTTGGGCGCCGATCAGGCGGTCTTTTTTCACTTTGAGGAAAATTCCGTAGCGCTGGATATCCGGATAGAGTTCGTGAATTTTCGCTTCCACTTCTTTTTGTTCGAACATCCGCATGCCCTCCTTTTCGAGAAAACGCCGCGCTTTCAAGCCAGCGAACCCGCCTGGGAAACGCGGCTCCAACCGGCCGCTTTTGATCCTCTCGCTAACTACCAGATGTAACGGACGGCTTCAATCGCAAAAGCGGAAAACCGCCGGAAGGTGTCAGCGGAGCGCCTTTTCGATTTCGCGCTTGATGATATTGATGCTCTTGGTGACGGGGATTTCCTTGGGGCAGACCCGCGTGCATTCGAAATGGTTTCGGCATCCCCAGGCACCGTCGGGTGTGTCCACGGCCTTGAGACGTTCTTCATGCCGGGCGTCCCGGGAATCGAAAATGTTCCGGAAGGCCCACACCAGGGCGGCCGGGCCGATGAAGGGGGTGCCTTCCTGGACGATGGGGCAGGACGCCGTGCAGCAGGCGCACAGGATGCAGCGGATCACGTGATCCAGCTTTTTACGGGCTTCGGGGGTCTGGAGGCGTTCCCGGTTCGGTTCTTCCAAGGCGGCGAGGAGATAGGGCCGCATCTGGTTGACGCGTTCGAAAAAGGGATCCAGGTCCACCACCAGGTCCTTGAGCACGGTGAAGGTCGGAAGCGGTTCCAAGAGGACTTCGGAATCCGCGACATCCTTGACCAGCTTCTGGCAGGCGAGGGCGCAGCGGCCGTTGATGCGCATGGCGTCCGAACCGCATACCCCGTGCCCGCAGGACATCCGGTAGCTCAGGCTCCCGTCCTGTTCCCACTTGATCCGGTTCAGGCAGTCCAGGATGCGTTCGCGCGGATCCGCCTGCACCACGTAGTCCTGATACCGCGGCTCGCTGTCCATCCGGGGATCGAACCGGTAGATCTTGAAACGCAATTCCATCTCAGTACACCCTCGGCTTGGGTTCGAAGCGGGTGACGGTCACCGGCCTGTAGAAGATCGCAGGCTCGCCGTCTTCCAGCGCGACCAGCGTGTGCTTGAGCCACCGTTGGTCGTCGCGATCCGGAAAATCTTCGCGCCAATGGGCGCCGCGGCTTTCCGTGCGTTTGAGCGCCGAAAGCACGATGGTTTCGGCGAGCCCCAGGAGGGACTCCAATTCCAGGGCTTCCAGAAGATCGGTATTGAAGCGTTCACCGCGGTAGTTCAGGTAGAGCCCGTCGCGGCAGCGGGCTTGGAGCGCCCGGATGTCCTCCAGCGCCTGCCGGAGGTCGGCTTCCCGGCGGAACACCGCGCAGCGTTCCATCATCACCTGCTGGAGTTCCCGGCGGAGGCCGTGGACGCGTTCCCCGGACGAGCGTCCCTTCAGCCGCTCGATGCGTTCCCGCACGGCATCGCCGGCATCCCGCGGGAGTTGGGGCCACGGAACGTTCGGGAGTTGCGCCAGCATTTTCTTTCCGGCTCGCCGGCCGAACACCACGAGATCCAGGAGCGAATTGCATCCCAGGCGGTTGGCGCCGTGAACGGAAACGCAGGCGCATTCACCGGCCGCGAAGAGCCCCGTGACCGGCTGCAGGTCTTTTCCCAGGACACGGCCGTCCACGTCGGTGGGGATGCCGCCCATCATGTAGTGGCAGGTGGGATGGACGGGAATGGGTTCGGAAGCCGGGTCGATCCCCAGGTAGATTCGGACGAAGGAGGAAATATCGGACAGGCGTTCGGCCAGGCGGTCCTTTCCCAGGTGTGTGAGGTCCAGGTGCACGATGTCCTGGCCGTCGATGCCGCGCCCTTCCTGGATTTCCTGCATGATGGCCCGGGAAACCACGTCGCGGGCGGCGAGGTCCTTGATGGTCGGCGCGTAACGTTCCATGAACCGCTCGCCGTCCCGGTTTCGGAGGATCCCGCCTTCCCCGCGGGCCGCTTCGCTGATGAGCACGCCCAGGCCGTGGATGCCGGTGGGGTGAAACTGGACGAATTCCATGTCTTCGAGCGGAAGGCCGGCGCGGTAAGCGAGGTAGACGCCGTCGCCGGTATTGGCGAAGCAGTTGGAAGTCGTCTTATAGACCTTTCCGAAGCCGCCGGTGGCGAGCAGAAGCAGCCGGCAGTGAAAGAGGTGGAGTTCCCCCGTTGCGAGGTCGTAGGCGACCAGTCCTGCCGCCCGGCCGTCCCGGAAGATGAGGTCCACGATGGAAAGTTCCGCATAGACGCGGATGCCCTTTCGGACGGCCTGGCCGTAGAGGGTATCCAGGATCACCCGACCGGTCCGGTCCGCCGCATAGCAGGCCCGTTTCACCGCCGCCTTCCCGTAGTCCCGGGTGTGACCGCCGAAGGCGCGCTGAGCGATCCTTCCTTCGGGCGTCCGGTTGAAGGGTACCCCCATGTGTTCCAGTTCGTAGACCGCTCGAGGCCCGTCCCGGGCCAGCACTTCCGCGGCGTCCTGGTCGGTCAGGTAGTCGCCGCCTTTCACCGTGTCGAACATGTGCCATTCCCAGGAATCGGGCTCCTCGTTTCCGATGGCGGCCGCGATCCCGCCCTGGGCTGCACCCGAATGGGACCGGGTGGGAAAGACCTTGGAGATGAGGGCCACGTCGGCCGAACCCACCGCTTCGACGGCCGTTCGGAGTCCAGCAAGACCTGACCCCACGATCACCACATCGTGCTTGTGTACCGGCATCATGCGATTTTTCACCTCCAGCAAGACGTTGGCGGGACCAGGCTTCGCAGGAAACCGACAATGCAAAGACAGCGATCCCAATCCCATGCGGGAGCGGCCTTGCCCACGATGGACGTCGCCGGCAGGCCGGTTCCGGCAAAAGCACCCCGAAACCTATTCTCGGACAAGCTCCTTGGGCGATCCCGCAACCTCCCTCGCGAGCACCCGCCAGACGGCGTCCACCTGCCTGCGGGTGGCTTCAAGGCTTCCGCCGTTATCGATCATCAGGTGGGCCCGCGCTCTCTTCCGATCGATAGGCATCTGCATGGCGAGGGTCCGTTCCGCTTCTTCGCGGGAAACGCCGTCCCTTTCCATGAGCCGCCGGACCTGGACTTCCGGCGGAGCATACACCAGGATCACCCGATCGAACCGGCCGTCCAGCCCGGCTTCGTAAAGGAGCGGAATGTCGAACAGGACGAACGCTTCCCGGTTGTGCGAGCAAGCTTCCCGCCAGCCCTCTTTTATGATTTCCATGACCGCAGGGTGCAGCACCGCGTTCACTTCGGCTCGAAGGCTCGGATCGTCGATGATGCGAAGCCGAAGGCGGCGGCGGTTCAGTTCGCCGTCTTCGAGGAAGAAATCCGGCCTCAGCAGTTCCCGCAGCCGCCGCCAGGAGCGGGTTCCGGGGCGGACCGCTTCCCGGGCGGCCCGGTCCGCGTCGAGGACGACCGCCCCCTTTTGTCGAAACAGGTCCGAAACCGTGCTTTTCCCGCTGGCGATCCCCCCGGTAAGGGCGATCCGCCGGGCGGCCGCCGGCTTCCCCTGAGGCTTCCCGGCGGAACGGTCTTTCGAAGGATTCGCTTCCACACCCATCCCGTCGCGCCTCCCGGCCCCCCGTTCAGCGCCGGAAGGCCTCGATCCCGGCAAACCGGGCGGAATCTCCCAGTTCTTCTTCGATGCGAAGGAGCTGGTTGTACTTCGCCACGCGGTCGGTCCGGGAAAGGGACCCGGTCTTGATCTGACCCGTCCGAGCGCCGACCGCCAGGTCCGCAATGAAGGTGTCCTCCGTTTCGCCGGACCGGTGAGAAATCACCGCTCGGTAGCCGGCCCGGTAGGCCATGGAAACGGCTTCCAGGGTTTCGGTCACCGTGCCGATCTGGTTGAGCTTGATCAGGACGGCGTTGGCCACGCCTTCGTCGATCCCGCGGGCCAGGATGCGGGTGTTGGTCACGAAGACATCGTCTCCCACGATCTGAACCTTGCTTCCCAGCTCTTTGGTGAGCCGTTTCCAGCCGGCCCAGTCGCCCTCGGCCATGCCGTCTTCCAAGGAAATGACCGGATAGCGTTCGCACCAGGACCGGTAGAACGCGACCAGTTCTTCGGCGCTCTTTTCCGGTGTCTTCTCCGCCGCCAGCCGGTAGGCGCCGTTTTCGTAAAATTCGCTGGCCGCCGCGTCCAAGGCGATGAACACGTCCTCCCCTGGAACGTAACCTGCCGCCTGGATGGCGTCCATGAGCAGCTCCATGGCTTCTTCGTTGGAGGCGAGGTTGGGCGCGAATCCGCCTTCGTCGCCCACCGCGGTGTTCAGCCCGCGGGCCTTCAAAATCTTCTTCAAGTGGTGGAACACCTCCGCGCCCATTCGGAGCGCCCCTTTGAAAGACGGCGCACCGGCCGGAACGATCATGAATTCCTGGATGTCCAGGTTGTTGTCGGCATGAGCCCCCCCGTTCAGAACGTTCATCATGGGAACCGGAAGGACATAGGCCGAGACGCCCCCCAGGTAACGGTAAAGCGACAGCCCGGTTTCTTCGGCGGCGGCCTTGGCGGCGGCCATGCTGACCGACAGGATGGCGTTCGCCCCCAGACGGCTCTTGTTTTCCGTGCCGTCGAGCGCGATCATGAAACGGTCGAGTTCCACCTGGTCCTGGGCATCCAAGCCGATGACCTTGAGCCCGATCTCCTCGTTCACGTGCCGGACGGCTGTCAGGACCCCTTTGCCCAGGTAGCGCTTTGCGTCTCCGTCCCTGAGTTCCAGGGCTTCGCGCGAACCCGTGGAAGCCCCCGACGGCACCGCCGCCCTCCCGGTGGCCCCCGACTCCAGAACCACCTCGGTTTCCACGGTGGGATTCCCCCGCGAATCGAGAATCTCCCTTGCCTTGACCGTCATGATTTCACTCATAGGCCCGTCCCTCCTTTTTCCAATCGATGGATCCGGTGGTCGTTCGAAAATATCATCACCTTTGAGCCCGCTGCAAATGATCTGCATTCACTCGACGATCACCAAAGACCGCCACCTGCTACGCCCCGCAGACGATCCACATTCCGGCTTCCCGTGCTGCGGGGCTCATCGTGCAGGAACCGACCTGCAGGGATTTGGATCGCCGGCAAGCCGGCTCCTACGACTTGGATCGCTCCTACGACTTGCGTCGCCGGCAAGCCGGCTCCTACGGTAGAAAAACATGTCTCGTTTGAACGGCACGAGACCGTAGCTCGTTCCAACGGCACAAAACCGTGCCTCGTGCCTACGGGCACGCGCTGTTCGATGGTCCCCATTCGGATGGCGGATGCCGCCCCCATCGAAGAAGTTCCGATGCGCACCGTGGAGGGCGCCCGCCGCCGCGCCGTCACGGGATCTCAAAGGCGAGCGGCAGCAGTCGTTCCAGGCAGATGCGTTCGGGGGTGACCCGCGCTCGGACCGCCGTCATGACGACTCCAGCCCGAACGGCCTTCCGGCAGGCTGCGGCATAGACGGGGTCGATGGCGTCGGCCGGCGCAAACCGAACGGCGTCTCCGCGCTGGACCACGTAAAACATGGCGGCGGCGATCCCGCGCTGCCTAAGGTGCATCAATTCCTCCAGGTGCCTGGTGCCGCGACTCGTCACAGCGTCGGGAAAAAGCGCCGTCCCGTCTTCCACCAGCGTCACGTTTTTCACTTCAACAAAAATCGGGCCTTCGGCCGAATCGACCTTAAGGTCGATTCGGCTGTGCTCGCCCAATCGGACTTCGCGGGCGACCCGCTGCACGGTCTTGAAGAGGGGCAGCGCCCGGTTTTCGGCGGCCCGAGCCGCCAGGATGTTCGGAATCCCCGTGTTGATCCCCACCCAGCCCCCGTTAATCCGGATCATTTCCCAAGTGTAAGCCGTCCGGCGCTTAGGTGAGGCGTTCGGCGAACAATAAACGGGCGCCCCTTCTTCCAGGCATCCCTTCATGGAACCGGAATTCGGGCAATGCACGGTCACCACCCGCCCGTCGTCGAGCATCACATCGGCCAGGAACCGCTTGTAGCGCCTAAGCAGGCGACCGGGCACCAGGGGAACGGAAAAGCGGTGACAGACGCCGCGGTGTGCGATCGGAGCGGAAGCGGTTTCCGGGTTATGAAGGGATTCGAGCCGTTGCAGGGTCCGTCTCCGTGGGCGAAGGAGGAACGTTCACGAGGAACGCGTGTTGTAAAGATTATAGGCTCGCGCAGCCGGACCGTCAACTTAAGCCGGGCAGGGCGGGCCGGCCTTCCGCGGCAGTCTCCAGGCGTTTCCTTGGCAAGGAGACAGGGCCGTGCTATAGAAATGCGCGCATCCGCAACCGTTTTGGAGAACGTTTTCATGCCAAACAAGGGACTGCATTCCCTGTCGCCCTGGACCGTCCCCATCATCGGATTCCTCGGCTTGATCCTCACGGGCTCCGCGCTCCTGCTCGCCTTCCCGACCGCCCGGGGGGACCACATCCCCGCCGTGGACGCTCTCTTCATGGCGACTTCGGCGACGTGTGTGACCGGACTCTCGCTTTACGACATCGGACGCGAGTTCACCCTGGGAGGGCAGCTGACCATCCTCGGGCTCATCCAGACAGGCGGCCTGGGCATCATGCTCTTTTCCACGGTCTTTCTCATGGTGCTCGGGCGCGGCGTCACGTTCCGCTCACGCTTTCTGCTCCAAGACATCTACACGCACGGCCCCAGCGCCGACCTTCTCAATTTCTTGAAACACATCCTTCTTTTCACGGTGGCTTTCGAATCCCTGGGAACGCTCGCGCTGTTCGTCCGGTTCCTGGACCGCTTCGAACCCCTGCAGGCCTTTTACCTCGCAGCGTTTCACGCGGTGAGCGCCTTCTGCAACGCCGGCTTTTCGCTCTTTTCCGATTCGCTCATGGCCTATGTGAGCGATGCGACGGTGAACGTCACCGTGGCCGGGCTCATCATCGCGGGCGGCCTCGGCTTCCTGGTGCTCTACGAAGTGCGCCGCATCTTCACGGCTCCGCAGGGCGGGCACCTCCTTCTCCGCTGGCGCCGGTTGTCGCTGCACACCAAGCTGGTGCTTGTCATGACCTCGGCGCTGCTCGCGGGAGGGACGGCCTTCTTCCTGATGACCGAATGGTCCGGTGTTCTCAGACCGCTTCCGGCCGCCGACCGGCTTCTCGCAGCTTTCTTCCAGTCGACCACGACCCGGACGGCCGGTTTCAACACCCTCGACTTTTCCGCCATGACCAATGTGACCCTCATGGGCACCATCATCTTGATGTTCATCGGCGCGTCTCCAGGTTCCGCGGGGGGCGGAATCAAGACCACGACCCTCGGTGTCCTGGTGGCCCTCAGCCGTACGCGGATCGGGGGCACTCCCATGGTTCACGCCTTCAAGCGGTCCATCAGCGAAGAAACGATAAACCGGGCCTTCGGCGTTACCGTTCTTTCCCTTTTGATCGTTACCATCGGAACGGTTCTGGTGCTGCTGATGGAGACAGGCAGCGTGCCGTTTCCTCAGAGCCGCGGGCGATTCATGGAGATCCTTTTCGAAACCACGTCGGCTTTCGGGACCGTGGGGCTGAGTATGGGCATTACCCCGACGCTCGGCACCTGGAGCAAGGTGATCCTGTCGGTCATCATGTTCACGGGACGGCTGGGACCGCTGGTGATCGCCATGGCGATCACGGCCCGGGAAGTGAAGGGACACTACGTCTACGCCGAAGAACCGGTCATGATCGGGTGAGGAAAACCTATGCGGCACATCGCCATCATCGGTTTGGGGAATTTGGGATTTTACCTGGGTCAGGAATTGACTTCCAAGGGCTTCGACGTGCTGGGGATCGACAAGGAAAAGGACGTGGTCCAGAGAGCCAAGACCGACATCGCCCAGGCCGTCCTCGCCGACGCGACCGACAAGGACACGCTCCTCGCCCTGGGAATCGGGGCCACGGAACTGGCGGTCGTCACCATCGGAACCAACATGCTGGCAAGCATCCTCGCCACGTTCCATCTCAAAGAAATCGGCGTGAAAGAAGTCTACGCCAAGGCATTGAGTTCAGAACACGAACGCATCCTGCGGCGGATCGGAGCCGACCGGATCCTCTTTCCGGAAAAGGACCTGGCCCTTTCGCTCGCCCGGCGGATCGCTAACCCCAACATGCTCGAATACCTCCCCTTCATCGAAGACCACGGCATTTTCGAATTGGGCCCTCCAGAAAGCTTCGTGGGGAAAACCCTCCGGGACCTGGACCTTATCAACCGCTACGGCATCCAGGTGATCGCCATCCGGGACGGCCGTTCGGGGAACCTCATCTTCATCCCCAAGGCCGATTTCGTCATCCGGGAAGCCGATGTCCTGATCCTGCTGGGTCCCAACACGGCCCTGGACCAACTGAGCAAGGAATCGGACGAATCCTGAGACTCCCCCACCCCCATCGGAAAGGACGACGCCATGATCGAACGGTATACCCGCCCGGAAATGGGCCGAATCTGGACACTCGAAAACAAGTACCGCAAGTGGCTGGACGTGGAAGTGGCCGTGTGCGAAGCGCGGGCGGAACGCGGCGAAATCCCTCCCCAAGCGATGCAGGATATCCGCGAAAAGGCCGCCTTCAATGTCTGCCGGATCGATGCCATCGAAAAGGAGACCCAGCACGACGTGATCGCCTTCCTCACCAACGTCGCCGAACACGTGGGGCCCGCCTCACGCTTCATCCACGAAGGGCTCACCTCCTCGGACGTTCTCGATACCGCCAACGCCCTGCTTTTCGTCGAAGCCGCCGACCTGCTCCTCCAGGATGTGGACCAGTTGCTTGCGGTGCTCAAACGGCGGGCCTTCGAATTCAAGGACACGGTCACCATCGGCCGGAGCCACGGCGTGCACGCCGAACCGATGACCTTCGGCATGAAATTCGCCCTCTGGTACGCGGAAATGCGCCGAAACCGTGAGAGGCTGGAACGCGCCCGGGAAACCATGCGGGTGGGAAAGATTTCAGGAGCCGTGGGGACCTACGCCAACATCGACCCGGATATCGAAGCGCGGGTCTGCCGCCGACTGGGCCTCCAGCCGGCCCCCATCAGCACACAGGTCATTCAGAGAGACCGCTACGCGGAATTCTTTGCGACGCTCGCCCTTATCGGCTGCTCCATCGAAAAGATCGCCGTGGAGATCCGGCACCTTCAGCGGACGGAAGTGCGGGAGGCGGAAGAATACTTCGCGCCGGGCCAGAAGGGCTCCTCGGCCATGCCTCACAAGCGAAACCCCATCGCCTGCGAAAATCTTTCGGGGCTCGCCCGGATTCTTCGAACCAACGCGCTGGCGGCCATGGAAAACGTGACTCTATGGCACGAACGGGACATCAGCCATTCCTCGGTCGAACGAGTCATCGGTCCCGATTCCACCATCCTTTGCGACACCATGCTGGTTCGGCTCACCCGCGTGCTGGACAGACTCCTCGTCTATCCCGACCGGATGCGCCGCAACCTGGAACTCACCGGCGGTCTCTTCTACTCCCAGCGGGTGCTTCTTGCGCTCACCGGAAAAGGCCTGAGCCGCGAAGAGGCCTATCGGTTGGTCCAGCGAAACGCCATGAAAGTCTGGCACGAAGGCGGGAACCTCAAGGAACGCCTCCAAGAAGACCAGGAAGTCATGCGGTGCCTTTCGCCCGAAGAACTGGCGCCGCTCTTCGACCTGGGCTACCACCTGAAACACGTGGACACCATCTTCCGAAAGGTGTTCCGAGACAACCCCTAGGAGCCTGTCCGAGAATGCCGATTTTTCCACCTTGTTCCCAAGCTCCAGCTTGGGAACAAGGGCAAGGGGATGCTGGAACTTGGAACAAGGTGGAAGAGTTCGGCCCTGGGAGCGCGGGCGTCTCGCCCGCAGAGGACGCCATGGGCCTGAAAGTTGCTGGCGGGACGCCCGCGCTCCCAGGTTGTTGCCCACCTGATTGTGGGGTCATGTGCCTAGCTTAATGGATATGGGGCGCTGCTTGATCTCGCTGAGGTCGATCATTCTGTCTACTTTGCGATTGAACCGTCGTCTTAAGGCTTCCAATCGCATTCATACAGGATCGTGCTCTCCCTTCGTTCCCAAGCTCTGGCTTGGGAACGGCCTGCCCGGGAAGCTTCAGCTTCCCTCGTGCTACAGCTGAAACACGCTGTCTTTCTAGCGAGCTTGTCAAGATCTCGAAGTGGTCTTTGTGGGTGAAGACCGGGATCCACGCTACGATAGTAGCGGGCCAACGTGGCGTTTCGGCTTTGCAGCGGCCTCAATCGCCGTGGATGAAGGGAAGCGGGACACCCTTCCGATAGGCGAGCGCCTGGCACGTGGCGATAAGCCGGCCGTTTTCGTCGGTCACTCTAATGTCGTAGAGCGCGGTCCTGCGGCTCCGGTTCATTTCCCGGGCTTCGGCCGTAAGTCGGCTTCCCGGTTCCGCGGCCGCCGTGTAGTTGACGGTCATGCTGAGGGCCACCGCGACGGTTCCGTGGGAATTGACGGCCGTTTCAAAGGCTTCGTCCATGAGGGCGAAAACAGCCCCGCCGTGGGCCATCCCGAAGATGTTTTCGAGATCCGACGTGAAATCCATTTCCACGCGCGAATAGCCTGCGCGGAGGTCGACCAGGCGCAACCCGAGCTTCCGCGCGAAGGGCTCCCGAGCGACGCGATCCACAAGGGCCTGCTTCAGGGTTTCGTCCATGGGTGGTCCTTTACTTCAACGGCTGCATCTTTCGTCAGGACGGGAACGAAGACCGAAGAGGGTGCTTCACGTCGCCAGCGAACCGAGGAAGTCCCGGGCTGAAATCAGAAACCAGCCACCGAAGAAGATGAGCACCGCCCCGCAGGCCCGAAGCGTCCATCGGTAGCCGGAATCGCCGAGCAGGGTCTTTCCGCGGCTGACCCCGAAGGACACCAGGCTGTACCAGGCGAAATCGGCCGCGATGTGTCCCACGAAGAACAAGGTCACACCAGGGGCGCCGTACTTCATGGCCGCGATGAGGTACCCCAGACCGATGGTGGCCCACCAGAGCGTCCAATAGGGATTGGCGAGGCTTGCCAGCGCCCCCATCACCACGGGATGGCGCGCACCGCTTCGCTTGTCGGCGGCCGGATCCCAGCGCAGGGAAAGCCGGCCGGCGCTTCGCAACATGTCCCAGCCCAGGTAGACGAGCAACGTGCCGCCGAGGAGCGCGACCACGCCCGTGACGGTGGGAAGCTTGAGATACGGACCCAGCCCCAAAAGAATCGCCGCCACCAGGGCCAGTTCCAGAATGGAATGACCGGTGATGAGGAGCGGGCCCGCTCTGAAGCCGGTCCGCGCCGATTCCGAAAGGGTCACGGTAAAGAGCGGTCCCGGCATGAGCGCCCCCGAAAGGGCCAGCATGAAGGATCCGCCGAAGATGGCCAGGTATTCGATCACGGTGACTCCACGGCACGATGAGGACCCGCCGGCCTCAATGCACCGGTTGCTTACGGCTGAATGGATGTGCCCAACAGCCCGAGGAACTTCCGCATCCACTCGGGATGGGCCGGCCAGGCGGCCGCCCACCGGCGGCAAAACTCATCCCTCTCTTCCTATCTAAAGGACCTGAGATCGTTTTTCAATCGATCGTTTTTCAAAACACCCCGCCCGGCGGGCTCTTGCTCCCGGGGGACATTCGGGTTAAGGATGGGGCGCGGTTTTTCGGGAAAACGTCGCCCCGGTGTCGAAATGGAAGGAGTAGGCCATGCACGTCCTGGAAGATATCACCATGGTCCGGTTTGAAACAGAACGGCAATCCGTTCGAACGATCATCATCCCCTGCGGATCGCTGGAAGAACACGGGCCGCACCTTCCGCTCGGAACCGATACCTTCCACGCGGTTGCCCTGGCCCGGGAGGCTTCGCGGAAGGCCTCCGTGTGGGTGGCACCGCCGCTTTGGTACGGCGTCTGTCGCAGTTCCAGCGAACACCCGGGTACCGTGGGCATCCGGAGCCGCACTTTGCACCGCTTGCTGAAAGACGTCATCCGTGGCTTCTACGCGCAGGGCATTCGGCGTTTTGTCGTTTTGAGCGGCCACGCGGGCGGGACCCACATGGCGACCCTTCTTGACGCCGCGGAAGAATCCATGGCCGAACTGCCGGAGAGCGCCTTCGCCGTGCTCTCCGTGCTGGATCTGGGAAAGGAGGCCTGGCGCGGCGTTCAGGCCACACCCGGCGATTCCCACGCGGGCGAAGTGGAAACCTCACTCATGCTCCACCTGCACCCTGATCGGGTCCAGGGCTCCGCACCGGAAGAATACCCGAGTTTTCCCCCGCATCTCCTGGTACGAAACAAGCGCGCGTTCTGGGCTCACGGGGTATGGGGAAACCCTGCACTCGCATCGGCCGAAAAAGGCCGAACCCTCATGGAACGTTCCACCGACGCGTTGGTGGAACTGATCCGCCGCCTCGAAGCCTGGCGGGAACCCTCAGGAAATGGAGCCGACGGAGGCGACCCGCTTGTCTGAATCAAGAAGAAAGACCCCGGAACTCCTGGCACCGGCCGGCAATCTGGAAAGCTTTTTCGCGGCCCTGGAAAGCGGAGCCGACGCGGTCTACCTGGGGCTCAAAGAACTAAACGCCCGAGCGCTCGCCCCCAACTTCACCCTGGACGATCTGGCCCGTATCATTCCCTATGCCCACGCCCGGGACGCGGCCGTCCACGTGGCCCTGAACAGCCTGGTAACCGCCCTGGAATTCCCCCGGATCCTGGATCTGCTTCAATCGCTTGCCGACCTCGCCCCCGACGCCGTGATCGTTCAAGATCCGGGAATCTTTCAGCTCGCCCGTGACCGGTTTCCCACGCTCACCCTGCACGCCAGCACCCTCATGGGCGCCCACAACGCCGCCGGTGTAAACGCTCTCGCGCGGCTCGGCGCCTCCCGCATCGTGCTGGCTCGAGAACTCAGCTTCGACGAAATCCGGGACATCACCCGAACTACCACGGCGGAAATCGAAATATTCGTTCACGGAGCCCTTTGTTTTTCTTTTTCCGGGTTATGCCTTGCGAGCAGCTTTCGAGGCGGTCACAGCGGGCTGCAGGGCCGCTGCGTGCAACCCTGCCGGCTGAAATTCCGGCAAGGAAAAAGGGAAGGCTACTTCCTTTCCTGCAACGATTTTTCCGCGCTTGACTGGATTCCCCGGTTGAAGGCGCTTCGGATCGCCGCCTTCAAAATCGAAGGCCGCATGAAAAGCGCCGATTACATCGCCCAAGTCGTCCGAGCCTACCGAGACGTCATGGACGCGCCCCCGGACAGGCATTCCGAAGCCATCGCCCACGCCCGGGAACGGCTCGGGCTCGCTCCGGCCCGGAAGTTGACCCAAGGTCACCTGGAAGGCGAAAACGCTTCGGGCATTCTCACCCCGCATCGGTCCGGTTCCAGCGGCCTGTGGGTCGGAAACGTGCTGACGGTGGAAGAAAAACGTGTACTTGTGGACCTTCGTCACGGAATCCGAAAGGGCGACCGCCTCCGAACGGAATCCCCGGACGGCAGGGAGCAAAAGCCCTTCGCCGTTCAGGCGCTGTTGTCACTCGAAACGAGCGCGCCCCGGGAAGAAGCTGGGCCGGGAGAAAAGATCTTTTTGAAGGCCGCCCGGGATCTGCAGCCGGGCGAACGGCTCTTTCGGATCGGCGGTCAACTGGAAGATCCGGTTCGGTGGAGAAGGGTCCTCCTGGACGCTGTCCCGAAACCCCGCCCATATCGGAAAACCTTCCCCGCTCCTGACTCCGTTTCCGATTCCTGGCCGACCGTTCCCGCCAGACATTCACATTTTGCAGAAACCCTTTTGGTGAAGGTCGGCCGTTATGAAGAACTGGGAAACGCCATGGCGTCCCCCGCCCACGGGGTGCTCCTCACCGCCTCCAAGCCCAACCTGGAGCGTTTGGCAAAGGCACGACTTCACCCCGCGCAGAAAAAGCGCTTCGCCTGGTCTCTTCCCCCCGTGATCCTGCCGAAAGACCTGGATTATTACCAGCGGGCCGTCCGGTGGTTCGTGGACCGGGGATACCGGAACTGGGAACTCAACAACTGGGGACATTTTGACTTCTTTCGGGAAACCGAAAGACTGGTGCTTGCGGCCGGCCATCGCTTCAACGTGAGAAACCCGGCGGCCCTTGCCGCCCTTGGCGCACAGGGATGCGCCCGGACGGTGCTTTCGCTGGAAATCACCGGCCGGGAAATTCAGCGCCTGCTTCGATCTCCCCTGGGAAGCGTGCCTGTGGTGACCGTCTACGCCTGGCCCGCCCTCTTCACGTCGCGGCTCAAACCCGCCCTGCTCGCGGGAAAACCCTTCGTGACCCCAAGGAACGAACCCTACCTTCTTCTGTCGGAATCGGGGATTACGGCGGTTTACGCCGACCGTCCCGTGAGTTGGCTGGCCCGGCTGGCGCCGCTTCGCAGCTGGGGCGTACGCTGCTTTCTCATCGATCTGAGTGAAGGCCCCCGCAGAAACCCGAAAGATTTGGAACGGGTTTTGAGCGGATTCAAGCGCGGCCGGGCCGACGAACCGTTTTCGGAATTCAACTGGGATCGGGAACCGGTGAAGCACAGGGCGTCCTTGAAAGACAGACGGTAAGAATCATCGGAGGGCGACGTTCGCGGCCCGGCCTGGAATCTTCCCACCGCCTTCGGATCCGTAGGCGCACGGCTGCTGCAGTGCATCCCCCGCTATCGGCCCTTCCCGCCTGGAAGTCTTGCCGGAAATGGTCTAGACTTGAGGCGGTCGGAATCGTAAGGGATCATGCGGGGAACCGATTTTTCGATCCGGCTCCGGGCGTCGGCTTTGAAAACCCGGAGTGCGGGCAGGGAGCAATTCATGGCGCAACCTTCTTTCGTTCATCTCCACGTTCACAGCGAGTACAGCCTCCTGGACGGCGCGATCCGACTGGCCGATCTTCTGGACACGGCTCGAAGCTACGGGATGCCGGCGGTGGCGGTCACCGACCACGGCGGCATGTTCGGAGCCCTGGAATTCTACGAAAAGGCCAAAAAAGCGGGCATCAATCCCATTGTGGGATGCGAAGTGTACGTTGCGCCGAAAAGCCGTTTCGATCGGCAGGCGGCGCCCGGGCCCAACGGCGATGAAGACCGAAACCATCACCTTGTGCTGCTTGCCGAAAACGACGCCGGTTACCGCAACCTCATGAAGCTTGTTACCCTAGCGCACCTGGAAGGCTTTTACTACAAACCGCGGGTGGACAAGGAGCTGCTGCGGGCCCACAACCAGGGGCTCATCGCCCTTTCGGGGTGCCTCAAAGGGGAAGTGGCTTCGAATCTCCTCCAGGGACGGAAGGCGACGGCCGTCAAAGCGGCGGAAGAATACGCGGCCATTTTCGGGCCGGACCGGTACTACTTGGAACTCCAAGCCAACGGCATCCCGGAACAGGCCACCGTGAACGAAGGCCTCATCCAGCTGGCTCGAGACCTAGGGCTCCCGCTGGTGGCCACCAACGACTGTCACTACCTGCGCCGGAGCGACGCCCGTGCCCACGAACTGCTGCTTTGTATCCAAACGGGAAAGACCATCCTTGACCAGAAACGGATGAAGTTTTCCACCGACCAGCTCTACTTCAAGTCTCCCGAAGAAATGGCCCGGGAATTCGCCCACGTTCCCGAAGCGCTGGAAAACACCGTGCGGATCGCGGACCGCTGCCGTCTCGAGATCCCCTTGGGCGAATACCATTTCCCGGTGTTTCCCTTGGAAGAGGGCGAAAGCATCGAAGACCGTTTCGAAAAGGAAGTCCTGGAAGGCTTCGAGCGCCGCCTAAAGCAGATCCAGAAACGCCGGCCGCATTTCGGCTCCAGGGAGCGCGAGGAATACGATAAGCGGCTCCGCTACGAAATCGACGTCATCCGGGAGATGGGCTTCGCCGCCTACTTCCTCATCGTGGCCGACTTCATCGGGTACGCGAAAAAGCAGGGCATCCCCGTAGGGCCGGGCCGCGGATCCGCCGCCGGAAGCCTGGTCGCCTACGTCATGGAGATCACCGACCTCGACCCCATCGAACACGGGCTCATCTTCGAACGGTTCCTCAACAAGGAACGCATCAGCATGCCGGATATCGACGTGGACTTCTGCATCCACGGCCGGGACGATGTGCACCGTTACGTTTCGGAAAAATACGGGTCGGACCGGGTCGCACACATCACCACCTTCGGAACCATGCAGGCGCGAGCCGTGATCCGCGATGTGGGCCGCGCCATGGGCATGGCCTACGGCGACGTGGACCGCATTGCGAAGCTCATCCCGGCTTCTCCCGGCATGACGCTCAAGAAGGCCTTTGAACTGGAACCGCGCCTGGCCGAAATACAGCGCGACGACCCGCAGGTGCGGGAACTCTTCGAAGTGGCTTTCGCCCTGGAAGGCCTGCCCCGGCATGTGTCCACCCACGCGGCCGGCGTCGTCATCGGCGACCGGCCCATCGTCGAGTACATGCCGCTCTACCGGGACCAGGACGGAGAGATCGTCACGCAATATTCGATGAAGTACGTGGAAAAAGCCGGGCTCATCAAGTTCGATTTCCTGGGGCTTCGGAACCTCACGGTCATCCACAATGCCGTGAAACTCATCGAAAAGAATCACGGAATCCAGCTCAATATGGAGGAACTCCCGCTGGACGACTCGGAAACCTACGCGCTGCTTTCGCGGGCGGACACCACCGGGGTGTTCCAATTGGAAAGCTCCGGCATGCGCGACATCATGGTCCGGCTGCACCCGGAAAATTTTGCGGACATCGTGGCGCTTGTCGCACTCTACCGGCCGGGACCCCTGGAAAGCGGCATGGTGGAGCAGTATATCGACGGCAAACATGGAAAAATCGACATCACTTACGAGCTGGAAGCGTTGCGGCCGATCCTGGAATCCACCTATGGGGTGATCCTCTACCAGGAACAGGTGATGAAGATCGCGAGCGTCCTCGCCAATTACACCTTGGGCGAAGCCGACATCCTCAGGCGGGCCATGGGAAAGAAGATCCCGGAAGTGATGGAGGCGCAGCGCCAGAGGTTCCTGGACGGGGCCAAGGCCAACGGAATCGACCTGGCCAAGGCGAACCATATCTTCGACCTCATGGCGAAGTTCGCCGGATACGGCTTCAACAAGTCCCACAGCGCCGCCTACGCGCTCATCGCCTACCAGACCGCTTACCTTAAGGCCCACTATCCCGTGGAATTCATGGCGGCCCTTCTGAACAGCGTTCTCAGCAACACGGACCAAGTCGTGAAGCTCATGAACGAGTGCCATGACAAGGGGATCGAGGTCCTGCCGCCGGACGTCAATTTGAGCGATCGGGACTTCACCGTCGTGGAAGGGAAGATCCGGTTCGGGCTGGCGGCCGTCAAGAACGTGGGGGAAAGCGCCATCGAGAGCATCCTTCGGAGCCGGAACAACGAGGGCGCTTTTCGATCTATTTACGATTTCTGCGAGCGGGTGGACACTCAGCGGGTGAACCGCCGGGTGATCGAGCAACTCATCAAGTGCGGTGCGTTCGATTCGATCCACAACAGCCGGGCGAGCACCTTCGCCGCCCTGGACACCGCCCTGGAGCGGGCGCAGGTCGTGCAGCGCGACCGCCAGTCCGGCCAGCTCAACATGTTCGAGCTGTTGAGAAACCGGAAACGGGCTGCGTCGCCGCCGCTCCCGGATGTGCCCGCCTGGGACAGCCGCACCACGCTTCAGTACGAAAAAGAATCCATCGGCTTCTATGTCTCCGGCCACCCGCTGGACCACTACGCCGACCAGCTGGCCACTCTCTGCAGCGCCGACAGCCAAAGGGTTCGGGAAAAACCGGAGGGCACCCAGGCCATCCTCTGCGGACTCATCTCGGTCACTAAGGAGCTGACCACCAAGCGCGGCGAGCGCATGGCGTTCCTCACGCTGGAAGACAAGCTGGGAACCCTGGAAGTGGTCGCTTTCCCTGAGGTTTTCAGCCAGTCCCGGGAGCTTTTGGAACAAGATGAGCCGAAAGTGGTCATCGGCACCGTGCAGCATGATGAAAAGGGATCCAAGGTCATCGCCGAAAGGATTCTCACACTGGAAGACGCTCAGGTGGAAGCCGTGGAATCGGTCCGGATCCATCTGAAAGCGGAACAGCTGAACCGGGACACCATCGAACGCCTGCGGCACCTGTTGATCAGCCACGCGGGCGAATGTGAGACGTTTCTTCATGTGGACGTGGAACGTGAAGCGGAAGCCGTCATCGCGCTCAACGCGAAGCTCCGCGTCAACCCCACGGCGTCCTTCTTTCTGGAGATGGGCCGTCATTTCGGAGAAGGCACCGCGGAACCGGTGCTGCGGATGTGCCGGCAATAAACGGGAGGTTTTCGTGATGATCGAAAACTATCAGTTCGGATCCATGACGGTTCGGGGCCGTACGTACCGCTCGGACCTGATGATCGTCCAAGGCCGGGTTATTCCCGATTGGCGGCGCCGCGAAAGCCACGAGGTGGACGTTTCGGACGTGACGGAAATCCTGCAGGCCAAGCCCCACACTCTGGTGGTGGGGCAGGGACATCCGGGCCGCATGCAGGTCTTGCCGTCTCTTAGAAAACGCCTCGAGGAAGCGGCCATCGAACTCATCGAAGAACCAACCGATCGGGCCGTTCTCACGTTCAACCGGCTTTTTTCGGAAGGAAGAGACGTGGCGGGCGCCTTTCATCTCACGTGCTGACACGGTGAAGGACTGAGGCGGAACGGATGGATCGTCGAATGGTCTTCGTGGAAACGCGGTCGCAGGAGATGCGAAGGCTCCTGTGCCGGTGGGTGGAGTTCTACTACGAGAAAGGGCTGCGGGTCCATGTCCTCACGGATTCCACCATGGGGGCGCAGCACCTGGATCAAATGCTGTGGACCTTTTCGCAACCCAGTTTCGTCCCGCACCGGATATTCGGGCCCGGGGAATCACTTCCGGCGGAGGAACCGGTTCTTATCACCGCTTCTCCCCGGTTCCTGGAGGGCTTCGACGTGCTCGCCTGCGACGCGACCCCGGACGTTTCCATTTTGTTCCGCTACCCGCACACGATCCATTTCATCGTGATGGACGATGAAGACCGCCGCCGTGCAAGCCGCCTCCTTTGGCAGAAAGCCCGGGACGCGGGGCTCGAACTCAGGCACTTCAGGCTTCAGGCCAATGAACCGGCCGCATGACCCGGCCTCCGCGCGAGCGCCGAAGGCAGTCCCTCGGCCGTCATTGCATGCCCTGAGAAGCATGCACCGCCGGATCACAAACCACGCGAACCCGGCGTCTTGATGTCAAGGGTTCGATCCCGGGCAATGCCCCGCGCAAGGAGATCGTCCGTTGCAGCTCTTGTCCTTACCCAAACGCCTCTTTTACGAACAGGGAAGCCGTTTGGCCATCTTCCTGGTGAAGCGCCGGATAAAGAAAAGGCCCAAGGATCCCGGCCTGTGGCTGGTCCTGGCGCGGCTCTACGAGGTGCGTAGCGAATTGCCGACCGCCGTCCAGACCCTGGAACGGGCGCTCACCCTGTGTCCCCATAACCCGGCCTTGAAGCTCCACCTGGACCGGCTGCGTGCGGGACATGTCACGACGTTTCAATAGGCCGGAACTTTCACATAACGGTCGCTCTGAAGCCGCTCGCCTTCCCACGTGCGCGTCCGAACCGTCGCGGTCCCGGTGGCCGAATCGTAGGCCACCGGGTCGGCCTGGACCCATTCGTTGGTGCTCGGGTTGTGGTAGGTCACCGTCTGGCGCCGCGTAGCCGCTTCCCGAGCGGCCCGCTGGCTCACCTCCGCCAGGCCGTATCCGGCGAGGGACCCGATCCCGGCTCCGATCACGGCGCCCCGCCAGGGGTTGTCATCATCCACCAAGGCCCCGACGCCTGCTCCCACCACACCCAGCCAGGTGGCCGATTCCAGGTGTTGCTGGGTCGTCGGACCCGGCACACAGCCCGGAATCACCGTGACCACAAAAAGACATACCGTGAGCAGTACGCAAACCGATTTCATTGCAACCTCCGTCAACACACGAAACTCTTCGCCCCTTCTCAAGCCCGTTCCTGCGGCAGGGTCCTTAAAGGAAGCCGGCGCTTTCAACCGAAGCGGATTCCAGGGTTCCCGCTTTCAGCGGACCACCGGCCCCGAATGCCTTCTTTGTTCTCCCAGAACTCCCTTTCAAGGGCTTCCAACTTCAACGCCTCCTCTTCCCAGCACCGGCTGATTTCGTCGATCTCTTTACGGCACCGCTGATAGTCGATCTGAAGCGTTCGAACCCGGTCTCCGTCCTCATACGTCGAGGGGTCGGACAGGCGGGATTCCAGGGCTTCGAGTCGAGCCTGAGCCTCCTCCAGGCGGCTTTCCAGGACCGCGATTCTTTGTTCCATCGGCTGTTTGATCCGATACCATTCGTTTCGCCACTCCGCCTCGACTCGCTTCCGATCCCGGTCGGTCCTGCCGGCATCCACGCGCTCCTGAACCGTGTCGGCCCCTGGATCCCCCGGTCCGTCTTCCGGGCGCCCCGCGTCCAGGCGCGATTTCCAGATACGTTCGTAGTCATCGTAATTTCCCGGAAGAAGCTCCACCTTTCCCGACCGGATGACCAGGATCTTGTCCGCCACCGCATTGATGAAATGACGATCGTGGCTGATGAAGCAGACGGTTCCCGAAAACCGCTCCAACGCGGTTTCCAGCACCTCGCGGGACGGAATATCCAAGTGGTTGGTGGGTTCGTCCAGGAGCAGCAAGTTGGGGCGTTGAAGCAGCAACTTGCAGAGTGTGAGCCGCGCCTTTTCACCGCCGCTCAACACAGCCACCGGCTTGGTCACATCGTCGCCTCGAAAAAGAAACGCTCCAAGAAGACTCCGAAGTCGGCTCTGGGGAAGATCGCCGGAAACTTGGAGTGCCTCCTCCAGCACGGTGAGCTCCGGGTTCAACTGTTCCAGGAGGTTTTGAGCATAGTAGGCGAGTTCCACTCCGTGTCCCAGCTTGCGCTCGCCTCGATCAACCGATTCCACGCCGGCAAGAATCTTGAGGAGCGTGCTCTTTCCCGCGCCGTTCGGCCCCAGAAACGCCACCCGGTCGCCCCGCTCCAGAACCAGGTCCACGCCGCGATAGACGACGTGATCCCCATAGGCTTTGTGAACACCGTGGAGTTCGACCACCCGCCTTCCGGAACGCGCCGGCTCGGGAAACTCGAACCGAATGCCGACTTCTTCCTCCGGCGCCTCCACATGTTCCATCTTGTCGAGCGTCTTCAGGCGGCTCTGCACCTGGCGCGCCCTGTCCTTCCGATAGCGGTTGCGCGCAATGAACCGCTCCAGCTGGCGGACTCGTTCCTCCTGGTTTCTCTGAGCGGCGGCCCTTATTTCGCGTCTTTTCGTCTTTTCTTCCAGGTACCTGTCGTAGTTTCCCCGATACTCCTCGAAGCGGCCCTGTTCCAGTTCGAAGATCCGGTTCACAACCCGGTTCAAGAACGCCCGGTCGTGGGAAATGATGAGAAACGCCGAGCGAGTGGAAAGAAGAAAGGATTCCAGCCAGAGGAGGGACTCCAGGTCGAGGTGGTTGGTGGGTTCGTCCAGGAGCAGCACGTCCGGCTCGGAAAGCAGAAGCCGGGCCAGTTCGAGCCGCATCACCCAGCCGCCGCTCAAGGCCGCCACGGGCCGGTCCAAGTGATCGTCGCGAAAGCCCAGGCCGTGGAGGATTTTCAAGCCGCGGGCCTCCAGGTCGTAGCCGCCCAGGTGCTCGATCTTTTCGAGCAACAGCGCCTGTTGCGCAGCCATGTCCCGGAGCCGTTCTCTGTCCGTTTCCCGGCCCATGGCTTCATGAAGCGCAGCCAGTTCTTCACGGACACTCTGGACTTCGCTGTGCACGTCCAGCGTGTGGGCGAGAACCGTCCTGTGAATGCGGGGGTTCCATTGCTGAGGCAGGTAGCCCAGGCGGAGATTCCGGGAGCGCTGGACGGCACCGACGTCCGGTTCCAACTCACCCGTAAGGATATGAAAGAGGGTGGTCTTCCCGGCGCCGTTCGGCCCCACCACCCCGATCCGATCTCCGGGATGAACGTGAAAAGAGACCTCCCGAAAGAGATCCTTCTTTCCGAGAAGTTTCGCTACGCCCTGGACACTGATCACCGGCTCCCGTCTCCCCTTTTTCTCTTCCGATGGCGTCACGGCGGCCCACCTTGGCCACCCGCATAAAAGATCCGCTGCCATTTTACTCGAACGGCATCCCAAAATCCATGCAGCGGAACGTGTCTCTTTGGATCACTTCGGGGGGAAAGGGGATCACGGCCTTGTGGTCCGGGTGGACGAGGGCGGCTCCCATCATTTGAAGGGAATAGGTGGTCTTGCCGCTGCGAGAGGTTTTTCGAAGGCAGGCGTCGGAAAACACCTTTTCCGACGAAAAGGTGAAAACAGCATTGTTACCAATGGGTGCAGATCTTTTGCTTCTTGTTCCCAAGCTCCAGCTTGGGAACACAACTGTGCAGAAGCTCCAGCTTCGGTGAGCCCGTTCCCAAGCCAGAGCTTGGGAACGAGGGGGAACGGAGGTGATGCGCTTGCTGCTTCAAGGCCATCTGGATCTACCTCAGAGGGTCACCCTGGATGTTGTTCTAAAAGATCTGCACCCTTTTAATTTTAACACTTTGTTTTTTCAAAACCGGCACCATAAACTTTACTAATTTCACCTGCCAACAGCAAGAGGGAGTTCTTTTTCCTCACCAGTTGCCTCGTTAATGACCAAAAGTCTGCCCATATCCTCACGATTTAATTGCTCATTTGCATTTAAGAGTTCAATACCATAGATAGTTCCATCTGGGGCTATATCAACATTTAATTCATCGCTTATCCGTATCGTTTCAACTTCAGTGCTTTTTTTGTGAAAACGAATGTAAGCAACATTATAGCGAGGATCATAAGTGAATCTCATGGTGTTTACTCCTTTCTATTTTTTAAAAATTCGGTAGCTCCTCGTTCTTTCATCCGCTCTTAAGCATAAGGGTGAATACGAATAGCCATAGTCTTTCCCTTCTTATAATATTTAATTTTATTATTTCACCCAACGCGAGGCACGGTATCTGTCAAGGTAGTTGTCGCACAAAGCCATGTTACCCGGGCTGATGTTTTGTCTTGGTTCAACGGAATTGGAATTTTCCACGTTGAAAATAAGCTGGTCCGATGTTCTTTTTGAGTTCAGCATGCAGCCGGTCCTCGCCGTCGGCCTGGCCGATGTTCGCTGTCTATTGGCATCAGCCGGTGGGTTCAGCCAACCTTAGCGACCAGCAGCCAACGCCCGATAGGCACCATTATATTAACTTCGTCCAAAAACGCACCCGTTTCTGCACGGAAAGAGGCGGTGCGTGTTTTACCGCCATGCATGCAGAAATAGGAGGCGTCTGGCTGACCATTGAATTAAGTTATTGGACGAGTATAATAATATGATATTGATTCGTATGGGAGATTGAGCAGGCTGGCGACGGCTTTTCTGGGCTGGGTGCAGATCTTTTGCTTCTTGTTCCCAAGCTCCAGCTTGGGGACACAACTGTGCAGAAGCTCCAGCTTCGGTGAGGCCGTTCGCAAGCTGGAGCTTGGGAACGAGCGGAATTCTACTTCCCCTCCCCTTGTGGGAGGGGATTAAGGGGAGGGGAATGTAACCGATTGACATACGTTAATTTTCTCACCCTCACCCCAACCCTCTCCCATCAAGGGAGAGGGGGATTTTTTGACCTTGCTCCCAAGCTCCACCATCCACCTTGTTCCCAAGCTGGAGCTTGGGAACGAGGGGAAACGGAGCTGATGCGCTTGCTGCTTCAGGGCCGTCTGGATCTACCTCAGAGGGTCCACCCTGAATGTCGTTCTAAAAGATCCACACCCTTCTGGGCTACTCAGGAAAGCGCTCCAGATAGCACAGTCCTTTATCTACGCAAGGGACAGTGTGAGATTTTGACCGGTTTGTTTTTTTGCTCATGCTGACATCCCCCACGAGCGAAAACGCATTGACGAATTCCACAGTGCGCGCCGCCCCATGCAGAAAGCCACGGACGAGGCCATCACCCGCCATGCCGAGCTGGAGACGCTCTACGACGCGCCACATCGACATCCTATATGCCAATCATTGGCCTGAGGTCGTTCCCCTACTAGCCGAATGGGTTCGTCCGGGAGATGCGTTGGTCACCGAGGACGCGCCGTCGCCTGAGTTTGTGCAGATGCTCGCCGGGGACCTTCCCATCGACGATTACCTCATGCTCACCGACATCGAGTTTCCCGAGTTCGGCCGGCGGATGTGCCGCCTTTGGCAACGGCTGCACCAAGCCGGTGTCACGGTGATCCAGGTGGAACCGTTCATCGAAAAGCTGCTGGAGATTCACACCCTTTTTGCGACCGGCGGCACCCCCGATCAAATCGAAAAGGATTCGATCCGAGGGCAGGTCTACCAGGCCGAACGCGAGGCTATCGGTGCCTTGATTGAGTTTTATCAGGCTTCATTGGCGGCGGACTTCGATACGGTGGTGGACGCCACCCTCCGCTTTGCCCGCTGCGACGCCCGGCGCTTCGTGCTGCGGGACCGGATGCGGGCCGAGGCCATTGCCCGACTGCTGGCCACCCACCCTCGCCTCTGCGTGGAGGCCGGGCAGATTCATCTCGCCTTAGTCCGGTTCCTGCGCCGCCGTGTGCCGGAAACTGTCGCCGTCAAACCCGTTTTTCTCATGCGCACCATAGTCCGGCGTCTCGGTGGCCGGGGACATCTCTATCCACCGGGGGACCTATTGACTCTGCTGTACGTCTTTAACCGGGAGGCCCTAGACCGCCCCCGCCACCGGTTGCTGGCAGCGCGGGCATTGATCTACGCCAAGGTAGCGGCCAAGGACGAAATTGTTCAAGATGCGGGGCTGTATCCGCGGACCCTGGACGACCTGCGCACCATCGCCCTGGTCAATCGGCTTTCCTATCGAGACTGTCACGAGATGTTTGCAAAGATCCGAAGGCAAGCCGGCGCCGGAGCGCGACAGGCCCTGGCGGTTTATCTGAGAAGGCCGTGATGCCATGACGATTATTCTCCCTCATGGCCATGAATTTCCGGAGCATCTATAACTGCTTGAAAAAAAAAGAGCCTTGGTTGATTTCGTTTACGCAAACCCGACGACCCTCTTTTCTTGCCCACTCTTCATCCAAAGCGATCGGCTCTAGGAATTGCTGTTCACCCTGCAGTGCTAAAAGGAGTCGGCCGGGATCTCGAATTGGTCTTTGTGGGCGAAGACGGGAATCCACGCTACAACAATATTAGATGTGACGAAGTAGGGATATCCGGGTCCTTTGTTATGGATTTTGCAGCTGGTTCCCATGAGGCTGTGACCCATCCCCTCGTTCCCAAGCTGGAGCTTGGGAACGAGGGGAAACATTTCAATAATCAGGGGCAATCCTTCTGGATTCCGGCCTGGAAGCAGGGCCTTCTCATCAAGCTATGAGTTCCGGTTGGCAACGTCAGTACAGCCACTTCCCTTTGGAAAACCGGAAGATTTCGGTGACCGAGGTCCGGGATTCAAACTGGAAGGGACCCTTCCGGGCTTCCTCCGGCGTCCGACCCCGGCAACTGTAAAGCAGCTCCTCGTAGCTCAGGATCCCCACGTAAGGAGAGCCCGCGGACTGCGTCTTCTTGACCCGGACGGAAGTGATTTGCCCGAGGGTCTTGTAGGTGGCTACGAAGAGGCCCTGATCCTGCGGTTGTAGTTCGCACTGCACGCTGCCGGGTCCGTAGAGGCCGTTTCGAGCCAGCTTCTGCATCCATTCCTGCTGAAACTGCTGAAATTTCGATTCGGCCTCCTGGTCATCCAAAGAAAAGGCCGCGCTTGAGGTCAATGCCACAAAGGCGCAGGCCACCACCGCCGCACCAATCCTCCTCCCATACCGTCTGCTTCTCACGACTACACCTCTCAGCCCTCACGAGGTTTCCCAAAGGAAGGGGCAGAAGCCGCAGCAGCTTCCGCCCCCGGAATCGCCGACGCTATTCCACCACTCGGATCTCGACCCGACGGTTGATGATACGGCCGTCTTCCGTGGCATTGCTCGCCTTCGGCTTCATTTCTCCATACCCGACCGTCCTCATGCGCGAAGGACTGATGCCCTCCTTCATGAAGTACTCATAGACGGACCGAGCTCTTCGCTCCGAAAGCCCCTGGTTGTAAGCATCGGTACCGATGTCGCATGTATGGCCTTCGATGATGATCCGGATTGCAGGATTTTCCTTGAGGATATTGACGCCTTCATCGAGCACCGGCTCCCATTCGGGCTTGATGTCCGATTTGTCGAAATCGAACTGGATACCTCGCAAAATGACCACCTGGGAAACGGCCCTGGCGGCCTCGGCCACCTCGTCGTAGAAAACGTCTCGAACGAATTGATTCATGGCGGCCTCATCGGCCATAAGCGTTTCTGCGTCAGCCCAGACGCAGTCACCCATACCGTTGATCTTCTTCAGGATTTGTTCGCCATGTGGCTTCTCCGCAAAGGAAATCACGTGAAAACATACATCGGGATACTTGGCGTGAACCTGGTACGCTTCCGCGACCGGGTCGGTGCCCACGTTGGCTTCACCGTCAGAGACGATAATGACCGCCGTCTTCCCGGTCAGGCCGGCGAGCACCGTATCGAGCCGGTTGATGCCCGGTCCCATGGGTGTCCGACGATTGAAAACGCCCTGATCCGTGGGGATGCTGGAAAGCGCTTTCCCGTAGGCGTTGCGCTCGTAAACCGCCGGGTCCGCGACCACCTGCCATGGAGCGAACAGGTCCAGGGCGCCCTTATAGCCCAGCTCGGGGATCTTCTCGTTCATCATGAGGAGCAGTTCCTGGGCCAGTACCATTTTAACCTTGCCCATCTTGCCATGGGTCATGTACATGGAACCCGACTGATCCACAAAGAAGATGAAATTGTCCACCTTGGGGACCATTTTCGCCTGTGCCGCCGGCACTCCCGTTGCCAGCAAACACGCCAAAGCCAAACCAATGAAAAACAATTTCCTTCCATAACGTGTCATGGTGACCTCCTTTTGTGTGCGGAAAAGGCGTTCCTCAATGAACGGAATACAGCTTCGGCTCCAATGGACCGAGACGTTCCGGCACATTGAAGGTCCATCGTGGGAAACAAAACTCAAAGAAAGAACGGGGCTCACCACCCTCCTTGAAAGGTTTCCCTAATGAACGAACTTATACAACCGACCCCGCTCTGTCAATAAAATCGTAACCCTTCAGGGGCATTGCTTCTATCCGGGGGGGGGGGGACAGAATCGACGGATATTTTCATGAGTCGCCAGGCTCAGGCAGCAATCACCTTCTTGAAACATCAGGCGCTTCTTCGTCATGTCTTCCAGGAAAGCACGTATTTTCACTTCGCTGATGGACGGGAATTCCCTGAGAAGATCGGCGATGGGCCGGGGTTCGTCGCAGGCAAGGTACAGTTCGCGGGATATTCCCTTGAGCCGATAGGTCTTGGGGGCTCCGCTCGAAACCGCCCGATCCCGCAAAAGGAGGAAATTCCCGCCGTCGCTGTAACCTAACAACGGTAAGCAGGGAAACCGCCGCTTCCATGCGTCGTGATCCCGCCTCCACCGCCGGACGGCATCTCGAACGGGCCCCCACAGCTTCCGCTGTCTTTCGCGGTCGCCGCGGCAGGTTTTCACCATAAGTGGGAGTCTTTCCGCCAGTTCACCGGGAAACACGGCACGGTACCATGGATGGTTGCGCACCGCCGAAAGGCCGAAGGCCCCCGGGTTCTCCGCGATGGGGCTCCCTTCCCCCAGCCAGAAGCGAACGATCCGCAGGGGCCGGAAAATCCGAACGAAGTCCAAGACTCTCAAGGTTTCCGCCACATCGGATGCATCGCTTCCGGGAAACTCCAGCAGGAGATTCGAATGGTTCTCGACGTCGAATTCCTCGCACCGCTTCATGACGGCCACGTTGTCGATGGTCCGCGTCCCCTTTCCCATCTTTTCGAGCAGCGGCGTGCTGAGCGCCTCGATACCGACTTGGACCCGCCGCACGCCGGCCCGGCGCATGCCCGAGAAAACCGCTCGGGGCACCGGGACACGCAGTTCCGTGAAAAGGTCCAAGTCGCCGTCCTTTCCGGCGATGGCTTCGAACATGGCTCCCATGCGGGCGGGGTTCAAAACATTGTCCATGAAGGCGAAACGCAGTGTGCTGTATTTTCGGGACAAGACCTCGATTTCGTCCGCCACGCGTCCCGGGCTCTTGGACCGATACCCCCGCCATTGCAGGTTGAGGTTGCAGAAGCGGCACCCCCTGGATGGCCTTCCGGAGTGGGCCCGATGCCACCAGCATCCCCGGCTGGTTTCCACGGGGACTTGAGGCAGGATGGTGCGAAGGTTCGAGCACTCGCGAAGTTCTTGAAAATAGGCGTCGAAATCGGGAACCGGAAGATCGTCCAGCCGCGTGAGCTGGCTTCTTCCGCCCCCAAGGACCCGGCCGTCCACCGAACGTCCGAACACCCCGGGAACATCCGAAGGCTCCGGCGCCGGCCGGCCGTGAGCCATGGCCTCCAACAACCCCGCAAAAGGCCGTTCGCCTTCGCCGTTCACCACGTAATCCACTACTTCGAAATGCTCGAGAAGACCCCGCCCCAGGCGCTCCGAAACAGAACTCCCCCGAAGACAATGGTCACCCGGGGGGACCGTTTCTTGACCGCCGCCGCCAGGTAAAGCGAGGCGGTAAGCTGGCCCAGGCAGACGCTGAATCCAACCACATCCCTCGCGCACAGCCTGTCCACCAGGCCGGTCCGCTCGTGCAGCGCGGCGAGCGCCATGGTCAGTTCCTCGATGTCCGGAATCGGCCCCATCCGCCTTTTCCAGAGTCTTCGGATCAGCGTCTGCGCTTTCACCGCCAGCTCAGGAAAAAGCAACGCCGCGTAGACGGCCTCCGCCAGCCAGGTCCTCGAAGCGATGGCGGTGTAGCGTTCCAAACCCAGGAGATCGGCAACGGCGAGATAGGGGTGGCAGGCGTTCACGGCGATGCCGTTTCCGAAATGCCGATCCAGGTAGGCCTTGAGAGCGGCCAGTTGGATGGAAGGGCGCTCGGCCAGCGGCCATGGCATGGATACCAGGGCGACCGACTCGAGCGACATTCAGAAAAGCCTTCTCACCCAGATGAGATTCAAGGGCGTGTCCATGTCAAATTTACAGAAGCGCTCAATGCCGTTTGGATCGGCGTTCTGCTTCAAATCCAGCAGGCGGTCGAAATCCTTCTCGACCACCACGTTGCAGAAATCGATGGGCACCGAACGGATGAAATCCAACTCCTCGCCGGTCCACATTTCTTCCGCGATTTCCGACACCCCGGTTTCCAGCACGTGGCTGCCGCACACCTTGTAGCAGGCTCCACAGGTGCACCGGTGAATCGCATCGAAATCCACCGGAATGGGGTGTCCGCTTTCACAGAAAGGGCAGACGATGATATGGGTCTGCATGGGTCTCTTCAAGCTCTTGATCTTCATGAGCTCCAGCACCTTGATCGAATCATTCATCGGTCTCGACAATGATATCCGCTTCATTGCCGCACACGGTGCAGGTTCGCGTTTCCTTCTTTTCCCTGGAAACCACCCCCGGTTCCTTTTCCACTTCGACCCATTCGCACGTTACGATCATGTCCGCTTCATTGCCACAGTTTTCGCAATGGCAAACCTGGCGCATCTGCGACATGTTTCAGCTCCTTTCCGCTGAATCGGCGTAAGACGGTTACGATTCACGATAAAATCATTATAAGTGCTTTTGCATTGAAATCAAACGGAGACTTTGACATATAGATCCGGTCCGCAAGGCATCCGACAACCCTTCTGGACCATGGACATGCCGAAGCAGCAGGCCCCCGGAACCGCACCCCCCGCCGCTCACCGGGCCCTCCGCGAAAGGGCGCAGAAAATCCTCGACATTCTTGAGGAAATGTATCGGGACGCCCGATGCTCCCTGCATTTCGCCGATCCCTTTCAGCTGCTGGTGGCCGCCATTCTATCGGCTCAGTGCACCGATAAGCGCGTGAACGAGATCACCCCGACCCTGTTCTCCCACTACCCGACCGCCGAAGCCTTGGCTGAGGCGCCCCTCAGGAACATTGAAGTTATCATAAGGCCCACGGGGCTCTATCGCAATAAGGCCATGAGCCTCCAAGGCGCTGCCCGCCGCATCCAGGAGGCGTTCCAGGGCGAAGTGCCTCGCACCGTGGACCAGCTGCTCACCCTCCCTGGCGTGGGTAGAAAAACCGCCGCCGTGGTCCTGAGCAACGCCTTCGGCATCCCTGCATTTCCCGTGGACACCCATGTCAACCGGGTGGTGAACCGACTGGGCCTCGTCCATTCAAAGGATCCCGTGAAGATCGAAAAGGCGCTGACGGAACTTTTCCCTGAAGAACGGTGGGGTAGGCTCTCCCATCAGTTCATCCAACACGGTCGAACGCTGTGCCTCGCCAGAAACCCGCGTTGCCCCGAGTGCCGCCTACGGCCTCTGTGCGCCTACGGGCGGTCCAGCACAGCGCCCAAGCCTCCGTCCTGACTCCACCCCCGGACGGACCCACGAACCCCCCGACACGGCGGCTCGATTCGAACGCGCTCCCGGGCGAAGGCGCCGGGTCACTGGATCATGAACCGGCGAAAACACTCCCGGTCTCGTTTCGGCGCCGAAATCTCTCTTTCGACGGTTCCGCGACGGACGATGACGGCCGTACGCCCCTTCCTCGGCGCATCGCTATAGGCCGCAAGAATCATGGCGGCGACCTTCAGGTCTTTGGGCTCGGGATCCACCGCCAGGAGGACCCCCAGCGGCCCCGGATGATTCGCCGATTTCAACGCGGGGGTCGCATCGTCCAGCAGGGCTTCGAGCCGGGCGTTGTCGGAGCGGGAACGCCCCACCACCAGCAGAGCGCCGTGCGGCAGGCGGAACAGCCTTCCCCACTTGATCCGCTCCACATCCACCGGATCCGCATCGGGCCGCGAAGCCAACAATTCCCGCAACTTCCTCGAAAATCCCTCCTTGGTCAGCATGCAGCCGCCTCCCGCTTGCGGGATCTCACGGATGCCGTAACGGGCCGCCAGTTCCATCTGCCTCTTGCGGCCCCGACCGTGCAAATCGAGAAGCTTTTCCCGGTCCACAAGTCCTGCCTGCTCCACCAGGGTCGGCGGCAGCAGTTTGGCACTGAGCGGCCGGAGGATGCGTCCGGGATAGCCCGACAGGATCTCCACGCCCCTGAGGGCGTCCCGCCGCTGACTCATGGGGCGCTGCCCCACGACTTCACCCGTAAACAGGAAGTCCGCAGACTCCGCTTCCATCAGCCTTCCGGCGACCCGGAGCATCAGCGCGTGGCAGTCGATGCAGGGATTCATCGCCCGGCCGTAGCCGTAACGGGGGTTTCTCAGCATCCGCAGGTGCTCCTCGCCGATATCGAGGGCTCGCATGGGAATACCGGCAAGCTGTCCGGCCCGTAATCCCGGTTCGGCACCGAAAAAGGGGGTCACGAAAGTGACGCCCATGAGCTCCAGATCTTGTTCCTGAAGCACCTTCACGGCGAGGATGCTGTCGAGCCCACCTGAAAGGAGCCCGATGCCTTTCGCTCGTTTTTTCACCGTCATTACCGCGCTTCCGTCACTTCACTGTTGCATCGCGAGACGCTTCGGCGCCCTCGTCTCCTTCGGCTCCATAGGGCGTGAGATCCACCACGACGCGCCGGAACCCCAGTTCCATGAAACGGCCGACGATCAGGCTGCGTGCAGGCTCCACAGTGAGACCCGAGAGGTCTTCCGCCGCCGCTTCGATCCTGGCTTCACCGGCCCGGAACCGCACTCGGACCTGGCGGCATCCCAGATCCCAAAGCAACGCTTCGGCCAGTTCCACCCGAACCAACCCTGCTTCGTCGAGGGGCTCACCGTGCGCGATGCGTGTCGCCAAGCAGGATTGGGAGGGTTTCGCCCAGTTGAAAAGCCCCGCACGGCGTGCGGCTTCACGGATGTCCGCCTTGGTCCACCCCGATGCAGCCAGCGGGCTCAACACCCCCAGTTCCTTCAAAGCAAGAAGCCCAGGGCGATCCTTAGAAAGGTCTCCGGCATGCGTGCCGTCCAGTACGGCGTCACAGCCCCGTCTGCCGGCCCGATCCGTCATGGCACGCAGGATCACCGTCTTGCAGTGATAGCAGCGTCGCCTGTCATTGCGTCGAACCTGCGGGTGTTCCAGCAGGTTCAAGGGGATCTCTTCCATGGAACATCCCAGGCGGCGAGCCGCCAGGCGGGCGCCTTCCCTTTCCCTGCGACTCACAAACGGCGTAACGGCCAGGCAAAGCAACACATCGAGGCCCGCCACATCTTTAGCGAAGCAGGTGAGAAAGGTGCTGTCCGCACCGCCCGAAAAGGCGATGAGAACCCGTTTGAAGCGGGCCAGGAACCCGCCGAGTTCCAGGCATTTTCTGCGCACGTCTCCGGGGAGATTTTGACAAAAATCCATGGGATTTCCGGGGGTGGCCGCCTTCGCCCTGCCGTTCGAAACGCCGTCATCGCCTTCGAAGGCGGCCGGAAAGCGAACCTGGAGGATTCAATCAGAGGCTTTCAGCGGATCGGTCTGCGGTCGTCGTCCACGGAAAAGGCTTCAAGAACCAGGCACACTCGGCAGCAACCGCTGGGGTTCACCCAACAGGAACCGCCCCTGCTGTATGTCGGCTTTGAGGATTTCAGCGATCTCCCGGGCCCGGACATAGCTTGAAAGCGGCGCCGTAGGGACTTCTCTTCCTTCGACGGTGATGGATCCCGAACGAAGCTGGGCGTAAGAGGCTTCGCAAAGGGGTTCAGCCTGGCTGAAGCTGTAGTCCTTGACCTGGGTGACGATTTCTTCGTCGGAAACCCCCGTGAAACGGGCCATTTCTTCGTCCAGCACCGGGATGGGAATACCGATTCCCACCGCGAGCGAGCAGCCGTAGCCCTGCATGCTGACGCCTATGAGCCACCGGGGTTTCATCTCCTTCAAGTCGCCCAGGACCATGAGGGTGCCTGACGGACTGCGAGGCACCCCGTTGGGAAGCCTGGGTACGTCCGGCTTGTGCTGCGATCCCTGCCAAACCACGAACCCCTGAGCTCCACCCAGAAAAATGCGCGTCCCCAGCCCGATGGTCCGGTAGTAAGGATCGTTCAGCAGGGGACTCAGCTGCCCGGACGTGGAGTAGTTGGCGTTTCCGAGACGCGGCTTCAACGTTCCCATGTAGGTGTACAGCGTCTTCTTGGAGAGATTCACCGCGCAGTTGTAATTCTGGTAAGCGTTCCGCGGGTTGCACAATACCGCATAGGGAAGGTCGTCCAGGGTCACCGTCATTTCCACGTGGCGGTTGGGGTAGCAGTCGGTTCCGTAAGCTTCCCCGCGAAGCCGCACGGGCTTGCCGCTTACCAGGTCGTGGATCACGTGGCCGCCGCCGTATTCAAAAGGTCCGGGGTGCACCTTGTTCAGCGGATCATCGAAGGCCGGTTCCGTGGCTCCAAGGTAGATGTCCACCGCCGCCAGTCCGGCATAGGCCGGAACATCGTTGAGCCACACCTTGGTCGCTTTGATGGGAGGCGAGGTATGGCCGAAGTTGATGAACGCCCCGGAAGAACACATGGGAGCGAACGTTCCCGTGGTCACCACATCGACCTCCCGGGCGGCCCTTTCGGGACCCCGTTTCCGAACGATCCCCACCATCTCTTCGGCCGTCACGACGACCGCCTGGCCTTTCCTGATCTTCTCATTGATCTCGGCGAAACTCTTCTTGACTGAACCCATACCCGACACCGCCTGCGGCAATTTAAGTCCGCCCTTGAGTTCCTGACTGTTTATGGCCGAATGGTGACTCATAACGGCACGGCGGATTCCTGTCAAGCACCCCGACGGCGCGCTGGATATTCGATATAGCGGTTGGGGCGCCGAGGCGGAATCGGAGCGCAACCGAACCGCGATGTTACGGGCGAGAACAATATTCTAGTGACAGTCCATTTTGTTCTGGACATCCCGCTGCGATTAGTATTAATAAGCATGGGAGAAACCTTTAAGAAGGAGGTTTTCCCATGAACCCGATAGCTGAAGCGTCGCAGAAAATTATCGAGCGTCTCAGTTGGTGCACCGCTTCCAGGGATCAGGCTGGAATCGCTTCGGACCTTGCCGAGCGCGAGGAAATATCCGAAGTCTATGGGCTCGGAGAAGCGGGTCTTTTCGACGAGTTCTTCTACTTTCTGGAAAAGCTCGGGATCATGAAGCTTTTCATGGGACTTGATCCCAATCGGTGCAAAAACCCCTCGAGGTCTACGACGCTTATGACGCGCGCAGTGAAATAGAAAACGCTTTGTTCCGGGAGGCAAAGCAAGCCTGGTTCATAGAACGACCGGCTTGAAACAATGCCGACGCGTTCCGATCCCATGTTTACCTTACTGTGATCATGATGGCACTCACCGCCGCCTTTCAAACATGGATGGATCGATAAGACAAGCTGGCACAAAAGGGCCAGGAGACTGGAATACGCAAGTTCCGCGAAAAGGTCAGGCAGGAGAACGGCAACAAGCTCATTGTCTTCGAGGGAGACCGCTACGCCATTTTCGACGCCTACGAGGTTTTCATCCTATGCGGAACAAATGTGCGCATGCCAACCGGTCACATTCCTACACCCCCTATCCCGGCTTGCTCTGCACTCGCGCTAGCATTATGTCGAATATCCAGGGGTCCCAACATGATTCTTGCCCCCCTTCCATCCCCGCGCTATCCTTGGATCATGACCCGGCGGCGCTGCAGCAGGGTGGTAACCCAAATGGACATCCACAGATTACACAGATTGGCACAGATTAAAAGAATCAAGGGGCTTGATGGAAAATCCAAGCATCGGTGAAATCTCTGCATAAAATCATGATTGTGCCCGCCGTGGCGGGATGACTTCGTGCCACAACTACCCTGATACAGAGGCAGAGGGACCTGTCGATGATAGCATGAGAGAAGAGCATCAAGGACTAGGGGTAGAAGCAAGTAAAAGGAAATCAACGAACAGCATAATTTCAAATAGTTGAATCTGTATGCAAAAACATGTCATGTATTGGCTTGATTCAGCAGAGCATGATCTTGATGTTGCTGAATCTCTTTTTGCTAATGAGAAATACGATTGGTGCCTGTTCATTAGTCATCTTGTTTTAGAAAAGACTCTTAAGGCTTTTTATGTCCAATACAAACAAGACTTTCCTCCTCGAACTCATGATCTGGTTAGATTAGCTGATTTAGCCGGAATCATATTAGATGAAGAAACCATAGACTTCTTTGACTTGGTAAATACGTTCAATATCTCCACAAGATATCCGGATGAAAAATTTATATTTTACAAGTTGTGTACCAGGGAATTTACTGCCGGGAAGTTTGCCCGTATCAAGGAGATAAGACAATGGCTTCTGCAAAAGATGTGTTCGTGAACAAGGCGAAATTGTTTTTATATTATCTTGAGCAGGCTGGTATTGAAGTGACAGAGGCATATCTTTTTGGATCTGTAACTAGAGACCTGGCTGACAAGGATAGCGATATTGATGTGGCTGTTGTTTCCAAGGATTTTGAAGGCATAATGTGTCATGACATTAAGAAGTATAGTAAATACAGGCGAATGGTGGATTTGCGCTTGGAGATCCATCCTTTCTCCTTTGATGAGGTAACAGCTGATCCACCTCATTTTTTCTTGAAAATTAAGGAAGAAGGACTTCGTATCCATTGAGTCTATATCTTGTCAAAACGCAAAAGGGGCTCACATCTTGATTTGTGAATTCCCCTCGTTCCCAAGCTCCAGCTTCCACAGGGCTCCCCACATGGTTCTTGCTCCGCTTCCATACCCTCGCTATCCTTGGACCATGACCCGGCGACGCTCCACCAGAGTGGTAAGCCAAATGGACATCCACAGATTACACAGATTGGCACAGATTAAAAGAATCAAGGGGCTTGATGGAAAATCCAGGCATCTGTGACCATCGGTGAAATCTGTCGATAAAATCCTGATCGGGGCCGCCGTGGCGGGATGACTTCGTGCGACAACTACCCTGACACAGGGGGGAATCATGAATACGCTAATTGGTGCCCAGCGCCTTTCATCACGAGACTCATTTCGCCATTGATTGTGCCACGCCTTCTGGTATGCTGCATCCCAGCTCGCTGCATCCCAGATCTCAATCATGCCAAGGATTCCTGCCATTATGACCGCCCCGTTGTGGACCCCGGAATATGTTTGAACCCGAGTCGGTATGTGAATCGCCCGGTTTGTATCGATGGTTTGCTGACCCAGATACACATAACCATTTCATCCCGCGAGCTTGGCCTGATTGTTCAAACCGTTTTCCAGTGATTTTACCAAAGAAGTATTTCCCGGAATCACCATGATATGTCCACCCCCTTCAGACGCAGAGAAATGAATCGGCAGTTGGATCGCAAGAGGGTTAAATTGGTCCGGGAGGACAACCACATCGTCCTCCATCATTTCCACGCCCCGTCCCATGAATCTAAACCGGGGACTGACTGGTGGTTTTGATAACCTAAAATTGACCAGGAAAAGCGGCGAGTGATAACCGAAAATTGACCATCTTGGGCGGTTGTCCTCCTGGTAAGTTGGCGTGAACAGAAGCCAACGAGAAGGGAAGAAGAGGAGTGCTCAAGATGGACCAGTACGAACTGATCAGGACGGGGTACCGAGTGTACGGGAAGAGCATCAGCGAGCTGGCACGTCTGACAGGTCATTGCCGTAATACGGTGAAGAAGGCCATTCGGGGCGAACCTTGGGGATACAGGGAGCGTGAACATCAGGCATTTCCGGCCTTGGGGGAGCATCTGGCGGTGATCGACGGGTGGTTGGAGGGCGACCGGGATAAACCTTGCAATCAAAGGCATACGGCGCGTCGGATCTACCATCGGTTGATTGAAGAACAGGGCTTTAAAGGCAGTGAATCCACGGTGCGCCGGTATGTGAGGCTGGCCAAGATGCAGCTTGGGATGGCGGGATCCTGCACGTTCATACCCTGTGATCCCGAAGCGGGCTATGAAGGGGAGGTGGATTGGGGCGGTGCGATCGCGCTGATAGGGGGCGAGGCGCAGCGTCTGAAGTTTTTTTGCATGCGCAGCAAGTATTCGGGCAAGCACTTTGTGCGGTTCTATCCCTGCGAACGGCAACAGGTGTTTTTCGATGGCCATGAGCAAGCGTATGCGTTTTTCGGGGGAGTTTTCCCGATTCTGATCTACGACAACTTGACAGCAGCGGTTCGCAAGGTCATGCGGGGCAAAGATCGTCAGCAACAGGAAGCCTTTTCGAAGTTTAAGGCCTATTACAGTTTGGATGCGCGTTTCATCGTTATGGAAAGCTTTCCATAACGGAAAGACCCATATGGCGACAGCCCTGGGGATCGAGGCCTGCCGGCAAAACCATCGGACCCGGTTTGTGACCTGCTACGGGCTGGTCAACGAACTGGTGGAGGCCAGAGAACAAAGAGCACTGCAGCGTTTGATCCAAAAATACGTTCGCTACGATCTGCTGATCCTGGATGAACTGGCCTACATTCCGTTTTCCAAAGAAGGTTCGGAGTTGTTGTTCCAGGTCTTGGCGGAACGCCACGAGAAAGGCTCCGTGATCATCACCACGAACCTTGGGTTTGCCGATTGGACCCAGGTGTTTGGGGATCCAACTATGACGGCCGCCCTGTTAGACCGTCTCACCCACAAAGCCCATATCATCCACTGCAGCTGGGAAAGTTACCGCCTCAAACAGAGCCTGAGGTCCAAAGCCAAACACACGGAGCAAAGACCTACCCATGAAAGTGTCGCCTAGAGCCGCCGCTTCGGGCCGCCTCCGACGAGTCTCGGTTGGACCCATTCTCGGCGGCCCTGCGCGGCTCAGATCGTTGCCGGGCGGAAGTAAAACCCAAGCCGCACACCGCGGCCACATGAGCGAGAAAGCTGTAGACACGCGAGGGACCCAGAGACCCTGGATCAGGCAACTTTGAGGAAGGGGTGCCCCGCATCCGGCAAACGCCTCCCAGAAAATTCAATGGCAGGGTGGCAAACCCGATATCATTCTAAACCAAGCAGAGCTCACGGTGGTCAAAATTCGGTTGTCACAGATGGTCAATTCTCGGTTGTCACTACGAGCCTCCCGGTCGTTTCCATGACCTGGCATTGAGGTTATGGTTGGATGTCGTGTAATACGTCACCAACGCTTTTCCGCAGGATACGAGTTGAGAGGAGCTTGTCAAGAGGGAGTTTCCCCTCCCCTTGTGGGAGGGGATTTTTTAATTTTATCACCCTCACCTCAACCCTCTCCCATCAAGGGAGAGGGGGCTTTCCCCCCTTTTTCCCCTCGTTCCCAAGCTCCAGCTTGGGAACGACTTGGTCGGGAAGCTCCAGCTTCCCTCCTGCTACAGCTGAAACGCGCTGTCTTTCTTCGGAGCCGGCCAGGATCTCGAAGTGGTCTTTGTGGGTGAAGCCGGGATCGACGCTAGGATAGTTGATCTGACGAAGTACGGGGTGTTTGGGTTCTTTGTTATGAATTTTCCACCGGGTTCGCATGGGTCGGGGCTTCACGGGAACCGAAGCTGGAGCTTCTGCACAGTTGCGTTCCCAAGCTGGAGTTTGGGAACAAGCGGGAAAGAAGATAACGGAAATCGCAACGGCTACAAACTGTCGAGCAGTTGGTGATAGGATTCGGTGCTCATCCCTATGAGGCGCATGTTGTTACGTATAACGAATACCGCCACTTCATCGTACATCGGAATCACAACAGGTCTTATCGCACCAGGAAAACGATAGATCAGATGGTCGCCTCTGGTTCGTACATATTCGCAGCCGGCTTTCTCAAAAAGCTTGGCCTGGATGCGATAGTGAGTAGGCCGGATGCGGATCAGACGGCCACTTCGATTGGTGTAAAACCCACCAGTTCCTTGCGCGCCCCCATCAAATCGTCAGCCATTTCTTCGATGCCACACTGCTCGAGGAACTGGTCAAGCGTCCCCATGCTGCGGGTTTCTTCAATGTTGATTTCAATCGCCTCCAGAAGGTTCTTCTTCGCCTGCAAGATGTCCTTTCCACAAGAGGAAATATCCAGCTCCGGGCAATAAGAGACATACATGTTACCTTCCTTCCAGATTTCTTCGGTCAATCGCATTTTCTTCATTTGCCATTCTCCCCGCTGTAGCCATGTATCGGCATCGTTTCTCCCAAACGCCTGTTGAGAACAGGCGCAAGCTGCTTGAACCCCTGGATCAACTTTACCAATCGTGCTTCATCCTTGAGCGGATGTCAACCGTTCAAGGCCGCGCCATCTTCAGGCAACCAATCCATTGCGCCTTCCAGCCTCCCGAAAGCTGTCCCGGCTTCTCCCCTATGGACCATGAGCATTGAGAAGGGTCGCGACGAGGCAGGAGCGCCCCGCAAAGGGCGGCGCCCTGCAAGAATACCGAGGGAAGCCGGATCAAAGGCCATCGGTATTCGCCGGAGCGTGTTTCCGTCCCGGCACCGCAAAACGGTGCAAGTTGTGGTTGGAAAATCCTCCAAGGTCCCTTAGAATGCAAATCTTAGTAGCGTTCTAAAGTGGAGACCTTAAGCAAAAAGGTTAACGAAGGTCAAAAAATCCCCCTCTCCCTTGATGGGAAAGGGTTGGGGTGAGGGTGTGAAAATTAACGTATATCAATCAGTTACATTCCCCTCCCCTTAATCCCCTCCCACAAGGGGAGGGGAAATAGAATTTGGCATCAAGTATTAGGTCAATTATTTTCTACGCTACCAAAATCTTGGATGGGCAGCGGAGTCATTCATGGCGGAGGGTGGCGTGACCTGCTTGAAAAGTCTCTGTGTGGTTCTGGTCCTGCTGGTCCAACTGCCTCTGTCCTCCCCTGCGGCTTCCCGACAGAGTCCGCTCCTTGCGTCAAACACTGCCGGGTTCGAACCGCCGCCGGCCATGACGCCCCTATTCGAGGGTATCGGGCGTCCGTCACCCGCTCTCTCCCTCAGTTTCGAGGAACAGCACACCCTGCAACGCCTCAGGGACGGCCACGCCGTTGTTATACAACGCGAAACCGTCCATTCCGCCGTCGCCCTGGCCGCCTTGAGCTTGCTTGGATTCGCGGTGCTCATGGTGTTCCTCCTTCGATGGAGAATCCGGGAACGAACCCGTGAACTCCAGAGAACCCTGGCGGAACTCCATTTGAAGAACCGGGCCCTGGAAGCGGAAATGGGGGAACGGCTCCAGGTGGAAAAAGACAAGGAGCGTCTCATTCACGAACTTCGGGAGGCGCTGGAAAATGTCCGCCGCCTTCGCGGCCTGTTGCCCATTTGCGCTTATTGCAAGAAGATCCGGGACGACAAGGGCTATTGGAACCAGCTGGAAGCTTACCTGAGCGAGCATTCCGAAGTGAGTTTCACCCACGGAATCTGCCCGGATTGTGCCAAGAGAATCCAGGAGGAGCTTCGGCTGTTCAAGGAAGGCGAAAGCGTTGCCGACAAAGCCACCACCGCTTGACTTCCCGTTTCCATTCCGGCGACCATGTCCTCGCCTTACGGCCTCCCGTCTCGGATCCGTTTTCGATCCCGGCCGGCGAATTTCCGCGGCCGGGGCTGGTCCTGACCCACATACGGTGCTATGCTGGCGATTGTTGACAAGACCCCGAGTCACCGCTCGGGTATCCCTATGCCTCTGGAAGGAGAAGAGCCCATGACCCCGAAGCAGCCTCAGGCCAAGAAACCGGCTGAAGCCACCCCGCTCGGCATTCGAAATCCTTACATCGTCAACTTCTGCCGGGTCCTGGTGGAACAGAAGGGAGAACACCACGAACCGGAAGCTCTGAAAAAACTCTTGAACAGCATGTACAAGCTCTTCGAAAACATGCTCGGCCAGAACATGGTCCGGGCGCTTCCCGAAGACGTTCGGGACGAATACCTGAAGATCTGCGAAGACTTGACCCACTTGAACTACGAACGGATCGGAGAGATTTTCGACCGGCACGTTCCCGACTACGAAGCGGTTATGAAAGAAACCATGAAGCAGTTTGCAAAGATCTTCATGTCGAACCGAACCTTCAACCCCAAGGACTATCCCGTTGCGGAAGCCGCTGCGGCTGCGGGCGATTGAACCGAAGGCGCCCCGCGCCCTCTGATCCTGGAAGACCGTCCGCCGAGTTGCCAAAACCGGGTTCCATGGTTACGCCTCCCTAAAGGCGACGGAAGCTCGAGCAGTGATTGTGCCGGCGAACGGCTGTAACCCCAAGGAGTGATCCATGACCGAAGACAAGACCATTTGCCCTCATTGCGGCCAAAAGATGAAGAAATGGCGGACGCCCGACTTTTCAACCTGGACGGCGGAGTACTTTTACGTCTGTTTCAACGACGATTGCCTGTATTTCGTGCGCGGCTGGTCCTACATGGAAAAGACCATGAAATCCGGATGTTCCTACCGCTACCGTTATGACCCGGATACGGGATATTGCGGGCCGATTCCCGTGTGGTCCAGGGACGCCCTGAAATCCTCCATCCTGGAAGATTGATCCCGCCTGAGTTCCGGCGGACCCTTGAACCGCATGCCCCGCGGATGATCGGAAAAAAAACCAAGCGGCCGCTTTTTCTTGAGGCAGCTTCCGGATGACCATTCGATGGGACTCAGGGCGAAGCGGCAGCCGGTTGGCGGAGTCGAAGGGAATCGTCGTTTAAGAGCGAGAAACGAAGCCAGCGGAAGGCTAGCCGAAGCAGGGCTTCGTCGTCTTTTCGCAGCGGTTCCACCTCGGTTTCGGGCAGGTCAAACAGCGCCAGAAAGCGACTGCCGAACACGAAGGAACGGAAACGATCCAAGTCGTAAGAACCCAGGTAGAACACCTGCAGCTGCCGTTCCGCCAGGGCCCGTTTCAGCCGCGCATCCGTCACGATCTCCATCCAGAGGTTGTTCATTTCGTGGTAAGGCGCCAGCCCCTGGTTCTGGATCCATTCTTCTATCGACCATGAACGATCCTCTTCAAAACCCCGGCAGTGGTCTTCCTTGAGCAGGAAATAATTTTCCAGGAACACCCCGTGAAGCTTGTGTTTGCGCGAAGCGCGGGCCAGCGGATAGGTCCGGCAGGCCGAAGGCCGATCGTCGTAAATCTCGCAGCCCCTTGCCGAAACAAAGGGGCACGTCTTCCGTTCGTTGTCCCTCATGGCAAGATAGACCATCGGAACCTGCCGCCCCTCCTCGAACCGGACGTCGCAATAGGTGTCGATGAAGGCTTCGGCCGTCATTTCCAGATGCCGTTTCATCCGAACGATGTCATAGGGCGTCAGGAAAAGGTTCAATTCGCGGCAGCATTCCGTGAAACAGGGGACACCCGGATGGCAGGCGAACCGGAAACGACCTTCGCCCAGGGGAACCAGCTTTTCCTGGATAGACGAAGGGGCGGAATGTTGAAGGCTCATTTGTTCTCCTTGGAGGCGACTTTTCACACCAAGCGGATCAGTTCTTCCATCTGGCTCCGGATGTAGCGGAAGGCCAGACGCAGCAATGCTTCGTCGTCCTCCTGGAGCTGGTTCAGGACTTCGTCGTCCACACCGTAAAAGGACCGGAAGCGCCGGTCGCCCACCATCCTGGCGAAGCGGTCCAGATCGTAAGCCAGGAAAAGGATCTTCCCCAGGCCCGCGTCCAAGCGCTGTCCCGGTTCGAAACCCGCCGGCATGACCGCCTGAAATTCTTCTTCCATGCGCATGTACGGCCCAACCCCCTGGGACTCCAGCCATCGGCCGGCTGTCCACGCGTCCTTTTCCAGCAGCCCCAGGCAACGGTCGTTTCCCCGGATGAGTCGATACCGGCCCGGGGGCCCGGCGAGATCCAGCGGAAACATCCGGCAGGCCCAAGGTCGGTCTTCGTAAACCCGGCACCCGTCCTCGGTCACGAATGGACAATAGAGGGTATCCGGGTTCATGGCCAGTTGCACCACGGGGATGTGGGTAACCTTGGCCAGGAAGTGACGGGTGTAACGGTCCAGAAACGCTCGCGAGGATAGCTTCGTCGCCCGCCTCAGCCGAAGGACGTCGTACGGGGTGAGGTAGATGTTCACGTCCCGGCAGCATTGGGTGTAGCAGGGAAGGCCGGCGTGACAGGCAAACCGCAAGGGGCTTTCGGCGCTAAGTTCCACCGGCTGTTTGTTTCCCGAATGCTCGTTCATGGACTAATCCTCCACCCCACCAGCCAGCACATCGGCCCGGAAGTCACGAAAATCGGGATTTCCGTGGATGAACTTCTGCATCACCTCCAGGCTTCGAGCATCTTCACAGAGAACGAACCGGCAATTGCACGTTCTTCGGCAGCTCCCGCAGTAATAGTCTTCATCCAACTCTTCGCCGCACGCGCAGTGCGGTTCCATGATGAGCTCTTCGTTTTCCCAGTGCGCTCGGAAGTAATCGGTCCGAGCGGCCTTCAGGGCTTCGAGCGTAGTCGCCATAACCAGGTATCCTTGCAGGGTCAGGTGAAAACAAACAAATGGCGGGGCACGGCACCCCGCCGGGATCCTATGCCGCCGGCCGCACGAAGGCTCTTCCCGCCGCGGCCGGCGGCCGTCGAAGCTTCATTCCAGGTTCGCCGCCAGGATTTCGGACAGTTCGACGATCTGGAGTTCCTCCTCTTTATTCAAGCTGTTGCACGCGTCAATCAACATGTTCAGACAGTAGGGACAAGCCGTTGTGAGCACCTCGGCTCCCTTCTCCAACGCATCGATCACCCGCAGCTCTCCGAAACGTTCCCCCATTGGCACTTCGGCCCAAATCCGCCCGCCGCCTCCGGCGCAGCAAAGGCTCAATTCCCGGTTTCGGGAGAGCTCGACCGTGCCTTTTCCGGCCACCCGTTCCAGAAGCTCCCTGGGGGCATCGTAAACCTGGCTGTGCCGGCCCAGATAGCAGGGATCGTGGTACGCCGTCTTCTTTTCGAAACCCTTCTTCACCTTGAGCTTGCCGTCCGCCATAAGCCGGCTCAGTAACTGCGTGTAATGGATGACTTCCCAATGTCCGCCCATTTCCGGATATTCGTTGGTGAACGTCCAGTAGCAGTGCGGGGACGTGGTGATGATCTTCTTCACCCCTTTCCCGTTGAACAGCTCGATGTTCGACTGAGCCAGCTTCTGGAAAAGCTCCTCGTCGCCCAGCTTTCGCATGCTTTCCCCGCAGCAGCTTTCTTCATTCCCGATCACGCCGAAACTCACACCCGCCGCCTTGAGCAGCTTTACAATGCTTTGAGCCACCTTGGTGCTTCGTTGATCGTAGCAGGAATGGCAACACACGAAGAGGAAGTATTCAGTATCGGCGCCGAAAGGAGGGACGTCCAAGCCCTCCTGCCACGCAGTGCGTTTTTCTCGGGGTCCGGACCAGGGATTGCCGTTGGCATGGGCGCTCCCCAAGATCGGCCTCAGATTCGCCGGCGCCATCCCCGCTCCCACGATACTCGCCCGCATGCCCCGCACGTTGTCGATGATCTTCACGCCGCGCGGGCAGTTGGTTTGGCACATGCCGCAGGTGGTGCAGGCAAACAGCACGTCCTCGTCTTCAAACCCTTCCATGCCCATCTGTCCCAGGCGCTGCATGTACCGGATGTTGAACTTTTCGCTGATTTCTCCGGGAACCAGCCGCCAGGGGCAGAGGTTGGTACATAGTCCGCACTGCATGCACCAGTTGAGCGTTTCGGCTCCCATGCCGATGAGGTAATCCCGCATCTCCATGGACACGTATTTCGGTTCCATCATCCTTCTCCCTTCACGCTCGCGTTGCTAAAAGCCCTTGTAGGGGTTGGGGCCGAGGTTTGCCAAATTATCGGCGAATTCGTCCAGGATTTTCGGGAGCTGCGGATAATCCGCAATGGAAATCTGCTCCAGGCGCACCCGGTCGGACTCCAGTACCAGACGATCAAGCGTTTCCTTGATCTTGGTCATACGTATGTTGGCCAGTTCGCTGCCTTTGATGAAGTGACACTGGTAATCGTCGCCGTACCGGCAGCCCAGGAGCAGCACGCCGTCAATCCCCTTGGAAAGGGCGTCGGCGATCCAGATCAGGTTCATGGAACCGAGGCAGCGAACCGGAATCACGCGGACCCAGGGATTGTAGGTAAGGCGGTGAATGCCCACCATGTCGAGCGCCGGGTAGGCATCGTTTTCGCAAGCGAGCACCAGGATGCGCGGCTTTTCCTCATCCTCTTCGGGCACTTCGATGTTCTTGATCATGTTGCCCACCATGCCCACGGAATAGTTCTTGAAAGAGATGATCCGTTCCGGGCAGGCCCCCATGCACACGCCGCACCGACGGCACCGGGTGGGATTGGGAAGCGGATTGCCTTTTTCGTCCTCGTCGATGGCTCCGAAGGGGCATTCTTCCGTACAGCGCTTGCACTGGGTGCACCGCTGCATGAAAAATTCCGGGTAGCTGAGATCCCCCGCCCTTGGGTGTACCGCCTTCCCCTGAGCGCTCATTTCTACGCACTGGATGGCCTTGAGGGCCGCTCCGGTGGCGTCTTCCACCGCCCGGGCATAGTCCATGGGCGCCCGCACGGTTCCGGCGGGGTAGATGCCGGTTCGACGGGATTCGTAGGGGAAGCAGATGAAGTGGGAATCGGGAAAACCGTACTTCAGCGCCGGGATTTCCGGACCCTGGCGGTAATCGAGGTTGAGCAGGTTGGACGCCAGGATCGTGTCTTCAGGGACCTCGGGTTCGTCTTCGCCTTCTTTGGGCGTAACGGCCTTGAAGGACTTACCGAGGGCGGCGGTGGACACCATCCCGGTGGCGAGCACCACGAGTCCCACGCTTTCCGAAACAACCGGAGCCCCGGTGAGCTGGTCTTCCGCCGAGACCACCAGGCCTCCCGTCCCGTCGTCATCCACGCCGGTCACGGTTCCTCGGACGAAAATCACCCCGTCCTTCTGAAGCTGCTTGTAGAGCAGTTCGTAGGTCCCGTGGGCGCGGATGTCCTTGTAGAAGATATAGACGGGCGTTTCGGGGTTGGCTTCCTTGAAGTACTTGGCCTGCTTGAGAGATTCCACGCAGCAGGCCGCCGAACAATAGGGCAGGTGCTTCGGATCGCGCGATCCGGCACACAGGATGAACGCCACAGCGTCCACCGGCCCCCCATTGGAGGGACGCTTAACGTTACCTTCCTTGAACATGACTTCCAATTGATCCGCCGTGATAACATCCGCCGATTTCCCGTAGCCGAGATCTTCCAGTCTGGTCGGGTCGTACGGCACCGAACCCGTAGCCAGGACCACGGCCCCCACTCGTTCCTCGACCTCGCTGCCGTTGGCGCCGATCTTCGCATCGAACATACAGGGCGCCCCGCTGATCTTCCTGACCGTAGCCCCTGTATAGACTTTGATCTTCGGATGTTCGACCACCGCCTTCACCGGGCCGTCCAGGTCCGGTGTCTCCAAGGATTCGTAGGGCGGACTGGACGGCGGCAGCTTGTACACATTCCGCAGGTACCCGCCCAGCGCATCGGCCTTTTCCACCAGCACCACCTCATACCCGGCCGATGCGGTTTCCTTCGCAGCCGTCAGGCCGGCAAGGCCGCCGCCCACCACCAAGATCCGCTTGCTCAGGTTTTCTCCCTGGAAGGGTTCCGGGGGAACCATTTCCCTGGCCTTGACGATCCCCATGCGCAGCTGATCCTCGGCGAGCATCTGCGTATCCTCGTCCCCGGCGGGATGCGCCCACACCACCTGCTCCCGCAGGTTCACTCGCTCCACCACCTTGTCACAACCGAAATCGAAGACATCGGCCATGACCCGAGGCGAACAGGCCGCAATCACCGCCGTGTTCACCCCTTCGGCTTCCATGTCGGCCCGGATGAGTGCAGTCCCTTCCGCACTGCAAAGCATCGCGTGCCGCCGGCAGATGGGAATCTTGTACTCGGTGGTCGCCACCTTCGAAAGCGCTTCGATGTCGAGCGCTTCTCCGATGCCACAACCCGTGCAAATGTAGGCACCGATCTTCTTTTCCATTGAAATCACCTCCTCACCGTCGCCTGAATCGCCTTCAGAGCCGCCGCTGTCGCATCCTGCACGCTGGTGGCCACATCCACCGGTCGTTTCACGCAGCCCGCACCGACGATGCCGGGGACACCGCTTTCAGACAGAATAAAACCGTAATCATCGTAGGCCACGGCCGCCGGCACTTTTTCAGCCGCGGTGCTCGGTACCATGCCGGTGGCCAGCACCACCAGGTCGAAAGGCTCCTTGAGGATCTTCCCTGTGGCTTGGTCTTCGACCTGGACGGTCACGAGTCCCGTCGCCGGATCTTCCAGGATTTCACCGGCTTTTCCCTTGATGAGGCGAACGCGTTCATCCTTCTGGACCTTCGTATAAAACTCCTCGAACTTCCCCAGCGCTCGAATATCGATGTAGAAGATCGTCGCCCGCGCTTCGGGGTCCTGTTCCAGGAGGTAGGTCGCCTGCTTCAACGACGCGAGGCAGCACACGCCGGAACAGTACGGAAGGTGATTTTCGTCCCTCGATCCGGCACATTGCACGAAAGCGACGTTTTTCACGTCCGCTCCGTCCGACGGCCGAACAATCCGCCCGCCCGTAGGACCGTTGGGGGACGCCAGCCGCTCCAGAATCACGTTGGTGACCACGTTCTTGTACTTTCCGAAACCGTAGTAAGCGATCCTTTCCGCGCTGTAGGGTTCCCAACCCGTGGCCCAAACGATGGCACCCACCTTGAGCTCGAATTCCTTGGGCACCATGTCCAGTTCGATGGCGTCGTACGGGCAGGCCGCCTTGATCTTCTCCGCTTCGGGTGTCCCGATGACCTCGGGAGCCAGCACGTACCGCATGGGAAAGGCGAAGTCATGCGGCAGGTACGCCGCTTTGACCTTATCCAGCCCGTAATTGAAGGGATTCGGGATTTCCGTTTCCGCCGCCTCCGCGCACAAGCCGCAGCCCGTGCACCTTTCATTGACATAGCGGGGTGCGATTTTCACTGTAACATCGAAATTTCCGGCCGTTCCCTCGATCCGGGTCACCGCCGCCATTGTGAAAAACCGCACCAGTGGATTCGCTTTGATCCGGCGGAAATTGATTTCAAGGCCGCAGTTCGGGGGGCACAACTTGGGAAAATACTTGTTCATCCGGGCGACCCGACCCCCCAGATAAGGTTCTTTTTCGACGATGTAGACCTGCCGCCCCGCTTCGGCGGTCTCCAGCGCAGCGCTCAACCCGCTCATGCCGCCTCCGACCACCAACACGCTACCATTGCCATTGACCGCTTCTGCCATCGAGTTTCCTCCCTGGTGATCCTTGCATCCTAAGGGGTTCGCATCCCGTCCGAGGCCTGCCGCCCCATGACGCCGTCCCGCGCCCGCTCATCACTTGTGCTCCCGTTCACTGACTAGGTTGGGATATCACAAAGCCCTGGTTCACGGCAAGACTCGGGTGCGACGCCGACGGCCGGTTCCCGCCCGTCCCGGTTGCTCTGCAGCAATCGAGAGAGCAAAGGGGTGGAGCCGGGGCCGAACCCGGCCGGGCGGGTGTTTTCCTTCGGCATCCGCCCCAAAAAAAAGCCCCCAGGCGCCAGGCGCCCGGAGGCTTCACGGTCAGAACATCACCTTAGACCGGCAGGTTGACCACGGGAACCTTCTTCACGGTCCATTCACCGGTCTGCGGATTCCACACGGAATTGACGAACACCCTCCAGTTCTTTTCGTCCATGTCCGGGTAGTCGGCGCGGAAGTAGTAGCCCGGCCAACGGCTTTCTTCACGGAACATGACGTGACGCAGATGGCTTTCGGCGATCCACATGCGATGCACGTTCTCCCAACACCGCATCAGCTCGTGCAGGTCTTCTGCCGCCAGCTTCTCCGCGTCTTCCTTCAGCATGCCGAGCAGTTCCAGCCCGCGTTCCAGGAGGTGCTTGTTGGTGGTGAACTGAGCCGACACGCCGGCGCAGTATTCATCCATGATCTTCTGGAGCCTGAACATGAACATCTTCGGCTTCATGAAGTTGGGGTTGATGTCGGGGTCACTGGACATGGCCGCAAACTGTTCGAACCGGCCCACAGGAGCCAGGATCCGTTCCTTCAGCTTTGCGACCTGGGCGTCGTCGACCTTGGGAGCCTGGTTGTGGTCCAGAATGTAGGCGATGGCGCCCTTGGCCGCAATCCGGCCTTCCGCGTGGGAACCGGACGAGAACTTGTGGCTCGAAGCTCCCGCGCCGTCACCGGCGGTGAAGAGCGCCGGAACCGTCGTCATGTGGTTGTACACACCGATGGCTTCCCACTGCTTCTTGTATTCGGCCGGCATCAAGTCTTCCGGACCGCAGACCCAGGCACCGGAGGCGCCGGAGTGCGAACCGATGAAGTACGGTTCGGCCGCAGCGATTTCAGACGACCTCTCTTCCGGCTGAATGTTCATACCGGCCCACAGGAGCGCCTGGCTGATGGTCATGTCGAGGAAGTCTTCCCAGGCTTCGCTTTCCAGTTCCTTCATTTTCTTCTTGAAAGCCTTGGGATCGTCCTTGTAGGCGGCGGCCAGGTTGGCGATGGCCTCTTCCGTCCTCATGTAGATGGGGCCCTTGCCTGCCATGACGTCTTCCATACCCAACCAGTTACGCAGGTTGGCAGGAATGGGCTTGCCGGTGCCGTAAGGCGCCCATTTGGGCAGTTCGCCGGCGCGTTCCACCATGTATTCCCCGCCCATGGCATTGGTGGCACGGGACTTGAAAAGGAGGAACCACGCACCGACCGGACCGTAACCATCCTTGAACCGAACAGGGATGAACCGCACTTCCTGGCAGGTCATTTCGGCACCGGCCCGGATGGTGAAATAAGCGCTCGAACCGCTGTTCCACGGCGGATACCACGCACGGCCGAGGCCTTCACCCACGGACCGCGGACGGAACACATGCACCGCGCCGCCCATGCAGGCGACGGTGGCCTTGGCGGTGAAGACGTAGAACTTGTTTTCGCGGACGCTGAAGCCTACGGCGCCGACACACTTGTTGCCGTCCATGAGCGGTTCCACGATGAACACACGCTCATAGATCTCGGCCTTGTCGCCCATAGTGGCCAGAGCGTTCTTCGCGGCTTCCGCCACGATCACCTTGTAGGATTCACCGTTGATCATGAGCTGCCAACGGCCTTCATGGACGTATTCCCCCTGTTCGTCTTTCCAGATAGGAAGGCCCCACTTTTCGAACAGGTGCACGGACGAATCCACGTGCCGCGCGATATCGTAGACCAGGTCTTCGCGGGAAATGCCCATGAGGTCCTGGCGGACGTACTTCACGTAGTCTTCCACCGTGTTCTGGCCCTTGCCGTAACCGACGTACTGGTTAATGGCTGAAAGACCCATGGCGACGGCGCCCGAACGGTCGATGGCGGCCTTGTCCACCACGGTCACCTTCAGGCCGTGCTTCTTGGCCCAGTAGGCGGCCTCAAAGGCAGCACCGCAGGCGGTCATACCGCCGCCCAGAATCAGAAGATCGGTGTCGACGCGTACAGTTTCGAAATCGGAAGGTTTCATGCGGTCACCTCCTTCAAGGTTACTTCTTTAAGGTGGGAAGTTGAGGAGCCAGAGTCGAAGCCGGTTCGGTGCACAACACCGGGCTCTTCAGATCTTCGGTTCCCGTGCTCCACTCATCCGGCCAAGGCTTGGCCTGGCCTTCCGGCGTCGTCCGAATGGGGAACTTGAACCGCTTGACCTGGCCGGAACGGAACTTGACCGTCCACATGATGTCTTCCGAACCGCGCAGAGGCACAACGGAGGCACCCATGGGAACGAAGTCGGCATAGGCGCGCACGTCGATGGCCTGCTGAGGACAAATCTTCACGCAGTTGTAGCACTCCCAGCACATTTCGGGAGCACGATTGTAAGCCTTCATCTTTTCCTTGTCCAAAACCATAAGATCATTGGGGCAGATGTACATGCAAGCCGTCTTGTCTTGCCCCTTGCAGCCGTCGCACTTTTCCAGAATCACATAACTTGGCATTGTTCCACCTCCTAAGGTTAGCACTCCTCACATCCAACGAAAGTCTTCCGTACACTCAAATCCCCGCTGCGGAAGCTCGCCTTGCACCTCCTTTCCTGAGACTGGGCGCCCTCCCCGACCGGGGCGGGCGCCTCCATATCGAACGTTCAAACATGGCGGGACGTCAGCTATTTCTTGAGGGCATCTCCGGTGGCGGCGCCGTGCAGCTTGATCTCCACCTTCTCTTCCAGGCTCTGGTAGTATTCCTGGAGAACCTTCACCACCTCCGGCCGGGAAAATTCCTTCGGCAGCTCCCCACCTTCCGAAAGGGTCTTCCGCACCATGGTGCCCGAAAGCAGCAAGCGGTCTTCCTTGCCGTGCGGGCAGGTCCTCATGGACGCCATGCCCAGGCACTTGTGGCAGTAGAAGGTCCAGTCGATCTTGAGCGGCTGAAGCTCCAGCGCGCCTTCCGGAATCTCATCGAAGATCTTCTGCGCGTCGAATGGGCCGTAATAGTCGCCCACGCCCGCGTGGTCTCGGCCGACGATCAGGTGGCTGCAGCCGTAGTTCTGGCGGAAAACGGCGTGAAGGAGCGCTTCACGTGGTCCCGCGTAACGCATCTCCGCCGGGTAACCGCCCTGGATAACCGTGTCCTTCACGAAGTAGTTGTCCACCAAAACCTGGATGGCCTTCACGCGGACGTCCGCCGGAATATCGCCGGCTTTGAGCTTCCCGACCAACTGGTGGATGTAGAGCCCGTCACACACTTCGATGGCGATCTTGGCCAGGTATTCGTGGCTGCGGTGCATGGGGTTCCGGAGCTGAAGGGCCGCGACCGTCTTCCAGCCCTTTTCGTCGAACATCTTGCGGGCTTCCGCGGGACGCTGATAAATTTCCTTGAACCGCGTGGGATAGAAGCTTTCGCTGATGACCTTCACCGGACCGGCCAGGTTGATCTCCTTCTGAGCCATCACCTTCGCCACGCCCGGGTGCCCTTCGGCGTCGTTGGTCCAGAAAACCGCCTTGCACTCGTACTCTTTGTCGATCTTGTACTTTTCAGTGACCTTCATCGTGCCGAGGATTTCGTTATTCTCCGTGTCGAAGAGAGCCACTTCCTCGTTGGCACCGATGCTGTCGGCCAAATCCTTGTCCGCAGAAACCGTAATGGGAATGGGCCAGAAGGTCCCGTCGGCCATGAGGTACTTGTCACACACGCCTTTCCAGTCGTCGTAGCCCATGAAACCTTCCAGCGGCGTGAAGGCCCCGATGCCGAGCATGATCAAATCCGACGCTTCCCGACTGGTGATGGGAACCTTTTTCAAGGTTTCGGCTTTCTGCTTCTCAGCCGCAAGGGCTCCTCCTTCAAGCAACAAGGGTTTGAGCTTTCTTTCTTTTCCGTGCGGAGGTACGAGCTTCGACATGACCCTTCTCCTTGTGTAATGTTGTTTTGAGCGTTCTCCGCCTCGCGCGGGACACTAGTTTGTGCAATATGTTGCAAGGTGATTATAATGAGACGGGACCCCTTGTCAAGTGAAATTTTACGCAATTGCGGACTGGGAAGTCCTCGGAAAACCCTTTGTTTCCAACGCGTCCCCGAGACCCGCCCCGTTCGAAAACCGCCGGAGCGACGACGCCTAAGCATTGAATCCATCCAGGGTCCGCTTCAGCTGGTCCCGGTCCTTCCACCTTGTTCCCAAGCTCCAGCTTGGGAACACAATACTGTGCAGAAGCTCCAGCTTCGATTCCCATGAGGCCGTTTCCACGCCAGAGCTTGGGAACGACTGGGGAATGTATGTCAATCAGTTACATTCCCCTCCCCTTAATCCCCTCCCACAAGGGGAGGGGAAATAGAACTCCACCTTGTTCCCAAGCTCCAGCTTGGGAACACAACTGTACAGAAGCTCCAGCTTCGATTCCCATGAGGCCGTTTCCACGCCAGAGCTTGGGAACGAAGGGAATTGCGTTGCCCCGAAGCGTTGACTCTGTGTTCTCGGACAGCCTCCTACGCTTTGGATCCCTCCAAAGCCCGCTTCAGCTGGTCCCGTTCCTTGCGCGCTTCCCGAAGTTCACCTTCCAGCGCTTCCCGCCGGGCGTCCCCCGGAGGAAGCGCCGCCAGAGTCCGTTCCAGCTCCTCCACCCGCTTCATCTGCCGATACAATTCGGCCGCCAGTTCCCTCACGCTCATGGATTCCACCGTCTTTCCATCGGCCGCTCGGCTCGGTCCCCGACCCCCCCTTTGAGGCGCAGCACAACCCTTCCGCCGCCCGAAAACCGCCTGCGGGCGCAGCGGCAAGACCATAGCGCGACTCGGACGCTTCTCCAGGAAAAAAAGCAAACCTCAGCGGCCCTGCACCCCGCCCCGGCCGCGTGAGGCATCGGGACCGGTCAGCCCCTTTCCTTCAGATGACTTTCATACGCCGAAAGAAACTTCGTGACGGCCCATGTGGGCAGCCGCAGGCGATAGCCTTTTTTCGGAGGCAGGCGGTCCCTCTTGAGGGACGGATTAAGGGCCCTGAGGTCGCTCACCGAACCCTCGATCCATCCGGCCACTTGGACCAGGCTGAGTGGCTTGCGGACCAGGATGGTCGTGTGATCGAAAATGGGAAGATAACGCGGCCGGCTGAACCCGTTCCCTTCCAGATTCGCCCCCAGCAACACCGCGGCGAAGATCTTGGGGACGAAGGCACGGGTCTGCGGGGGCAGTCCTCCCCTGGCGCTCAGTTCCCAGAAATCGTCGGTGCGGTGCCTTCGTATGGCCTTACGCACCGTGCCGGATCCAGCGTTGTAGGCGGCCAGCGCCAGAGGCCAGGAACCAAAACGGTCGTAAAGGAGCTTCAGATAGCGGGCCGCGGCCTCCGTGGCCATGATGGGATCCAGCCGCTCGTCCACCCAGCCGTCCACACGGAGTCCCATGGCCTGGGCGGTGGTCGGCATGAGCTGCCAGAAACCCGCCGCCCCTTTTTGAGACTCCGCCTTTTTCCGAAAGCTGCTCTCAACCAACGGAACGTAAACCAGTTCGGTCGGCAGTCCCGAACGCTGGAGGATCTCGGCCATGATCGGCAGATACGCCCAGCAACGCTCCAGAGATTCCTGAAAACCCTTTCGGCCCCGATTCTTGTAAATGCTCACATAACGCTGAATCTCCGGGCGCCATGGAGCATCGACCAACGATGTGTCGGTGGTGACGCGGTACTTGCTGACGCTGGGAGGTGGTTCCGTGGAAGGTAGAGAGGCCAGGATCAAGGTGTCCCCGTGGGAAGGTCGTGCAAAGTATTCCTTGGACACGATGGGGACGGTCCTTGCAACCAGCAGATCCTCCGCCAGAACCGGCGGAGGAGAGACAAGACCTCCGAGGAGTGCCGAAAAAGCGAGCGATATCAAAATCTTTCTTTGGTTGGCCGTAAGAGCCGCCCGCCTCAGTTGCCGTTGGACCCAGCTACGCAGAGCAGCCGTCATAAGCCACCTCCCTCTCCGGTTCCCATCCCTGCCTGAACGAAAGGTTCCGGCGGCGCACCGCGAGGCACGCCGAGGGCATGTCGCATCCATCGCATCAGCATTCGATGGACGCGCCGCACACCCGACAGGCGCTCGCCGTGACAGGCGATGCAAAAACCTTAGCCGGAAACCGCCCCAGATTCGAACCTTGGCCTGTTTCAGGAAACCGCGGGCCGACCTCCAACCGGTAAGGGTTCTTAACAATCCTCACGACCAAGAGACAACCAAGACATGGGCCCGTTTCGGCTCCATGGAGATGATTCTAGGAACTCCGAGTGGTCGGAACGCCGTTTTCTGTAGCTCGTTGGGATTCTTTACGGTTCTTACGCTGTTTTCCAGTCCCGCCCCCCGTGTGGCCGAACCCGCCCCTGCACCTCTAAGGTGGCGTCGTTCCTCGAGGTTGCCGAATACTCGAAGACGTGTAAAATAGTAACAACAAAATTGAAGTTTTCTTCGAGGTTGACCGATCTTTGTTATCTTATAAAGTCATGATGGCGATCCACCGTTTGGCCAAGGGAGTCCGTTTCGCGTCGGTTGCTATCTTCGTTCCGGCAACGGTGGCGCTACATTTTCTTCCTGGAATCGCACTTGCGCAGGAGGGGATGTCTTTATGACCGGAGTTGAAAAGGCGGCTGATCAGGCCGCGCCCAAGGCGTCCCTCATCAGCCTGGGCTGTGCGAAGAACCTGGTGGACAGCGAAGTGTTGGCTCATCAGCTGACGGCCCTCGGATACCGCCTGAGCGGGAATCCCGGTGAAGCGTCGTTGATCGTCGTCAACACGTGCGGTTTTCTGGAAAGCGCCGTGGAAGAGGCCATCGAAACCCTCCTGGACGTTTCCCGTTTCAAGAAGAACGGATCCTGCCGGCATCTGGCGGCGGTCGGCTGCATGGTCCAGCGCTACGGAAAAAAGCTGGTGGACCTTCTTCCCGAAGTGGACTTTTTTGCCGGGACATCCCAGTATGCGGAGTTTGCATCGCTTTTCCGCCAGTTCCTTGAAGACGGGCGCCGGAGGCTCCATCTGCGCAGGTCCACGTATCTGCTCACCGCCGAAACGCCGAAGGAACGGGCCACCGCCCGGCACACGGCCTACGTCAAAATAGCCGAAGGCTGCAGCAACCGCTGCTCCTTCTGTCTGATTCCGAAACTTCGGGGACCCTTCCGCAGCCGAACCGTCGGTGACGTGGTTCGAGAAATATCGAGCCTCGCCGAGGCGGGCACCGTGGAAGTGAACCTGATCGCCCAGGACATCACCGCCTTCGGGTCCGACCGGAATGATTCCGCCGGCTTGATACGGCTCATCGAAGCAATCGAGGCGGTCGCCGGCATCCGCTGGGTGCGGCTCCTTTACGCCCACCCTCAACGGATCACGGCCGACTTGCTCAAAACCATGAACGCGAGCCGGAAGGTGGTTCCTTACCTGGATGTCCCCTTTCAGCATTCCGCCCCCGGCATTCTCCAGGCCATGCACCGGTCCGGTGGCTGCAAGTCGGTGGAACAAGTGGTGGAACTGATTCGCAGTGAACTGCCCGAGGCGACGCTGCGCACCTCGCTCATGGTCGGCTTTCCGGGCGAGACCAAGAAGGAATTCAAGGCATTGTGCGCCTTCGTGGAACGGGCCCAATTCGACCACGTGGGGGTTTTTGTCTTTTCGCCTGAAAAGGGGAGTCTCGCCGCACGTTTTCCCGGGCGGGTTTCGCGGAGGACCGCCGAGCGCCGGCGCAGCGACTTGATGGAGATCCAACGGGCGATTTCCAGGAGGCGCCTGAGGCGTTGGGTCGGTCGACGTGTTCCTGTGCTCGTTGAAGGCGTTCATCCGGAAACGGATCTGCTCCTGGTCGGCCGCACCGCCCACCAGGCGCCGGAGGTGGACGGTTCGGTCCTGATTACGGGCGGGACGGCGGAGGTCGGACGGATTTTGGACATTACCATCACGGGAAGCCACGACTACGACCTGGAGGGCTTCGTGGCGGAGGCCACAGACGAACGTGGGGAGGCGGCGGAGAACCCTTCCGCGGCAAGACTGTGATTCCAGAATCGTTTTGACACCTCTATCCTTTTCGGCTATGAATCGAGTGTGAGCGCCTTCACGGGTTAGAAACGGGACGCACCCTAAACATCGAAAGCCACTTTCATAATGGAACGGAATTCTTCACCGTGACGGAACCGGCCCCCACCCCTGTTGACCCCATCGAAGCTTCTGCACTGAAAGCACGCATTTACACTCAAATTCGTCCTGACCTCGAAAGGATCGAAGCCGAACTCCATGGGCATCTGGATTCCAGCATCCCCCTGATCGGGGTGATCGGCCGCCACATCATGGGAAGCGGCGGGAAACGGCTCCGGCCTCTCCTCATGGTGCTTTCGGCTCGGCTCTGCGGCTACCAGGGAAACCACGACGCCCCGCTCGCCGTTTCCCTGGAATTTCTTCACGCCGCCACGTTGCTTCACGACGATGTGGTGGACAACGCCGAACTGAGGCGCGCCCGGCCTGCGGCGAACACGGTCTGGGGAAACCCGGCGGCCGTGCTGGTGGGTGACTTCCTTTACTCCAAGTCCGTACTCATGACCGTCGGCTACCAGAACCTGCGCATCCTTGAAGTCTTCTCCGATACCACCACCCGGATGGCCGAAGGGGAAGTACTGCAATTGATGCATTCCGACAATCTAGAGATCGACGAGCCGGGCTATTTTGAAGTGATCCGGCGTAAAACTGCGGTGCTCATGAGCGCGGCCTGCCGAATCGGCGGCATTTTTGGAGGCGGAAGCTCGGACCAGGAGAAAGCGCTCGGAGATTACGGTCATCACCTGGGAATCGCCTTTCAGTTGACCGACGACGCCCTCGATTACATGGGCGACCGAAATGAGCTGGGAAAGCCGGTTGGTAACGACCTCCGGGAAGGAAAAGCCACACTGCCCCTGATTCATGCCATGAGGACCGCCAAACCCGAAGACCGCCGGACGATCCAGCGGGTATTCGGAAGCGCAGCGGCGAGTCCCGAAGCATTCGAAACGGTCCGAAGGATCGTCCATGGGAGTGGAGGCATCGAATACACGCTGCAGCGTGCTTTGGAACATGTCGCCACGGCCAAGACCGCCCTGTCGATCTTCCCCGAACACCCCAGCAGGGGTATTCTCCTGGACATCGCCGACTACGTGCTCTGCCGGAAGACCTGAGGGCACGCCCCCCAGAGCGCCGCCCCCTTCGAAGCCGGCCTTCACCGGGCCGGTTTTTCATTTTGGGCTGCCGTCGGAACGGAGGGCCGCTTTTCGGACACCTTGTTTCAGAACACTCGAACGTGGTAGAAGAGGGGCGTTCAGCACCGAATGGTCACTCGGCAGCGAAGGGGCTCCTCGTTCAATACCCATGGAAATGCAACGCCGCTACCCGATTTTCCTTTCCCTCGACGGATGCACCTGCCTTGTGGTGGGTGGAGGCGGCGTGGGGGAACGCAAGGTGCGAAGTCTCCTCGAAAGCGGTGCCCGCGTTCGGATCGTTTCCCGGGAGCTCACGCCCTGGCTGGAGGAAATGAAGGATCGAGGGGCGATTTCCCACGTGGGATCGACCTATAGTCCGGAACACCTGGAAGGGGTGATGCTCGCTTTCGCTGCAACCAACGACCCGGCACTCAACCTCAGGATCGCCGGCGACGCCCGGCAGAGGGCGGTACCGTGCAACATGGCCACCGATCCGGAATGCGGCTCGTTCATTGTCCCGTCTTCCTTTTCGCGGGGACCGCTCACCGTGGCCGTAAGCACCTCCGGGGTGAGCCCCGCTCTCGCCCGAAAAGTGCGCCGGGACCTGGAACGCCAGTTCGGCCTGGAATGGGAGATCCTGCTCCGCTTCCTGGGCTTGGTGCGACAGGCCGTTCAGTCACGCAGCAACGATTCCGCGGAAAACCAGATGATTTTCAGGACCCTGGTGGATCTGCCGCTCCTGCGCTGGATCCGCCAAAACGACATTCAGACGGCGCTGGAAAAAACCGCCGAGGTTTGCGGACCCCACTTGAGCCGCCAGGAAGCGGCCGCCCTTTGGGATGAGGCATGGAAAGCATCTTCTTGATCCTGGCGACGATCTGTTATGCCCTGGGGACCGTCGGGTACCTGGTTTATCTATTCAGAGAACAGGACGGGGTACACCGGACGGCCTGGACCTTTCTCCTGGCCGGAGCGGTTCTTCACGGCGGGGCGATCGTGTTGCGCTCCGTGGACCGGGGCCACCTGGCCGTCACGGGAAGCTCGGAAGCGCTTTCCTTTTTCTCCTGGCTCCTGGTGGTGGTCTACCTGATTATCCAGGGGCGGATCGGCCTGCGCATCCTGGGGACCTTTGTCTCGCCTTTGGCGGTTGTCTTCATGCTGGCGAGCCGGATCCTCCCGGAGACCATCCTGCCGTCCAACGCCATTTTGCGGAGCACCTGGGTGACAATCCACGTGATCTCGCTCTTTTCCGCCAACGCGTTGTTCGCCGTGGCCTTCTGCACAGCGGTAATGTACCTCCTGCAGGAACGGGAGATCAAGCAGAAGCGTTTCGGTCTTTTCTTCAGCCGCCTCCCGTCGCTGGATCGCCTGGACCGGATCGGGCGTTTCTGCCTCCTTGCCGGCTTTCCGCTGATGACGGCCGGGCTCGTCACCGGCTTCATCTATGCCAACTCCGTGTGGCGGTCCCCATGGAACTGGGATCCCAAGGAGATCTTCGCGCTGATCACGTGGTGCATCTACGCTGTGCTGCTCCACGAACGGCTGGCGGTAGGGTGGCGCGGCCGCAAAGCGGCATGGCTGGCCATTTTCGGCTTCTCGGCCGTGCTGGTGACGTTCCTCGGCGTTAATCTGGTCTTCAAGGGCCACCATACTGTTTTCATCAGGTGAGTGAAGACCATGCATATCGTTTTGATGGGCATGAATCACAAGACAGCACCGGTTGAAGTGCGCGAGCGGCTGACCGCCGCCTGCGCCCAGAGATCGAACCCTGTGGCCTTTCGCACCCGGCTCCGGCATGTGGATGAAATCTTTTTTCTGTCCACCTGTAACCGCGTGGAGTTTCTTTTCACGAGCGTCCGGCCTGAAGGGGCGATCCAGGAAGTTCGAGGACTCCTGAACGCGCACCTCGGTCAGCCGCTCCTGGACGTCGAACCCCATCTCTATGTTTTTCAAGACATGGAGGCCGTCCGGCACCTTTTTCGGGTGGCTTCGAGCCTGGATTCCATGGTGGTAGGGGAGCCGCAGATCCTCGGCCAGATCAAATCGGCCTACCGCGAAGCCACGGTCCACCGCTCCGTGGGCGTGGTCCTCAACCGACTCCTTCACAAGTCCTTTTCGGTGGCCAAGCGGGTCCGCTCGGAAACCCTCATCGGAGCCTACGCGGTTTCCATCAGTTACGCGGCCGTGGAACTCGCGCGGAAGATTTTTGGAACTCTCGAAGGAAAAAGCGTGCTCCTCATCGGCGCGGGCGAAATGGCCGAACTGGCCGCCGAACATTTCCTGGCTCAGGGAGTGCGGCGCATCAAGGTCGCCAACCGCACCCTTGAACGAGCCATGGAACTGGCCCGCCGCTTCAACGCCGGGACCATCCCGTTCTCTCAAGTCGCTGATAATCTCAAGGAAGTGGACATCGTGCTCTCGTCCACGGGTTCACCCGAAACCATCCTCAACCTGCAGGACGTTCGCCCGAGAATGAGAGAACGACGGAACCGGCCTCTCTTTCTCATCGACATCGCGGTCCCCCGAGACATCGACCCCAGGATCAACGAACTGGACAACGTCTATCTCTATGACATCGACGACCTTCAGGGCATCGTGGACCTGAATCGCGGCGAACGCTTGAAAGAAGCGGAAAAGGCCGAACACATCATCGATATGGAAACGGTCAGCTTTCAGCGGTGGTTTCAAACGCTGGAAGTGGTTCCGACCATCATCGCGCTCCGGAGGAAGGCGGAAACCATTCGCGAGGCCGAACTGCGAAAGACGTTCGCCCACTTGGAAGACCTGGACGATCGTCAGCGTGAAGCCGTGACCGTGCTGACCGAAGCCATCGTCCGAAAGCTTCTTCATGACCCGATCCTCTTTCTGAAAAAGAAATCGCACAGGGAGAGCAAAAAGCTGTACGTGGATTTCACGCAGCAGCTGTTCAACCTTTCCGATGGAAACGGTTCCGATGTGGCTGAGCCTTCGCAGGAACTCCTCTGAGACCCGAAGGGGGTTCCGCCCGGCATCGCTTCTTCACTTGACTCCGCCGGGATCACATGTTACTGGATACTAACTTACTGAATCCTATAGTAAAACTGCGAGCAACCCATGGCCGATATCATCGAATTCGGGAAGCGTTCCCTGGACCTCAAGTCCGAACGCGACACCACGGAGCGACAGCGAAAGATCGAGGCGCTTCGCAAGATCTTCCAGTGCACCCGGTGCATGTTCAAGTGCGCCAAATGCGGTGCACAGCTCGACACCCAGGACCGCGGGCAAACGGGGACGTACGCCGGCCCGTATTTGTTCTGCAGCAATTGCCGGGAAGAATATGAAGAATACCGGGCCCGCGTGGAAGGCAAGACGGCTCATCCGAAGTACTACTGGCACAATGACCTTTGGATGAGGGTTTGGGAAAGCTGGCTGGAACACCAGAAAAGCCTCGACGACTATCGACGCTCCAAGGAATTCCTCCAGCTCGTTCAGGAAGTCGAAGCATTGCTCGGCCAATAGGACCGGAACAAAAAGGAGCCATCACATGATCGGTGGAATCGGAATGCCTGAATTGCTGGTGATCTTGGTCATTGTGCTCATCATTTTCGGAGCCGGAAAGCTCCCGGAGATCGGAGCCGGCCTGGGCAAGGGGATACGAAACTTCAAGAAGGCCACCACCGAGGAACCGGAACTACCGGAAAAGAAGGCGCAGGCGGTCGAGCAGTTGGAGGCCAAGAACTCCGAAAGCGAAAAGGGCAAGACCTGAATCTTTCGGCCGCAGCCGTCGCTGCGCCGCTTCGAACCCAGAAGGGCCTCTCCGAAGTCGAGAGGCTTTTCTGCTTCAACGAACAGGAAACCGGGCCCTTTGGATCGACCCGAATGTCGGCGCTGGGCGCCGGCGGTTTTCGGGCCGGAACCTTTCGTTTGCGGACACAGACCGGTCAAAAGGGGATGTCGTCATCCGGAGGACCCGACATTTCCGGGAGCTCTTCGGGGCTCTGTTGAGGGGCGGCGCTGCGTTGACCGGTGGCGCTCTTCGGGGGACCCTGCGGAGCCTTCGCCGCACCGCTTCCCGCGGAGTCACCGGCGCCGCCCAGGAAACCCACCTCGCGGGCCACTATTTCCGTGGTGTAGCGGCGGACCCCCTGGTTGTCTTCCCACTGGCGCGTCTGAAGTCGTCCCTCCACGTAGACCAGCCGTCCCTTGGCCAGATAGTTGGCACAGTTTTCCGCGTTTTTTCCGAACACCACCACCCGGTGCCACTCCGTTTTTTCCTCCCAATTGCCTTCGCCCGCCGGCACCCTATCGTTGGTGGCGACGCTGAGCTGCACCACCGCCGTTCCGCCGGTAGTGTAACGAAGATTGGGATCCGAACCCAGGCGTCCGATGAGAATGACCTTGTTGACCGTTCCTGCCATGCGCTTCCCCTCCTGCCCCAGGGTACAAGCGGGCCGCCGGCGTCACCTTCGCACCGGCCGGCGTTCTTACCAACATATGAAAATTTTTCGCACTTTAGCACAGACTTCCGGCCACCATCAAGTCGGATGACAAGGGGCTCGTTTTTCGCGCAAAAGTTGACTCCGCCCCGCAAAGCGATTACACTCTAGCGCGGCTGGAAAGCTGCAAGTATTTGTTTTCTATATCGATCCCAATTGAAAGAGACGTCCATGAGGGCGGTCCGAACCGCAACCTTTTACCTGATGCTGCTGGTCTCCACAGTGATCCTGGGAGTCGCGGCCATCGTCATCGTCCTGCTCACACGGCGCCAAGACTGGGCGCATCTGTGCGGACGACTCTGGGGCAACTTGAACCTTTGGGCCGCTGGGGTCAAGGTTCAGCTCCAGGGCGTGGAAAACATCGAACCCGGCACCACCTATATTCTGGCCGCCAATCACCAGGGATGGTTCGACATTTTCGCCATTCTCGGTAAGATCCCGGTGCAGTTCCGGTGGCTGGCCAAGGAAGAGCTGTTTCGGATTCCGCTGTTCGGCCACGCTATGCGATCCATCGGCTACATTCCCATAGACCGGGCGGACCGGCGCAAGGCCCTCGAGAGTCTGGCCACGGCCGCCGAGCAGGTGCGCCGGGGGACGTCCATCGTGATTTTTCCGGAAGGAACGCGGAGTCTGGACGGTGTGCTGCAGAACTTCAAGAAGGGCGGCATTCTACTAGCCATTCGCTCGCAGCAGCCCATCCTTCCCATCAGCATCAGCGGTTCGCACAAGATTCTCCCGAAAAAGGGAACCATCATGATCCGGCCGGGGACCATCCGGATGACCATCGGGAAACCGATCCCCACGAGGCAGCTGACGGTGAAAGACCGGGACCTGCTGATGGAAAGGCTGCGTGAAGCCATCCGGATGCATCTGCTGAAAGAGGAAGGGGGCGGCTCGACGACACGGGACAGAGGGCTGTAAACTCCGGCCCGCCGCAGCCGGCGCCGGTAAGAAATCAACGCAAAACGGAACAGGAGCCGTATCGCGATCAATATGAATTCACCGCATCTTAAAATCATACCGCTGGGAGGGCTCGGCGAAATCGGGCTCAACATGATGGTCGTCGAGTACGGCGAGACGCTGATCATCGTGGATGCGGGGCTCATGTTTCCAGAGGAAGACATGCTGGGGATCGACATCGTGATTCCCGACTTCACCTATCTCCGGGAAAACCGCGACCGGATTCAGGCGCTGATCGTCACCCACGGCCATGAGGACCACATCGGAGCCATCCCCTTTTTTCTCAGGGAGTTCCAGGTTCCCGTATATGCCACGCCGCTCACCCTGGCGCTCATCTCCGAAAAGCTGCGGGAACACAACCTGCTGCAGTGGTCCCGGTTGGTCCGGGTCCTGCCTCGGGAAACGATCCGGATCGAGCCCTTTGAGATCGAATTCATCCAGGTCTGTCACAGCATTCCGGACGGTGTGGGCTTGGCGATCCGCACGCCGGCGGGCGTGCTCGTCCATTCGGGGGACTTCAAAATCGACAACACGCCCATAGACGGCCGTCGATGCGACTTGGCTCGTTTTGCTGCCTACGGTGAAGAAGGAGTGCTCGCCCTGCTTTCCGATTCCACTAATGTGGAACGGGAAGGCTATACGCTGTCCGAAAGGGAGATCGGGCGCACGCTTCGGGAGATCTTCAGAGAATGTCCCGGGCGCATCGTCGTCGCGGTCTTCGCGAGCAACATCCACCGGATTCAGCAAGTGGTGGACATAGCCCGAGAATTCGACCGCAAGGTTTTTCTCAACGGCAAGTCCATGGTGGCGAATATCCGGATCGCCCGGGAACTGGGCTACATCGACTTCGATCCCGACGAAGAAATCTTCCTGCCCGATATACAGAAACTGCCCGATTCCCAGGTGCTCATGCTCACCACCGGAACCCAGGGGGAACCCTTCAGCGCCCTCACTCGGATGGCGTTCAACGTCCACCGCAAGCTCAAGGTCCAGCCCGGCGATACGATCATTCTTTCTTCCAAGTTCATCCCGGGAAACGAACGGGCCATTCACAACATCATCAACAATCTTTACCGCCAGGGGGCGGAGGTGATCCACGAACAGGTCAAAGACATCCATGTCTCGGGCCATGCCTACCGAGAGGAGCTGAAACTTCTCATCAATCTGGTGAAGCCGAAGTACTTCATTCCGATCCATGGAGAATTTCGCCACCTGGTGAAACACCGCCAATTGGCCGCCGCGACGGGGATACCCCCGGAACGTTGCGTGGTTGCGGAGAACGGAAATATAATCCATTTTATGCCGGAAGGTACCGTGGTCGAAAAGGGCGTGGAAGCGGGCCGCGTCTTCGTGGACGGTAAAGGAGTGGGGGATGTGGGGGACTTAGTGCTTCGGGATCGCCGTCACCTTTCCGAAGACGGAATGGTGATCGCCTCGCTGGTCCTGAGCAAGGAAACCCTGGAAATCCTGAACGGCCCCGACCTGATCAGCCGCGGCTTCATCCTCGAAGAAACGAAGCCCGAGATCCTGGACGGCGCCAAGTGCGTAGTCCTGGAAGTGTTGGATCGCTTTATTTCCGACAGCGCGGTGTGGGACTGCGCCGATTTCCAGATGGAAATCCGCAGAGAGCTCAAGCGGTTCTTTCAGCGGGTGCTGGAACGGCGCCCGTTCATCTATCCCATCGTGGTCGAGATCTGAGGAGATACTCAGTCGGTGGAGAAAAAGAAGCATGAAATCTGGGGGCTGTGCATCCTGACCCTCACCGTTTTGGTGCTTTGCAGCCTCCTGTCGTACCGGCAGTCGGACCTCACCTTTTTCAACGCTTCGGCGTCCGAGGCCCGGCCCGGAAACTGGGTGGGGGCCTTCGGAGCGAACCTTGCCTGGCTGCTCCTCTTTTTCCTGGGCGCCGGGGCCTACGCTCTCCCGGTTCTGGGGGCCTGGGTGAGCTACAGCTTGCTGAGAGGCACCACGCCTTTGCCGTACGGTCGCATTCAGGTCCTCGGAATGGTGCTCCTGGTTTTGAGCAGCGTCGCGCTTGCGGCCCTTCACCAGGAAAAGATGCACCTCTTGGGGCAGGAATTCCTCACCGGGGGTCAGGTCGGACTGCTGATTTCCCGCTGGCTGCAGCGGGAAATCAGCGTTTTGGGCAGCCACGTGCTCCTCACGGGACTGTTTCTCATTTCCCTGGTGCTCGCGACGCCGTTTTCGGTCAAACAGACATCCCGGGCGATCCGGTCCTTGGCGGCTCTTGTCCTGGTGAAGCTTTCGGCCGTCCCAATGCCCTTTTTCCGATCTTTCGGCGAGCCGTCCGGCCCGAAAGACAAGCTTAAGGCGGGATCCAGCCGGCCGCCGGCCAAACCCGAAAGGCTTACCGGCAACCGGAGACCCAGACCCGGAGACGACGAACCGAAGGCTCTCCCGGAAGCTCGGCAGCAGCTTCCGGAGATCCAGCTGAACGCGGCCTCCGCGCGGTATGTTCTGCCGGCGCTCAACATCATGGACGCGTACGAAAACGAAAACGCCCGGCCCGACCCGAAGGTGCTGGAAGAAAACGCTCGAATTCTCGAGGAGAAATTGCAGGACTTCGGCGTTCAGGGCAAGGTGATCGGGATTGCGCCCGGCCCCGTGATCACCATGTACGAGTATGCACCTGCCCCGGGCATCAAGATCAGCCGGATCGTGGGACTCGCCGACGACCTTTCCATGGCGCTCCGGGCCGTCAGCATCCGGGTGGTCGCACCCATTCCGGGAAAGGCCGCCATCGGGATCGAAATCCCCAACGCGGAGCGGGCGACCGTATCGCTCCGCTCCGTTCTGGAATCGAAGACCTTCCTTTCGTCCACCGGCCCGCTGACCATCGCTTTGGGCAAAGACATCACCGGCCAACCCGTGGTGACCAACATGGCCAAGATGCCCCACCTGTTGATCGCGGGCGCCACGGGGACCGGAAAGAGCGTGTGCATCAACGCGATTCTCGGCAGTCTTCTGTTTCGGAATACGCCCGAAGAACTGCGCCTGCTCCTGATCGATCCCAAGCGCATTGAACTGAGCAGCTACGAGCAGATCCCGCACCTGCTGCACCCGGTGGTGACCGAACCCAAGATGGCCACCCGCGCGCTGCGCTGGGCCGTCCAAGAGATGGAACTTCGTTACAGGCTGCTGGCCGACAGGAACATGCGGAACATCGAAGCCTACAACAAGGCCCTGGCCCGCGAACATCACAGGCAGGAACCCCGTCCCGAAGAGGCGGTCCTGAACGGCGAGCCGCTCGATCACCACCACCTGCCCTACATCGTCATCATTATCGACGAACTGGCGGACCTCATGATGGTGGCCTCCCGCGAAGTGGAAGAATACATCACGCGACTGGCGCAGATGGCACGGGCGGCCGGAATCCATCTCATCCTGGCCACTCAGCGGCCTTCCGTGGACGTGCTGACCGGCATCATCAAGGCGAACATCTCCACGCGGATTTCCTTCCAGGTATCTTCGAAAATCGACTCCCGAACCATCCTGGACTCCAACGGCGCGGAAGCCCTCCTGGGTTCGGGCGACATGCTCTTTCTGCCTCCCGGTACCGCCAAACTTCAGCGCATCCAGGGCGCCTTCGTTTCCGACCAGGAAGTTCAGCGCCTCACCCAGTTCTGGCGTTCCCAGGAACCGGTGGAAGACCCCCTGGGCGAACGGGTGGATTTCCACGAACGGGACGGCGCCAACGACATCGACGACGACGAAATGGACGAACGTTACGACGAAGCCGTCCGGCTGGTGATCGAAAGCCGCCAGGCCTCCATTTCCATGATCCAGCGGCGGCTCCGGGTGGGCTACAACCGGGCGGCCCGAATGATCGAAATCATGGAACAGCAGGGCATCGTCGGACCGTCCGACGGAAGCAGACCCCGAGATGTGCTGGCTCCGCGAAGAGACGGTTAAACGTGGACAACGGAAGGATTCATACGATGAGGTGGTTCCGGATCGCCTTGAGTCTTTGGATCGCGGCCGCCTGCCTGGCTGTTCCGGCGGAGCCGGCCGGCGCCCGGCGGATCGAAACGGCCGTCGACATTCTCCGGGGAATCGAAGAACATTATGGTTCCTTTCAAGCCTATTCCGCCGACTTCAGCCAGTGGACGACTTCGGCGGCCGCCTCCGCCATGACTACCGAAGCCCATGGGACCTTTTATTTTCAAAGACCGAAAAGGATGCGCTGGGAATACAGAAGTCCCGAACCGCAGGCCTTCGTGGCCGTGGAAGATTTTGTGTGGTTGGTGGTCCCCGAAGAACATCAGGTCAGTCTGTTCGACAGCCGGGACTTCTTTTCTTCGCCGATCATGAAGACCCTTTTCGACGGTTTCCTCGACCTGGCGAACCACTTCACCCCGGCGCTGGACGACGGCGAATCTTCCCGCGAAGTCGCTGTCCTCACATTGACCCCCAAGAAAGAGGACCCCAACCTGCAATCACTCCGTATCCACGTGGCGAGGAAGACCTTCGATATTCTGAGGATCGAAACGCGGGACGCCCTGGGCAACACCAACCGCCTGGACTTCCAGAACCACCGGAAGGTCGAAAGACTCCCCGATACTCTGTTTCGCCTTGAGGCCGGTCCGGACACCCTGGTACTCGGCGCGGACGGCAGGCGCCTCGAACGCGGCGAAGTCCTGGAGCTGCAGCGAAAGATCGTCGAGATGGGAAAGGAAGCCGGATGAACGCACTCGATCGTTGGACGGAAGCCATTGACCGGCTGCGAAAGCAGCGCCGCGCCGTCATCCTGGCGCACAATTACGAGCCCCCGGAAATTCAGGACGTGGCGGATATCACGGGAGATTCTCTGGAATTGAGCCGCCGCGCGAAGGAAACGGACGCGGAGGTCATCGTGTTCTGCGGCGTCCACTTTATGGCCGAAACCGCCGCCATCCTCAACCCCGAAAAGACGGTGCTGCTTCCGCGGCGGGACGCGGGTTGCCCCATGGCGGACATGGTGACCGCCGAAGACATCCGTTCCGTGAAGCAACGCTATCCAGGGGTGCCCGTAATCACCTATGTCAATTCCACCGCAGAGGTTAAAGCCGAAAGCACCATCTGTTGCACCTCGGCGAACGCCGTCCGGGTGGTCGAATCCTTCCGCGAAGCTTCCGCCGTATACATGGCGCCGGATCGAAACCTGGCCCGCTACGCCGCCCGCCACACCTCGAAAAAGGTCTATCACTGGACGGGATATTGCCCCTTCCACAACCGGCTCAGAGCGGAAGACGTCAAGCAGCGCAAGCAAGAGCACCCCGAGGCGGTTTTTGTCGCCCACCCCGAATGCCGGCCGGAAGTCCTGGACCTGGCGGATGTGGTGACCAGCACTTCCGGAATGCTTCGCTTCGCCAAGGAAAGTCCCCATTCCAGCTTCATCATCGGAACCGAAGTGGGTCTGCTCCACCCCCTTCGCAGGGCCAACCCCGCCAAGGCCTTTTATCCGGCCTCCGAAAAGATGGTCTGCACCGATATGAAGAAGATTTCCCTGGAAGACATCCAACGGGCCCTGGAGACATTGGAGCCGAGGATCACCGTACCGGAAGACGTGAGGCTGCGCGCCCTGGAAGCCGTGGAACGCATGCTCGCCGCCGCCTGAGCAGTCCGGACCAGGGACATAGGTTAGAATATGGGTTAGAGCTTGTTTAAACCATTATGACCGGGATTTGCTCATCCCCGCTCATGAAAATCATCCCCTCTCCACCCAGTGGGGGGGGGAGAGAGGGTCCATAAGCGCTAAGTTGTTTTTGCCCGGTATCGACTGGGAAAAATGAACATCGAACATCGAACATCGAACATCGAACATTGAACATTGAACATCGAACATTGAACATCGAACATCGAACATCGAACATCGAACATTGAACATTGAACATTGAACATCGAACATCGAACATCGAACATCGAACATCGAACATCGAACATCGAACATCGAACATCGAACATTGAACATCGAACATTGAACATCGAACATTGAACATCGAATGGTGAATGGGAAAAGATAAAAAAAGGGTGCGGATCTTTTAGAACGACATCCAGGGTGACCCTCTGAGGTAGATCCAGATGGCCTTGAAGCAGCAAGCGCATCAGCTCCGTTTCCTCTCGTTCCCAAGCTCCAGCTTGGGAACAAGAAGCAAAAGTTCTGCACCCTTCAAAGTTCGACATCGGAGTCTTCGCTGACCTGTTTTTTTATTCGACGTTGAACGTTCGATGTTCGATGTTCGACGTTCATCTTTAAAATCCCAATGACATAAATGCAACTGAGGGAAATGCCACGTGCACGATCCACCTTCGACCGGCCGACCTAAGATCGCCGTCACCGTGGGGGACCCCACGGGCGTGGGGCCCGAAATCGTCTGCCGCGCCGTGATGCGCCCGCAAGTTTTCCAACACGCCATGCCCCTGATCGTCGGCGATGCCATGGCCATGGAACGGGCCTGGAACCTGCTTTCCTCCAATGCGGGACGCGGACCCCGGCCTCCATGGGTTCAAGCTTCCGAAAGGGATCCCTGGGGGGTGCCCCCCGGAAGCGTCCCCCTCCTCAGCCCTGTCCCGCTCCACCTGGAAGACATCCCCTACGGCGACCCGTCCGAAAAAGCCGCCCGATCGGTCATCCGAAACATCGAAGCAGCCGTTTCCCTCGCCCTCCAAAGACAGGTGGACGCCGTCGTCACGGGACCCATCCACAAGGGAAGGCTGCATCGCAGCGGCTTCCTTTTTCCCGGTCACACGGAATTTCTGAAGCACCTCACCGGCGCCCGCACCGTGGTGATGATGCTCGCCGGTCCCAAGCTCCGCGTGTCGCTCGCCACCATCCACTGCGCCCTCAGGCAAGTTCCGGAACTTCTCACGGCCGAAGGCCTCGCCGACACCATAAGGATCACCGGTGAAGCCTTGATCCGGGATTTCGGATTGGCGGCCCCGAGACTCGCGGTTTGCGGACTCAATCCCCATGCCGGCGAAGAAGGCGCTTTCGGGCGGGAAGAGATCGAACTGATTCGGCCGGTGGTGGAACGCTTCGAAAAGGAATCCTTCCGGGTGAGCGGCCCCCATCCTGCGGACACTCTTTTCTGGAGGGCGTTTCACGGCGAGTTCGACGCCGTGGTAGCCCTCTATCACGATCAGGGGCTGATTCCTGTCAAGCTGGTCCACTTCGACCGGGCGGTGAACGTTTCCCTGGGGCTTCCCATCATCCGGACATCTGTGGACCATGGGACCGCCTACGACATTGCGGGCACGGGGAAGGCCGACGCTTCAAGTCTTCTGGAAGCCATCGCCGTGGCGGCACTCATGGCGCGAAACCGCCGGGCCGCCGAGGCCGGGTGACCGCCATGCCGGAATCGACCCCGCTCATCCGCATTCGGGGAGCCAGCCAGCACAACCTCGATCACATCGACCTGGACCTCCCTCGAAACCGCTTCATCGTGATCACCGGCGTGAGCGGATCGGGGAAGTCTTCCCTGGCCTTCGACACCCTGTTCGCCGAAGGCCAGCGGCGCTACCTGGAGGCGTTTTCGTCCTACGCACGTCGGTTTCTGCCCGGGGTCGTCCGCCGCGACGCCCCCCACGTGGAATCCATCGAAGGACTCAGCCCCGCCATCGCCCTCGAACAGAGGCCGCTTCCCAGGAATCCCCGATCCACCGTGGGCACCCTCACCGAAATCCACGACTACCTCCGGCTCCTGTATGCGCACCTGGGGACCGTCTTCTGCCCGGACTGCAACCAGCCCATCCAGGCGTTCACTATCGCTCGCATGGTGCAGGACACCTTCCAGTGGCCCGAGGGAACGCGCATCATGGTCCTGGCCCCTCTCGGCCCGGTACCGGAAACCATGGTGGGCACCACCTTCCGGCGGCTCAGGCGGGAAGGCTACGCTCGGATTCGAGCCAACGGGACCATCCACGAACTGGACCCACCGCCCGCTCTGCCTCGCCGACCCCATCACTCAATCGATGTGGTCGTGGACCGGCTGGTGCTTCGCCGCAGCGACAGCCGGCGGCTGTCGGACGCACTGGAACTGGCGGTCTCCCTCGCCGGTGGTACCGCGGCGGTCCTCTCCCTGGATGGAACGGAGAAGACCTTCTGCGACAGCTACCGGTGCGGGCGGTGCGGCAGGGAAGCTGCGGCGCCCACTCCCAGCCTTTTTTCGTTTCACCATCCTCTGGGAGCATGTCCGGTGTGCAGGGGGCTGGGCATCCCGGTGGATCTGGCCAGGGCCCTCGAATCGGAAGAAACGGAAGAGGATCTCCTGGGATGGGGCATGGAAGTCTGCGAGGCTTGCGGTGGCTCCCGTTTCAACCCAGCGGCTCGGGCTGTGCGCCTCGGGGATCTGGGAATCCATGAAGCCTCCCGGCTTCCCTTGTCGGAGTTCCGTTCCTGGCTCACCGGCATCCCGCTCGACAACACCCAGGCAGCCATCGCCGAACGCCCCCTTCGTGAAATCCTTCGGCGCCTGGACCGCCTGGAAGAGTTGGACCTGGCTTACCTGACGCTGGAACGAGTGGCCGCTTCGCTTTCCGGGGGTGAAGCTCAGCGCGTGCGCCTGGCCCAGCAATTGAGCGCTCCCCTTTCCGGAGTCCTCTACATACTGGATGAGCCCAGTGTGGGGCTGCACGCCAGGGATCACCGCCGGGTTCTCCGGACCGTCAGGAAGCTCCTGGAAACGGAAAACACGGTGATTGTGGTCGAACACGATTTCGAAACCATCCTGGCCGCCGACCACGTGGTGGACCTTGGGCCCGGTGCCGGAACCCAGGGGGGCCGCCTCCTCTACGCCGGCCCCCCCGCCGGACTGGCGAACCATCCCACATCGCTTACGGGCCGGTATCTTTCCGGGAAGAAACAGCTTCCACCTTCGAAACACCGGACCCCCTTCCAACTCGGCGCCCTGAAACTGGTGGGAGCGACCGGGCGCAACCTGAAAAACATCTCAGCGGCCTTTCCTGTGGGATGTCTTACGTGCGTTACGGGCGTCTCCGGCTCCGGAAAGAGCACCCTCGTCATGGACACCCTTTACCGGGCCATGGCCCGGCTCCTTCACCACAGCCGGCGCCCTGCGGCGCCCTTCCAGAACCTCCAGGGTTGGGATGCCTTCGACCGGGTGGTGTGCGTGGATCAGGCACCCATTGGAAAGTCTCCCCGCTCCACCCCCGCCACGTATACCGGCGTCTTCGACCTGATCCGGAACCTTTACGCCCGGCTCCCGGAATCGAGAGCCCGCGGTTATTCGGCCCGGCGGTTTTCCTTCAACAGCCGGGGAGGGCGCTGCGAAACCTGCGGGGGAGACGGTGTGCAGCGGATCGAAATGGTTTTTCTTCCGGACGTTTACGTGACCTGCGCGGACTGCGGCGGGCGCCGGTACCTGCCCGAGGTCCTGGACGTTCGGTTCAAAGGCCATTCCATAGCCGACGTCTTGGCCATGACCGTCCTGGAAGCCCTGGACCTCTTCGCCAACCTGCCGGCCATCCGAGGGAAACTCGACGTGCTTCAAAGCGTCGGCCTGGGATACCTGGGACTGGGCCAGCCCGGCACCACGCTGTCCGGCGGCGAGGCGCAACGGCTCAAGCTGGCCAAAGAACTGGGGCGCAGGGCCCGGGGCCGCACGCTCTACTTGATGGACGAACCCACCACCGGATTGCACGCAGACGACATCGCCAAGCTGCTCGATCTCATCCAGCGCCTCATCGATGCCGGCAACACCGTCATTCTCATCGAACACCATCTCGACATCATCCAACGGGCCGATTACGTCGTGGATCTGGGGCCGGAAGGCGGGCCGGGAGGCGGCTTCGTGGTGGCCGAAGGTACGCCGCAGGACATCGCAGCAGCCCTCCCATCCCACACCGGCGAAGCCCTCAGAAGACGCTTTCAAGGCGGCGGAGAGAAACCCTGGTCGAAATGATGGAACAGGGCAGGCCTTGAAACGCCCCGCCCCTTCGGAACGTGTTCCCACCAGATTTATCGCGGAAGGAAACGTCCCGCCCCCCCGACGACGGGACGCCTTCAAAAGGTGAGCGCTGGGTTTTAGATGCCGGAAGAAAGATGGTAGGCGATGCAGTCGAGTTTGATGGTGAAATCCACGTTCTCCACGTGGCAGCAGTCGGGGACCTGGATCTGGACGGGCGCGAAATTGAGGATCCCGTTGATTCCCGCCAAGATCAGCTGGTTGGCCACGCTCTGAGCCGCACCGGCCGGCGTCGCCATGACGCCGATGTGCACGTCTCTTTCCCGCACCACTTCTTCCAGTTCGTCGACGTGGTTGATGATGAGGCCGTTGGGGAGCTTTTTCCCTACCTTCTGGGGATCCACGTCGAAGGCGGCGGTGAAGATGTACCCGTGTTTTACGAAATTGCCATGCCGGATGAGGGAAGACCCGATGTTTCCAAGCCCTACCATGGCCAGGTTCCACGTGCGGTTCAGCCCGAGGATCTCCTTGATCTGGTTGACCAAGTCCCCAACATGGTAACCGACCCCGCGGACTCCAAATTCGCCGAAGTAAGCGAGGTCCTTTCGGATTTGAGCCGGGTTGACCCCGCACTGCTTGGCGAGCCGTTCCGAAGAGATGACGTCCACGTCCTCTTCGATCAACTCCTGGAGCGTGCGCATATAGATCGAAAGCCGATTGATGGTGGCCATAGGAATCTTAGCGAATTTCATCCTCAGCCCTCACCCGCGGTCCGGACGTGACACCGGACCCTTGCGCTATGCATTTTCATCCATGACACGCGCCCATGTGACTTCGTTCACATTAAATCGAAGAAAAAAAGAGCGTCATCGAAACCCCTCGGAAGTTCGGGGGCGGGGGCGGGAAACACGCTTCCCGCCCCCGGTCGATTCGGCTCTCACGCGGGTCGAACCCCGTCCGCCGCTAGTGGGCCAACCCTATGAATCCCTGGATGAGGCTGGACACGGGGTTCGCGTAGATGAGAATCAGGGCGATGACCAGCGCATAGATACACAGTGACTCGATCATGGCGAGACCGATCATCATGGTAACGGTGATCTTGCCGGAAGCTTCCGGGTTGCGGGCCACGCCTTCCACCGAGCTCTTAATGGCCATTCCCTGGCCAAGGCCCGTTCCGAAAGCGGCGATGGCGATGCCAAAACCGGCGGCCACGGCGGAGTAGATAAAGAACTGCAGCCCGGCCACCTTCTCGGCGGACTCCGCTTCGGCCGCCAGGGCCAGCGTGGACAACCCCAGCACCAACAGGACCGTCAGAAACCCAACTTTCTTCGACATAGAAAACCTCCTTTGGGGTAGATTGAAAGAAATAAGAGATATGCTTGCGGCCTCCCTCCAACCGTAACCGCCTTTCAGTGCGCTTCTTCTATGGCTCCGGCAAAGTACATCATGGAAAGCAGGCAGAAGATGAACGCCTGGACAAAGCCGGTGAAGAGCCCGAGAAACATCATGGGAAGCGGCGCCAGGTACAGGCCCGCCAAGAAGAAAAGAATCGCCAGAACCAGTTCCTCCCCGAACACATTTCCGAAAAGACGGATGGACAGGCTCAGCACTCGGGCGACGTGACCGATCAGTTCGATGGGCAGGATGAGCGGCGTCAGCCACCAGATGGGTCCCATGAAATGTTTGATATACTTCACTCCGTGAAATCGAACCCCGATGACGTGGGTGTAGACCACCACGATAATGGCGCAGGCCGCCGTCGTATTGATGTTGGCCGTCGGTGCGAAAAAGCCCGGGATCATTCCCATGTAGTTGCTGAAGAGGATGAACAGACCCAGAGTCGCGATAAGCGGGAAGGCGAACCTTCCTTCTTCGCCCGTTATGCCCACCATGAAGTCTTCGATGCCGGACAGAACCGTTTCAAAGATGTTCTGACCGCCCGTGGGTACCATCTGGACGCTTCTGGCCGCCATCTTGGCGAGGATCAGCAGGATCAGCGCCACGACCCAGGTATGGACAACGTGGGGGAGCAAGAGCATTTCGACGATCGAGTCGGCGTCCTCCGGGCTGTGCGGCACGGGCAATCCCAGCTTTTCAAACAACAGATTCAGAAAAAGTATTGGGTGCTCCATAGGCTACCTCTCCCCCTTCCTAAAAATCCAAAAGGCCTGCTGTATCGCCACCCCTACAATACTCCACATCACCACCGACAACCCCGCCAGAAGCGCGACAGGGCTGACCCAACCGTAGTAGATGACCGTGAACACCACGAACGCCGTGGCGAGAAACCGCGTGTAAACGCGCAGGAAAAGAGCCCCCTTGCCGGGAACCCGCCCCGCCCCGGTGAAGGCCCGGCGCAACTGCCACTTGAGCCCCTGAAAGCTGAGGATCGCCACCGCGCCGCCCAGCAAAACCCCGGCGGCGCCTTTCAAGGACACGAAAGCTACGGCGCACAGGGTCATCGCGGCCAAGATCGCCAAATTCCACTGCTCCACGCGGCGAAGGAGCTTTTCGTCCTTGAGGATTTCCTGCAATGGTTTCCCGGCTTGGCCGTCACTCGTCCTTACGTATTTTCTTCATAAGGCGCCCGTAATTGCGGTACGCCGCCACGCCGCCCAGCACCAGAAACACAGGAAACAGGATCGGCAGACCGAACACACCGCTCAACCAGAATCCCAAGCCGGCACCGATGACGATGGAAAACGCCACAGTCAGCCCGATGGTGCTGGCATAGCCGACCTGGCGAAACAGTTTTTTTGTTTCTTCTTTCATGAACGACTTCGTGTAAAATATCACACGGTACCTAGCACACGCCCCGCCGCCGAGTCAACGCTTTTTTGGCCGAATCCCCCGCTCCGTGATCACGATAAATCTTTCACCTCACGGAGCTTCCAGCACGGCGGCGGTCGCTCGAAACGCCTCCCCCGCCGCCTCAACGGTGGCATCCAGATCTTCCTTTTCGTGAGCCAAGCTCACAAAAAACGCTTCGAACTGGGAAGGGGCCAGGTAGACGCCTCTTTCCATCATTTCCCTGAAAAAGACCGCGTAAGCTCGCGTATCCGATTGCGCGGCCGTTTCGAAATCGGTCACCGGGTGGCGGCTGAAAAACCCGCATCCCATGGAACCGACCCGGTTGAGCGTCATCGGAACTCCGGCTTCTTCCGCCGCCCGTCCAAGGCCTGCCGCCAGGTGGGATGCCTTTTCTTCCAGCTCCTCGTAGACGCCGTCCCGTCTCACAATATCCAGCATGGCCAGGCCGGCCGCCATGGCGATCGGGTTTCCCGACAGGGTTCCCGCCTGGTAGATGTCGCCTTCGGGGGCCACCCGCTGCATCACATCGCGCCGCCCCCCATAGGCTCCCACCGGAAGGCCTCCGCCGATGATCTTCCCGAGGCAGGTGAGGTCCGGCTTCACGCCGTAACGTTCCTGGGCGCCTCCCAGCGCCACGCGAAACCCCGTGATCACCTCGTCGAAAATGAGCAGTGCGCCGTACCGGTCGCAGATCCGGCGCAGCCCTTCGAGGTACCCCTGCCGGGGCGGCACGACGCCCATGTTGCCCGCGACGGGTTCCAGGACGATGGCGGCCACATCCCCACCCATGTGCTCCATGGCCTCTTCCACCACATCCAGGTCGTTGTAGCGAAGCGACATGGTGTGCTGCACTAATTCTTCCGGAACCCCCGGACTTCCCGGAATCCCGAAAGTGGCCAGCCCCGATCCGGACGCCACCAGAAGGCAGTCGCTGTGGCCGTGATAACAGCCGTTGAATTTGATGACCTTGTTCCTCCCGGTGAATCCCCGGGCCAACCGGACGGCGCTCATCACCGCTTCCGTTCCCGAATTCACCATCCGAATCATTTCCATGGAGGGAACCAGAGCGGCGACCTGTTCGGCCAGTTCGACTTCCAGTCGGCTCGGGATGCCGTAAGAGGTTCCGCCGGCGGCGGCCTTCATCACCGCCTCCACCACCTGGACGGGCGCGTGCCCGGCGATTAACGGCCCCCAGGAGCAGACGTAGTCGATGTAGACGTTTCCGTCTTCATCCCGGATCCGGCATCCTTTCGCTTCCTTGACGAAAAAGGGCCGCACCCCCACCGACCGTCCCGAGCGGACCGGGCTGTTCACGCCCCCGGGAATGACCCGGCAAGCCCTTTCGAAAAGTCTGTCCGATATCTTTCGATGCATCGCGCCCTCCTTCGGAAGCAAAGTCGTTGGTAGCATTCTAAAGTTGAGACCCTAAGCAAAAAGGATAACGAAGGTCAAAAAGTCCCCCTCTCCCTTGATGGGAGAGGGTTGGGGTGAGGGTGAGAACGTTAACGTATGTCAACCAGTTACATTCCCCTCCCCTTAGTCCCCTCCCACAAGGGGAGGGGAAATAGAATTTAGTATCAAATACTACGTCTATTATTTTCTGCGCTACCAAGTCGTGTCATGGGTCACGGCGGCGGGCAGCCCCCCATTCACCACCCGGCTGCCGATCCATCGCATCTTCTTCCCCGGGCTATTCCTGCTTCAGTCTTTGGATCTCCCGGTGGTAGGCTTCCATGAGTTCTTCCAGCCGCAGCATTCCGACCACGCCTTGAACGGGATCTTCGATGGGGATCTGTCCATAGCCGGAACGCAGGAACTTGAGGAGGGCCTCATAGAGGGTGTCCTGGAGCCCGGCGCTTACGGGAGGTGAGGCCAGTTCCCCCACGACCAGCAAGTTGGACAGCGATTCTTCGAAGAGCACCATGCGCAGGTCAGGGAGCGAAAGAATCCCGCGGAGATGGAACCCCCCGTCCACCACCGGGAAAAAGGACTCCCGCGTGGTCTTCATGAACCGTTTCAGCGCGTCCAGCGACAGGTCTTCGGGAAGGATCGTCACGGGAGTTCCGCGCTGGTACACTTCGCCCACCTTGAGGATCTGGAGCACGTTGATGACCGTGTCCGCCCGGTGCGCCGGCGAATGGAATTTGTTGAGCACCTGTTTTTCGTAGAGCGCCCACCGCTGGCTCAAGAGGACGGCGAGCACGGCGGTGAGCATCATGGGAGCCACCAGGCCGTAGCCGCCTGTCATCTCACAGACCATGAGGAGGGCTCCGATGGGCGCCTTGGCCACCCCCGCGAAAAAAGCGCCCATGCCCACGAGGGCGAAGGTTCCCGGATGCCCCACCACCTGCGGAAACCAGCTGTTGCTCAACTGCCCCACCGCTCCCCCCAGCATCGCTCCGATGAAGAGCGACGGACCGAACACGCCGCCGCTTCCCCCCGACGAAATGGTGAACGACGTGGCGAAGATCTTCAGCACGGCAAGGGTGAGCATGAGCGACGCGGAGAGCTGGCCCAGGAGGGCCTGCTGGATCGTTCCGTAGCCGCCGCTCATCACCTGAGGCCGCCACAGCCCGATGCAGCCGACCAACAGTCCTCCCAACGCCGGCACAAAGGCGCGCTTCAACGGCAGCCTCTTGAAGACATGATCGCGCAGGCCGTAGAAAACGGTGACATACAGGTAGCCGAAAGGCACACACACCAGGCCCATCACCGCGTAGATCAGGAGTTCGGCCGGTAGGGTCACGCGGATGGGCGGCGTTTCGAAAATCGCCTGGTGGCCGAAAATCGAGGTGAAGATGGCGTTCGCCACCACGGACGACATGATACAGAGAACAATGCCCTCGGTTTCGAAGTCCTCACGGTACAGCACTTCGATGGCGGTCAAGGCGCCTCCGAGGGGCGCCCGAAAGATCGCGCCCAACCCGGCGGCACAACCCGCAAGCAGCAGCAGCCGGCGTTCTCGAACCGTCAGTTTGAGAACCCGGCCCATCCAGGATCCGAAACCGGCTCCGATCTGGGCGATGGGACCTTCACGCCCGGCGCTTCCCCCCGTCGCCAGAGTGATGATGGACGCGATGCTTTTCACGAACGGAACACGCGTCCTGATGATGCCGTTCTTGTTGTGAAAGGCGTCGATAACGGCGTCGGTGCCGTGCCCTTCGGCTTCAGGAGCCCAACGGTAGACGATGAGGCCCGAAAGGAGCCCCCCGAGGGCGGGAAGGAGGAAGAGGACCCAGCGGCGGAAAGGAACGGCGGCCTCAAGCATCACCAGGTGTTCCCCGGCGGGCTTGGCCGGCGGATACCCCGCCAGGAATTCCAGGGCGAAAAACTTTCCCCACTCGAGCAGGAAAAAAAAGGCACACGCCCCCAGGCCGCTCACCGATCCCACGAGAACACTGTAGACAACCCACCGGAGCGTCCGCTGGCGTTCCAGCACATCTCGAATAGCCTGGGCCCGAATCACGACTCCTCGATGGTTTTCAACGGTCACGCTGCGCTTCCACCACGCCGCGGCCGAACGTCCGGGTCAAGCTGCCCAAAACAGCCATTAAAACCACTCCAGAACTTAGAATACGCACCAAAATGGGCAAGAGGAAAGGTTTGGATTGGGCTGAGCTGTTTGCGGTCAGATTGAATCCCTGGTTAGGCGATTGTTGGGCGCTTCCTCTGCAATGTGTTTCCCAGCTTACGGCGCACTGATAAGCTCCTTTCGCAGCGCTTCGTCAATGATTTTCTGAACTGGCATATTCAGGGAGGCTGCCCGCTTAGCCAACAACTCAAATGTGTCCTTCTGGACCTCTACCTGATAGTGGCGTTCTCTGATGTCGAATGTAGCGTCGACGTCCACGAAGGCGTCTGCATATTCAGTAGTGTCATGCGTAGCCCAGAAGTCCGCAACCTCTTCTAACGAAGCTGATTCATCCGGCAGCGGATCTCGCTCTTTATCGCTGTGACGCATAGTACCCCCTTTCCTTTCTCGTCATGTCTCTCGCAGAGATTGGCATTGCCACTCCCCTACCTTTGTGAACAATGAACGCGACAATATAGCGACCAGCCGCAGTTTGTCCGTAGACAACGTAGAGATCCTCACCCTTTCTGCGGCCACGTTCCTGCAACCTCACAAAGGGCTTTCCGCTAAGAACTTCCTCCACCTCGGCTAGCTCAACATGATGTTCATGGATTATTTTTTTAGCATATTGCTGCCGCCACAGTATTTCGATAAACCGCATTTTGAATCTCTTGGTTCAATATGGCATGTTCCTATTTGTAACGGAAGACCTTTCCTTTTTCTTCACGCCGAACACGGTCCATCCGGCGTCCCCGGCCTCGTCACACATCCAGCACCCTCATTTCATACTGCTCCAGATGCAGGGATTTCTCGCCCTTCACCTGGATGGATGCGTGCAGCTTTTCTTCGAAATGCTCCAAGACCACCCGCTCTTCGTCCAGAAAGCGCGTCGCCACATGGGGATGGACCAGAATCATGAGGTTTCGGCCGAACAGGTCCTGGCTGTCTCTTTGCAGTTCGCGAAGGATTTCGTAACAGACCGTCTGAGGGGACTTCAGGTGCCCTTCCCCTTCGCAATAATAACACGGCTCGCACAGCACGCGCCCGATGCTTTCCTTGGTGCGCTTTCGGGTCATTTCGATGAGCCCCAGGTCCGACATGCGAAGGATGTTGGTCTTGCTCTTGTCGCGACGCATGGCTTCCTTGAGGGCGTTGAACACCTTTTGACGGTTGGCTTCCTTTTCCATGTCGATAAAGTCGATGATAATGATCCCACCGATGTTGCGGAGCCGGAGCTGGTAGGCGATCTCCCGCACGGCCTCCAGGTTGGTCTTGAGGATGGTCTCCTCGAGGTTCCGCTTGCCCACGTAGCGGCCCGTATTCACGTCCACGGCGGTGAGTGCCTCGGTGGTCTCGATCACGATGTAGCCGCCCGATTTGAGCCAGACTTTCTTGCTGAGGGCCCGCTGCACTTCCATTTCGATCCCGTAGGCGTCGAAAATGGGCTCCTTGCCGTCGTAGCGTTCCACGGCGCTTCGAAGCGAAGGCATGAAGTTTTCCGTGAAGTTGACAATCTCGCGGTATCCTTCCTCGCTGTCGATCACCAGGCGGTCGACTTCCTTGGTCAAAAGGTCCCGCACCGCCCGCAGGGTGATATCCAGTTCCTGATAGACCAGGGAAGGCACCGCCGCCGTTTCAGCCCGCTTTTGCACGTTCTGCCAGAGCTTCAGGAGGAAGTCCATTTCGGCGTGGATCTTTTCCATGTCCTCGCCTTCCGCCGCCGTGCGGACGATGAACCCGCAGTGCGCCGGCTTGATGGCGCAGACCATGTCCCGCAGCCGCTTGCGTTCCTTTTCGTTTTCGATGCGCCGCGAGACGCCCACATGGTCCATCATGGGCATGAGCACCAGGTTTCTTCCAGGAAGCGTGATGTGGGTGGTGATGCGGGCCCCCTTGCTGCCGAGAGGCTCTTTGGCCACCTGGACCAGGACGTCCTGCCCCTCCTGAAGGCGGTCCTCGATGGGCACATCGCTGTAGCTGCGAGGCGTCCCGTTCGAATCGGGGGCGAGATCCGCGGCGGCAAGTTCCTCCAAGGTGCCGGCGGCCGCCGGCGGGCCTTCCTGAGGCACGGCATCGGGCTCACGGGGTTCTCGAAACAGATCCTCGGCCTCCATCAGCGGGTGATGAACGTCACTCACATAGAGGAAAGCCGCCTTTTCCAGGCCGATATCCACGAAGGCCGCCTGCATCCCGGGAAGCACCCGGACCACGCGGCCTCGGTAGATGTTTCCGGCGATCCCCGTATCGGAGGCCCGCTCGATGTAGAGTTCCGCCACCTGCCCGTTTTCCACCAGGGCGACCCGGGTTTCGTAAAAATCAGCGTTGATAATGAGTTCGGCTGTCATCGTCGCCACCCTCCAACGGGGTCACCCGCAGCTTGCGGACCCGGTACCCGCACAGTGCGCCGCTCTGTTCCCCCATCAGGAATCGGAGTATGTTTTGAGGCCGCACGCAAAGACCGGGTTTTTCCAGCACATCGATGATCGCGGACGATTCGTCCGCCTCTCGGATCCCCATCAGGACTTCGCCGAGCCGGATTCGAAGCTCCCGCCGCTTCGTCGTTTTCGTAAAGAACTCGTCAAGATGCTCACGGTAATTGCGCACTATACTTTTCACCATCCACGGGGTCAAATGGGAAACGCGATACGTCACCCGCCTGGCGGCCGGCACAGGCTGCCGCCGCTCCACGCGGGCGGCTTCCAACACCTCAACCCCTGCGGGCAGGCAGGGGTTGAGCCGGTTCCGCACGTCAGCGGCATCGAGGGGTTCGGTGAGCACCAGATACGCCTCCTCCGCTTCGCTTTCCATCCCCAGGGGAAGAGCCTCTCCGAACGAGACCTTCACATGAGGATGAAACCCGGCGCTGTAGGCCACCGGGAGCCCCGACCTCCGAAGCGCCCGCTCCAGCACCCGGCTCAATTCCAGTTGGCCGATGAAGCGTGCCGGACCCTCCTTCCGGTAGCGGATCCAGCAGAGAAAACTTCGATCGCCCGCGACGGCCGGGAGCGCTTGCTGGGCCGTCCGCAGCGGCGCTTTTTCCCGAATCACCGGCGCGACGGTCTCGTGATCGCAGGCACCGCAGGCCCCGCATCTTCCCCGGCGGCAGTCCTCCGTGTATTCCTCAGCCAGGGCCCGCTCGTATTCCTTCCAAAGGAACGCCTTTTCAACCCCTGCGGACAGGTGATCCCACGGCAGCACCGAATCCCGTTCCAGTTCCCGCTGAGCATACCAGTGAGGGTCCAGGCCCGCTTCACGAAAAGCCTTCCCCCAGACGTCCGTCTTCATATGTTCGGACCAGCTGTCGAAACGCGCACCCTGTTCCCATGCCCGCCTGAGGACGGCACTCAGCCGACGGTCTCCCCGCGAGAAAACCGCTTCCAGGACGCTCTGGTCCGGATCGTTCCATTTGACCTTGAGGCCCGGTCGCCTGCACCCTTGCTTCACCCGGGCCAGACGCCGTTCGACCTCATCTCGCTCCAGCTGCCCCCTCCACTGGAAGGCCGTGAACGGTTTCGGAACGAAAGTCGAGACGCTCACGTTCACGGAAGCCCTCCAGCGCTTGGCCACTTCCAGTGCTTCCAGCGAAAGGCGAATCAGGGCTTCGATGTCGTCTTCCGTTTCCGTCGGAAGACCGATCATGAAGTAGAGCTTGATCAGTTTCCAGCCGAGCTGAAAGGCGTTTTCAGCCGTTTCCAGCAGGTCCCGGTCGCTCACGTCCTTGTTGATCACCCGGCGGAGCCGTTCGCTTCCGGCTTCCGGCGCCACGGTGAAGCCGGTTTTCCGCACCTTGCGGATACATTCCATGAGTTCCGGGGTGAGGGTCCCCACGCGCATGGACGGCAGCGACACGGCCACCCGCTCCGGGCCGCATCGTTCCATGAGTGCGGCCAGAAGGGGCTCGATTCCGCTGTAATCCCCGGCGCTCAAGGAAAGCAGTGACAGTTCTTCGTATCCGCTCTGGCGCAACGCCTCGGTCGCCGACGCAATCACCGCTTGCGGGTCCCGTTCCCGCACCGGGCGGTAGATGAAACCCGCCTGGCAGAAGCGGCAACCACGGGTGCATCCTCTAGCGATCTCCACGCTCAGCCGGTTGTGGACAACGTCCACCAGGGGCACCAGCGGCCGCTCGGGAAGCGGCGAGGCCGAGTCCAGATCGCTGATCACGCGCTTTTCCACCCGCACGTAGTCCGGAAATTCCGGCTCGATCGCCTCCACCTCGCCGTCTTTGCGGTATCGGACGGAAAAGAAGGACGGAACGTAGACGCCCCGGATCTTTCGAACGGCTTCGAGAAACTCCCTTCGGGAGGCCCGGGCCCGCCGCCAGGCTTCATGAAGGCGGATGAGGGGGTCGAACACGTCCTCGGCTTCGCCGAGCACGATGAAATCGAAGAAATCCGCCAGCGGCTCGGGGTTGAATGCGCAAGGCCCGCCGGCAATGACCCAGGGATCCCGCACGGTGCGCTCGCCGGCCGAAAAAGGGATGCGACCCAGGTCCAGCAACGTGAAGATGTTCGTGTAGCTCAGTTCGTACTGGAGGCTCACGCCCACAAAGTCGAATTCGTGGAGGGGCCGCCCGCTTTCGATGCCCTGGAGGGGTTCCCCGGTCTCCCTCAGGCGCGCTTCGAAATCGGGCCAGGGGGCGTAGACGCGGTCGGCGAGAACGGCTTCCTTCCGATTCAGTAGATGATAAAGCAGGCGCAGACCCAAGTGGCTGAACCCCACCTCGTAGACGTCGGGGAAAGCCAGGGCGAAGCGGACCTGCGCACTTTCGAAGTCCTTGTTGTGAGCGTTGAATTCACCGCCCGTGTAGCGGCCGGGCTTGAGAATTCCTTCCAAGAGCCTTTCGTGCATCCCATTCCTTCGACCATCCAGGGTCACCGGCGCGCCTGGCAGAGAGGCGACATGGACCGGAGGAGGGTGACCACCTCGCTGAGGGTATCCGCGGCGCGGCGGACCTCGTCTTCGGTGTTTCCTTCCCCCAGGGTGAAAAGGAGCGTCCCGTAGGCCCCGTCGTCCAGCAGTCCCATGGCTTCCAGCACATGCGACGCCTTGGCGGTGATGGACATGCAGGCGGAAGCCCCGGCCACACACACCCCGCGAAGATCCATGTGAAGCAGCAGCGCTTCGCCTTCCACGTAACGGATAGACACGTTCACCAACCCCGGCAGATGGGATTCCGGGTGGCCGTTGAAACGCACCTCGTCGAGGCGTTCGGCGATTTCCCTGCGGAGCATGGCTTCAAGCCGACGAACCTTCGCACCGCGCACCGCCATCCGTTCGACCGCCAGCTCCGCCGCCTTCCCCATGCCGACGATGCCCGCCACATTTTCCGTCCCGGTGCGCCGGCCGTCTTCCTGGCCGCCGCCGTGGAACAGCGGCCAGATCTGGACGCCCTTCCTGCAAAAGAGAGCTCCGGCGCCCTTCGGCCCGTAAAACTGGTTGGCCGCCATACTCAACAGATCCACATCCAGATCCTTTACGCTCACCGGGATCCGCCCCACCGATGCGATGGCGTCCGTGTGCAGAAGCGCCCCACCTTCATGGACACATCGGGCGATTTCCTTGAGAGGCTGGATGGTCCCCACTTCATTGTTGGCATGCATGACGGAAACCAGCACCGTCTCAGGGCGCATGGCCTTGCGGACGTCCTCTGGATCCACCATCCCATGGCCGTCCACCGGGACCTCGGTGACCTCGAAGCCGAATTTCTGAAGCGCCTTGGCCGCATACAGCACCGAATAATGCTCAACGGCCGACACCACCACGTGCTTTCCGGCTTCCATGCGGTCGAAGGCGGCTCCCTTGACGGCCAGGTTGTTGGCTTCCGTTCCGCAAGATGTAAAAATGATCTCCTCGGGTTCGGCCTGGATGAGCCGCGCCACCTTTTCCCGGCTCTGGAAAAGGGCGTCCTGGGGCTTTTCCCCCAGGTGATGGATACTCGCCGGATTCCCGAAGTGATCGCCGATAAAAGGCATCATAGCTTCCACGACTTCGGGCGCCACCGGAGTCCCCGCGATGTGGTCCATATAGATGCATTGCCTATCCATCCTGCCGCTCCCTTCCCTGGAGACGTTCGAGCCGTTCCCACAAACGGGCACCCGGTCCAACCGGGCACCCACGAAAGCAGTTGTATATACTTTCGGCCTTGGAGGTCCGTCAACCCCCAAGCCCCGAACTTTTGCCTTGCAATCACCCTGATCCCATGCTAAGGGATCCGTGAAATTTTTATCTTGTTTTCGCCTTGATCCGACGGTTAAATCCCATGGAAATCTCAGGGTCTCCGGGGTTGCGATCCACCGAGGAAATATTGCTCACACGAAGGTAACGACGCAGAAGGAGGACGATCATGAAAGTGTTCTTGGGCGGGATTGCTGCGGCATTCCTTGGCATCATCGGAATTTTCGTTTTCTTTGGTCCCTTCCTGCAACTGCTTGCGGGAGCCGTGCCGCTGATGCTGCTGCTGGGCGGCGCCATGGCGGCCTATCTGGGCTACGACGAAGTGAAGGATCAGCTCCCGTTCGGAAAGAAGAAGGAAGCCGAGGAAACGCCGCCCCCCGCGCCCGAGGAAACCTCCAAGTACAGAGAAGAGGCCGAAAAGTACAAGCAGGAAGTGGAAAAGCTGAAGGCCGAGCTAGACAAGACCAAAACCGAAGCCACCAGTTGATCCGAGTCGAGTTCCCATCCTGCTGTCCGTGAAGCCGCCCGCCGGTCGGGTGGCTTTTTTGTTCTCGGCCCCCGGCGGACGTGCGGATTGAAAGATGGAACCCACGCGAGAATCACCCGCTTACGCCCCGCAATCCGAGCCGCCTGCGGACGGCTTCCCGGGAGTCGTCGGGACGTTCGGGGTGGAGCCGCAACGCAGGAACTCCACCCGGCGGCGGATCGCCCGCGGCCTTGGATCCAAGGCCGCCTTGCGGCTGGCGTGTGCCCTCATTTTTTGCGCTGCGCCCGCCATGGCGCAACCCGGCGTGCCTTATGAGACGGTGATCGAAGGAACCGAGGATCACACACTCCTCCAAGCCCTGGAAAGCGTTTCCGCGACCCGGGATCTTCAGCAACGGCCGCCCCTCACGTTGAGCCTTCTGCGGCGCCGGGCCGAAAAGGATATCCCCGTTTTTCGGAAAGTTCTCCAGTCCCGGGGTCACTACGGCGCCGACATCCGGGTTTCCATCGACGATACCGCGGCTCCCCTCCGGGTGGTGTTCCACGTGGACCCCGGCCCCTTGTACCGGGTGAGCCAGGCGGACATCCGGGTCGCGGGCCCCGGGGCCTCCATCACCGACCGACTCCCTTCTCTGGAATCGCTGGGGTTGCCGGTCGGCGCGCCCGCCGAAAGCCGCCCGATTCTCGATGCCGGCGAGACCCTCCTGGAAGAAATGGCGCGACGGGGTTACCCCCTGGCCCGCATCCAGGAGCGGCGCGTGGTGGTGGTGGATCACCGAACCCGCGAGGTCCGCGTTTCCTACGCCTTCGAATCGGGACCCTTGTGCCGGTTCGGCCCCACAACTATCGAAGGGCTTTCCACCGTGGACGAATCGGTGGTCCGCCGGAAGATCCCCTGGCGGGAAGGCCAGGTCTTCAACCAAGACCTGATCGCCACCGCCCGGAATCAGCTCATCGGGCTCGAGCTTTTCTCGCTGGTTCGCATCGAACATGCAGACAAACCGGAAGCCGACGGGCGCCTGCCCATGACCGTCGAGGTCGTGGAACGAAAACAGCGCACGGTTCGAGCGGGCCTCAGCTACTTGACGGACGAGGGGGCCGGAATCCGTACCTCCTGGGAGAACCGCAATCTATTCGGCCGCGGCGATCGGGTCGCTTTCCAGGGCGAGGTCTCCGACATCTACCTGGCCCTGGACGGATCCTTTCGGAAGCGGGAATTCCTGAGGGAAGACCAGTCGCTTCTGCTGAGCGGGCGCCTGGCCGAGGAAGACACCGACGCCTTCGTGAGCCGGAACATCACCACGGGGGCCATGGCGGAGCGGGACCTGGGCGCCGGCATGCGCTTTTCCACCGGGCTTGCGCTCCGGATTTCCGAAGTGGACGATATCACCTCGGAAGATGAGTTCGTTTTCCTTTCCATGCCATCCCACTTCACCCGGGACACCGTCGATAATCCCCTGGACGCGAGCCGGGGCGGGAGGTTCCAGTTCTCCGTCGCGCCGTTTGCCGACATCCTGGATCAGGAATCGCACTTTCTCAAGGTCTATGGAAGTTACAGCCATTTTTTGCAACTCAGGGAAACGCCGCGAGCCGTTTTCGCTCTGCGTGCCGCCGTAGGAACCCTGTGGGGCACGGGGAGGAATTCGGTGCCGGCCGACCTGCGTTATTACGCGGGAGGCGGCGGTTCCATTCGAGGTTACGCTTTCCAGAGCGTCGGGCCTCTGTCGGATGACGATCCGCTGGGCGGGCGTTCCCTGTTGGAACTGAGCAACGAACTGCGGATGAACGTAACCGAGACCCTGGGCTTTGCGGTCTTTCTGGACGGGGGCGCCGCCTTCGAATCCGCTTACCCGGATCTGGAGGAATCGGTGCGGTGGGGCACCGGCTTAGGCCTTCGCTACTTCACGCCCATCGGGCCCTTCCGGATCGACGTCGCGTTTCCACTGAACCGCCGGGACGATGTGGACGATTCCTACCAGGTGTATATCAGCCTCGGCCAAGCCTTTTGATTTCGGCGCCTTTCGGCCGCGACGCGCCTTCACGCGGGCTTTTTCTTCCATCATCCAACCGGGGGTTGAACCGGAGCCATGAAGACGAAACGACTGGGCAAGGTAATCCTAGGCGCCGCCGCCGTCTTTGTGGTGGCGACATTGGCCCTCTTCGCCCTGCTTCAGGTGAAACCGGTAAAGACCTTCCTTGTCGGCAAACTGGCCGAGGCGGTGAGCCGGCCGCCGGGCCGGCGCGTCGAGATCGGAACCCTCCGAGGAACGCTCCCGTTCGATTTCCAGCTGGATCGCGTGGCCGTGAGCGACGGGAAGGGAACGTGGCTGGAATGCCGGGGAATCGCCCTCAGGTGGTCGCCCGGAGCGCTTTTGCGGGGGAGAGTCGTGGTGGAGGAAGTGAGCGCGGAGCAACTCACGCTGGAGCGATTTCCCGAAGGCCCGGCCGAGCCTCCGCCGGACTCCGGGAAACCGGCGGACATCCGGCTCCCCGGAAGGCTTCCGCCGTTGGTTCTGGAGGACTTTCAAGTCCAGAGGCTTTCCCTGGGCAAGACGATCCTGGGAATACCGGTCGAACTGGCTCTCCAGGGCAAAATCCTTCCAACGGACCCGGAAGCGGGGCTTCGAGCCGACTTGTCGATTCTTCGGGCGGATGCGGGGCCGCCGAGCCGTGCGTTTCTGTCGGCGGCCGTACTCGGCGCCGCGCCGAGGCTCCGGCTTCACGCGGAAGTCCAGGAAGCACCCGGCGGGCTCATCGCTTCTCTGGCGGGCCTTGAAGACGCCGGCGCCTTGAACGTGAGCCTTTCCGGGGAGGGACCGCTGGACCGGTGGGAAGGTGAGGTGGAGATCGGGATCGGCCGATTCGGAACCACGGCGGCCTCCATCCAGGTCATGCTGAGCGGAAACCTCCTCACCGATTGCCGCATCCAAGGCACATCCCGGCCCGAACCCTCGCTCATCCCGCAACCGTGGCGGCCCGTTTCGGGGACGAAACTCAAGTTTCTGCTCGCCGCCCGCCTGGAACCCGGGACACAGATCCTGCTCCAGGATTTCTCTCTGGAAGGGGCCGGTTTCCAGTTGTCTGCAGGCGGCCGCTACGCCTTCACGAGCCGGGAAGTGGACGTCCAATTCCGGCTGCTGGCCCCGGATCTAGCGCTCCTCGAAACCGCGGCCGGGCTTCCCCTGGCGGGAGCCTTTGAACTGACAGGAAGCGCAAAAGGAACCACCGACCTTCCCCAAGGGGAAGCCGCCGTCCGCCTGGAAAACGGGCGACTGGGAGGCGTTCGTTTCGACTCGCTCACCACAACGGTTCACGCAACGCCCCGCGGGCCAGTCGGGCCAGGGCTCTCCCCCGTCGATGTATCCGCAACCGGCGGGGTCTCGAACCTCACGAAAACCGACGGCTCGCCTCTTCCCGAAGCCGACTGGCGTTGGGAGGCGGCCGGATCCGTTGCCCGGGAACAGCTTGTGGTGGAACGGTTCGAAGTTCTGGGCCGCGTGCACCGGCTCACCCTGACGGGGCGCCATGGCATCGACTCCGGGGACACGGACCTGGAAGCGCAGGTCGGGATCGACGACCTGTCCACCCTGGGCGCCTTTCTGAACCTGCCGTTGAACGGAACCGCTCGGTCCGTCGTGACCCTCAAGGGCAACCTTAAGGAAGGAAGCGCCGAAGGCGTCCTGAAATTGCAAAGCGCTTTCCCAAAAGACCTGGCCCCGCCGCTCCAGCCGCTGGAAGATTCCGAATTCCTTCTCTCATCCTCCCTGCGGTTCCAGCCCGGCCGAAGGCTCATCGTCGACCGGCTGGAAGTCGAGAGCCCGCCCGGACGGCTGGACGCTAGGGCAACCATCGATTTGTCCGCGAAATCTATTGAAGCCGCCTGGAACCTCCAGCTTCCCGACCTGGAACGCTTTTCCGGCGCCGTCGGAACGAGACTCGCCGGGAGCCTCCGTGGACACGGGGAGGTTTCCGGTCGTTTCGACTCGTTTCAGGCGGTCGTCGATCTTTCGGGGCAAACGATCGCCGTGGACCGGGTGGTCCTGGACACCGTCGAGATTTCGCTCGACGTCGCGGGGCTTTCCCGCCGGGTTGGAGGAACCGCGGCGCTGCGGTCGGCACGGGGCGGAGAACCGCTCCACGCCGCTTCCACTTTTTCCTTTCAGGACGATACGGTTGAACTCTCGTCCTTCACGCTGGAAGTCCCGGAAACCCGGGTCGACGGAAACCTGACCCACGACCTGAAGCGCCGGATCACCCGCGGAAACGTCTCGGCCGATTCCGGCGATCTTCGGCCGCTCGGCCGCATTGTGGGGCAGCAGATTGAGGGCCGTGGAAGGCTCCAGGCCAGGCTGTACGAGAAAAACGGAAAGCAGGGCATGGAACTCACCTTCCGGGGAAGCGGCCTGGAGGCGTTTGAGAACCGGATAGGGTCCATCCGCCTCGAGGCGACCTTTTCCGACGTTACGGGACACCCCCAAGGAACGGGCACCCTCCACGTGACCGGGCTGAAAGCCGGGGATTACACGGCGGACAGCCTGACGGTGAACGCCGAAGGCCGCGGAAATCGATTGGCCTTCGACGGCCGCTTCCAGGGGCGCATCCTCCAGGAACTGCAATGGCGGACGGAAGGAATGCTCCAGCTGGCCAAAGAGGAGAAGACGCTGACACTTGATGTCCTGGACGGCCGCTTCGGCGGGCACCGCTTCGAACTGCTGTCGCCGGTCCGCCTCGGACTTGGAGGTCAGGGCCGGCTGGCAGGCGACCTGGCCCTTCGCCTGGGTTCGGGTACCATCGAAGGACAGCTGGACCGGCGCCGGGATTCGGCCCAGCTGGACCTTCGCTGGGAGGACCTGGACCTCGAGCTTCTCCGCCTGTTCGGCGGCCCTGAAATGGTAGGGGCCCTCTCGGGGCAAATACGTGTGAGCGGCAATCCGTCACGGCCGAACGCCCGAGCGGATCTTCACGCCGAAGGGCTTCGGATTCCCGGCCCCGAATGGAACGCCCTTCCCGACGGCACCTTGGACGCCCACGCCCGCCTGGAAGGAGGGTCGCTTGAACTCACGGCGAACCTTAAGGGGTTGAGTCCCGACCCGGTGGAAGTCACCGCCGCGCTGCCCGTGCAGTTCCGCCTTGAACCGTTCATGTTCACGGTCTCACCCCGGGATCCCCTTTCCGGCCGGATGGCCGCTCGATTGGATCTCGGCCGACTCGCCGGGATACTTCCTCTGGACGACCAGCGGATCGGCGGGCGGATGGACGTGGATCTTTCGGTGGCGGGAACGATGGAAAACCCTACGGTCCGAGGCGCCGTGAGCGTAGACGAGGGACTCTATGAAAACTACGCCAGCGGGACCGTCCTGAAGGACCTGGCCCTGGAGGTCCGCGCGAGGGACGAGCTTTTGGAACTCACGAGTTTTAGGGCCACCGACGGAGCCTCGGGAACCGTCACCGCCGAAGGCTCCCTGCAACTGGATCGATCCCGAAGCTTTCCGCTCGCACTGGAAGCCGACATTCGCCAAGCCACGCTGGTGCGGCGCGAAGAGGTGACGGCGGCGGTCGATGGAACGCTTTCGCTGGAAGGCACCACCCGGGAAATGGCGGTCCGAGGCGCACTGGAAGCAAGGCCCGTAGAAATTTACCTTCCGAAACGTCTGCCTCCGGAAGTGGCGGAACTGGAGGTGATCGAAGTCGGAGGCGCAGGAGAAGAACCCGGCGCGGAAGCCCCCCCTGAAACGCCGTCCCCCTTCCGGCTGGCCCTGGATCTCGACTTGAACCTCCCCGGGCAGGTTTACGTCCGGGGCTGGGGATTGGAATCCGAATGGGAAGGCCGCCTGAGGATTCGGGGCACGGCCGACCAACCGTCGGTCACGGGCACACTTTCGGTGGCACGGGGAACTTTGAACTTCCTGAACAAACAGTTCAAGTTGGCCAGAAGCTCTCTCCAGTTTTTCGGCGCCTCCCCGCCCGCCCCCGTTCTGGACATTCGGGCTGAATCCCGGGAGAAGGACCTGACGGCTGTTCTGAACATCAGAGGCGACATTCACTCCCCGGAACTGGTGCTCAGTTCCGAACCGGCCCTCCCGCAGGACGAAATCCTGGCTCGGCTGCTCTTCGAGCGCGGTGCGGCTCAGATCAGCCCGCTTCAGGCCCTCAGGCTGGCACAGGCCGCCAGGGCCCTCTCCGGGTACGGTGCCGGGGGAGGCCAGAACCTGCTCGGGAAAACAGGGCGACTGCTGGGGCTGGATCAGTTGGGCTTGAGGGGTTCCGAAGAAGGGATGGAAGGCACGAAGGTCGGTGCCGGCAAGTACCTCACCGAGGAGATTTACGTCGATTACGAACAGGGTCTGGCCGAAGGATCGGGCAAGGTGACCGTGGAAGTGGAAGTGCACCCCAACGTCACGGTGGAAACGGAAGTCGGAGCGGATACGGGCACCGGTATCGGCGTCAACTGGAAGCTGGACTACTGACGCCCGGCGTTCGGGAACCCGTCGGCACAATAAAGCCGCTTGACCCGCTTTCGACTGTTGTATATCCGTAGGGAAAAGAGGTTTTCGCCACCGTTTTTCAACTCCACGCAAAGGACCGATTTCGATAACCATGACCGGGCTATCCGAAAGATCCGATCGAAAGAAGAAACGGGTCCACGTGACCGTGCGCGAGATGGAACTGGACGATCTCGCCGTCGTTTTCCACCTCGGCGAACAGCTTTTCAAGGCGGACGTTGTCCCCAACCTGTATCGCACCTGGGACGAATACGAGGTGGTTTCCTTTTTCATGAGTGATCCCGAATTCTGCCTGGTGGCGGAAGCGGGCGAAGACATCGTCGGGTTCGCCCTCGGCACCACCATTTCCAAGGCGCGCTCCGCATGGAAGTACGGCCACCTGGTGTGGCTCGGCGTCCGGCCCGACCTGCACGGGTACGGCATCGGTGAAAAGCTTTTCGCCCAGTTCAAGGAACTCATGTTGGACGAGGGCGTGCGGATCATTTTCGTGGATTCGGAAGCCGACAACCTGGGAGCCCTCTACTTCTTCCGAAAAATGGGTTTCGGCAGCCCCAAGGAACACATCTACCTGAGCCTCAACCTGGCCGCCCAGAAGCGGCGGCCTCGCGCGGAAACCTCCACATCTTCGGAACCGGAATCCTGATGGTCTCTGAACACGTCCCCATCGATACGCAACGACTGCGGCGGCTGTTTAAGCAACTTGTGGACATTTACAGCCCTTCCGGCAAAGAAGAAGATATCCTGGATTACCTGTACGGTTACTTCCGGCAGTGGGGCCTCCAGGCCGTGAAACAACCGGTGGACGACCGTCGCTACAACCTGCTGCTGGTCCCCGAAGAAACGGACGTTCAACTCGCCTTCATCGGCCACCTGGACACGGTCCCCGCTCACGACCTGGACGACTACGGGTACTGGGAAGAAGGAGATGAAATCTACGGGCTGGGTACCGCAGACATGAAGGGGGGCTGCGCCGCCATGATCGAAGCGTACATCGCGGCCGCCCAGGCGTCCATGCTCCCGCCTGCGGCGGCCCTGGCCCTGGTGGTCGGCGAAGAAGAAGAAGGCGACGGAGCCCAACGCCTGGTCAAAGACTACCATTTCCCCTGGGCGCTCATCGGTGAACCCACCGACCTCCGGCTGGCCCTCAGCCATTTCGGATACCTGGAACTGCACCTGGTCGCACGAGGAAGACGCATGCACGCCTCGCTGGCCAGCCGCGACCACAACCCGGTGGAAGCCATGCTCCACCTGCTTCTGCGCATCAGCCACTACTGGGAATCGGACCGGCCGGACGTGGTGACCAACATCCGGGACCTGAGCAGCGCCTCCGGGGGGTTCGTGGTCCCCGAATTGTGCGAAGCCTGGCTGGACATCCACGTACCGCCGGCGGCCCCCATCGGGGAAATCGCCTTTGAACTGGAACAAATCGTTCAGAAGGCCCAAGAGCAGAACCCCAACCTGGAACTGTCGCTGCGATTCACCACCATCCATTCAGGCTATGAAATCCCGGAACGTGGAACCATGGTGGAACGGCTCAAGCCCGCGTTCGAACGGCACGACCTGCCCTGGCAACCTGAACCGTTCCGAAGTCATTCGGACGCCAACTTCCTCTGGTCGGCGGGGATCAAGCCCATGCTGCTGGGGCCCGGCCAATTGGAAAAGGCGCACACCGCAGACGAATCCGTTTCCTTTCACCGAGTTTGCCTGGCGGCCGAACTCTACGCGGACATCCTGCTTTCGCTGAACGACTGATCCCAAGGATTCGGACCGTTGGTTCATCGCAGCGAGGGCGCCGCTCCTACAGATGGTTTCCCCTTGTTCCCAAGCTCCAGCTTGGGAACACAACTGTGTAGAAGCTCCAGCTTCGATTCCCATGAGACCGGTCCCAAGCCGGAACTCGGGAACGAGGGGGAAAAATCCCCCTCTCCCTTGATGGGAGAGGGTTGGGGTGAGGGTGAGAAAGTTAACGTATGTCAACCAGTTACATTCCCCTCCCCTTAATCCCCTCCCACAAGGGGAGGGGAAATAGAATTCCACCTTGTTGCCAAGCTCCACCTTCCCCTTCCCCTTGTTCCCAAGCTCCGGCTTGGGAACAAGGGGAAAGATCATGGCTTATGTTCACCCACTGAAGACTGCTGCATAGTGGCCACTTCATTATGTGGATCTGTACCTAGACAGCCTCTTACGCCTTTTCCTTGAAAGCCCCGATTCCATCGGCCACGGACCGGAGGTGGAGGTCATGCTGAGGGAAGGGAATTTCAATGCCGCGTTCGCGGAACAGTCGCGTGATCTCGAAACGAAGGTCCGTTTCCACTGTGAGGCAATCTTTCACCGTGGTCCACACCCGTAGGCGAAACAGCAGGGCGCTGTCTCCGAAATCGAGAAAAAGGACGCTCGGTTCCGGGTAATGGAGCACCAGCGGGTGGCTGCGGGCGGCCTCCAGAAGGGTTTCGCGAACCCGCTCCACGTCCGAAGCATAAGCCACGCCGACATCGATACTGCGGCGCAATCGCGTATCCTTGAAGCTCCAGTTGGTCACCTGGGTCGTCACGAATTCCGAGTTGGGGATGATGAGCGAGGCGTTGTCCCAGGTTTGAACCACGGTTGACCTCACGTTGATCTTCACCACTTCGCCCCACGTTCCGTTGATCTCCAGGGCGTCACCCACCTGGATGGGCCGTTCGAAGAGAAGGATGAGGCCGCTTATGAAGTTGTTGAAGATGTTCTGCAGGCCGAAGCCGAGTCCGATCCCCAGGGCCCCGAAGGCCACGGCCAGCGAAGTCGAACTGAACCCCAGGGCGTTCAGGGATGCGAGAATTCCCAGAGCCCACACCACGTAGGCGCTGATGGTGGTGATGGACTCACGGAGGCCCAATTCCAGGCCGCTGCGCGCCAGCACCTTTTGCCGAAGGAGGTGGCTCCAAAGCCGGACCGCCGCATGAGTCATGAACAGGATCACCGCGGCATACACCACGCCCACCGGCCTGAACTCAAGTCCCCCGATGGGAATCGGGTGATTGAGGAACCTGAAAAACCCGACAACGACGGCTTTCCGAGCGCCCCAGGCCACGAGGAAACAGACGATGACCGCCCCGATCCAGGCCAGCCAGCCGATGCGGATCGAAAACCAGCGGATCGGATACATGGATTCCGTGGAAGCGGCGGGGGCGAACGCCGATCCCCGCTGCACGATATCATCCCATTCACGCAGCACCAAAAAGGCGATTGCGGCCCAGAGCCCCACCACCAGGGTCCGCGCCCAGGAGACATACCAATGAACGGCCAGGGAACCGTAGCCCGCCAGTTCCAGCAGCAGGCCGCCCCCGGCGACGCCGTAACCCCACCAGGAAAGCCACTGGAGCCCGCGGGAGACCCATGGGTTGCGCAGAGCGTCCTTCGAAGCCAGTTCCCTTCGGAACCCACGCCAAAAGGAGAGACTCCAGACCAGAAAGGCCGACTCAAAGATCACCCGACTCAGCACCAGCAGCACGCTGCCCGCCCCCAGCGCTTCCGCAAGGAGCACATGGAATACGGCGAAGTCTCTGCCGATCCGGATCATCCGCCTCAGAGGCCGCAGGATCTGCTCTGGAATGGGCGGACGGCCGTCTTCGTTCCACAACCGGAGAAAATCCAAACACCAGCGGGCCATCAGAACTATGATGAGTACAGTGATGCCCAACCGGATTTCTGTGACGGCGCTGGCCACGTCTTGCAGCTGCGCATAGAGGTAAACAAAGAGGGTGGCGCCGAGGAGCGGAACGGATTGGGTGAACAACCGAAGCGCGAAACCTTGCCAGGGGTGTTGCCGATGAAACGGACGGTCGGTGAGCGCAGCACAGAAGCGCTGGAACTTCAGGAGCATCACCTGGATCACGGCGAAAAGCACGACGCTGGTGACCAGAAGGAAGCCGCCCGTCCTCCAGAACATCCGCACCCGCTCGCCCCAGAGAGAAGGTGTGGTCAGCCGCGCCGCCAGCTCCGCCAGCCGGTCGGCCTCCCAGATCATCCGTTCCCAGCTCATCACGGACAGGGCGTTCACTTTCCGCTGAAAGAGATCTTCCTTTCTTCGTTCCTCCAGACGAAGTTCCAGTTTTCTTGAAAGCTCGGCGAACTCATGCTTGGTCTCCGTCCATTGCTCCAGGAGCTTCACGTAACGCTCGTCCATCTCGTCAAGGATCTTCTGCTTGGCGGCGATCAGCTTGGTGAACTGCTGGAACCGCTCCATGAGTGCAGCCACCTGGGAGTCGCCGGCATCTCTGGCTCGGAGTTGGCCGAGCTGCTCTTTGTTGAAGTTGACCTGTTCGGCCGTCCGTTTGAGCGCATCCTGGACGGCGTTCCGTTTCCCCGCGAGCTCTTCGACCCTCGATCCGATGGCCTCCGATGCGGAGCGCTGGGCCGCCAGGGCCTTCTGCAGGTCCTCGAGCGATGCCCCCGGGAAGGCCAACAGGTTGCCGTAGGCGGAAAGCTGGATCTTGTAGGCGCTCAACTCCGTGGAAAGGGCCTTCTCCTGGCGCTGGAGCTCTCCGAGGCTGTCCTTCAGGGCGGCGAGTTCTTTCTGTTCCGCTTCGTAGGCCTGTTCCAGCGACGAGGCCAGTTCCTGATACGGAGCCTGGTTTTCAGCCGGTTCGTTGCCGGGTTGGGCGGCTCCCCGGACGGGCGACAGGACCACGGCAAGCACCCACAAGAGAAAAAGGACTTTCGAAAGCCACCGCTTAAACCTTTTTTTCGGCCGGCCCCGCAGGCGTTCCCATCGCCCGACATCTTCCACGATACCGCTTCGACCCTTCGGCACGGCGCCTCCTTCTTGTACGACCACAGCCATTTACAACCATTTCCTGGACTTGAAGTACCCGAGCATGCCGGCACCCATGGCGATCATGACCACCCAGACGGCAGGGTATCCCCAGCGCCACTTCAGTTCGGGCATGTAGTCAAAGTTCATCCCGTACACCCCCGCAAGGAAAGTGATGGGAATGAAGAGGGTCGCGATAACGGTGAGGACTTTCATGACCTCGTTCGTTCTATTGCTCACGCTGGTAAGATATACTTCCAGAAGGGCTGAAGACATTTCCCGGTAATTTTCCAGGGTGTCCACCACCTGGAGGGTGTGGTCGTAAAGGTCCCGGATGTAGGGCCGCGTCGCTTCCTGGAAGAGGCGGGATTCACCTCGGTCCATGCGCCCGACCACTTCCCGCAGAGGCCAGAGCGACTTCCTGAGAAAAAGCGTTTCCCGTTTCAGCCGGTGAATTTCAGAAAGCACCTCCTGGTCCAGGCTCTCCAGCAGCGCCTCTTCCAGTTCTTCGATCCGTTCTCCCATCTCTTCCAGCACCCCGAAACAGTGATCGACGATGGTATCCATGAGCGTGTAGAAAAGATAGTCCTCACCCATGGTCCGGATGCGCCCCCGCGGATTTTGCAGCCGCTCCCGAACTGGTGCAAACACATCTTTTCCGCCTTCCTGAAAGGACAGCACGAACCTCTCGCCCAGGATCAGGCTGACGTGTTCCACGGCGATGACTTGCCGGGCCTCGTCCAGCCAGAAGGCCTTGAGCACCGCAAAGACCATGTTTTCAAAAAGTTCGATCTTCGGCCGCTGGGTGGTGTTCAGGATGTCTTCCATGATGAGAGGATGGATATCGAAACATTTTCCGAGCCGCTCCACCTTGTCGGGTTCGTGGAGGCCGCTCACGTCGACCCACGTGATGGAAGGACGCCGCCGATATTCGAGGCAAGCCTCCGGGAGGTCCACGGCCGCCTGTTCCAAGTGTCCCGAACCGAAATCGGCCAGCGTGATGGCGACCCGGTCTCTTCGCTGTTCGCCGACAAAAATGAGGGATCCCGGCGGCATTCCCAGTTTCTCGGAATGGCGGCGGGCGGATGTGACGGCCATCGGTTTCCCCTGCGTGTGGTTTCTCATGCCGATTCGCCCTTGAGCCTCTGCAGTTTCAGCTGCCGCCGATCGTCGTTGGCGAGATAGAGCGTCTGGCTCGGGAAGGCGAACTCGATCCCTTCAGCTCCTATCCCTGCCCAACGACGCATCCGCTCCTCCCTTCCTTCACGTCGGCCCCCTTTGGGATACTCCGAAAACCGCGGGCGGCAAACCAAAAAATACTATTGAAAGCTTTCTTCAAACCGATCATATAGGCGAGGCGTTTTCGGCCCTCTTTCCGGCCCGGAGGGTTTCTTTCCGAAACACACCGAAATACGATTGAGGGGATTGACGGCGACCGAAACCGCTCTTCTTGTTCCCAAGCTCCAGCTTGGGAACACAACTGTGCAGAAGCTCCAGCTTCGGTGAGGCCGTTCCCAAGCCAGAACTGGGGAACGAGGGGGAAGACCACTTCGAGATCCTGGCAAACTCCCTAGAAAGACAGCGAGTTTCAGCTGTAACATGAGGGAAGCTGGAGCTTCCCGGGCAGGGCGTTCCCAAGCTGGAGCTTGGGAACGAGGGGAAACGGAGCTGATGCGCTTGTAGCTTCAAGGCCATCTGGATCTACCTCAGAGGGTCACCCTGGATGTGGTTCTAAAAGATCCGTACCGAAATACGATTGAGGGGATTGACGGCGACCGAAACCGCTTCCAACCCGTGGGAGCCGCCGATCGACTCGGATTGATTCTTCGTCTAGCAGAAGGCTCATCCAGGAAAAAGGCTTTTCCGGAATGAAAAACGTGCTTGTCACGACCCCCGTCTCTGAAATTCATCGGTCCATCCGTTCGTTTCTGGACAAGGATTACCGGATCGACTGGACATCCGACAAGGACTCCGGGCTGGAGGTCTTCCGAAAGAAACGCCACGAACTGCTCTTTCTGGACCTGGATCTGCTTGGCGTGACTTCCGACCGGCAAGACCTCGATGAGTACAAGAACCAGTTCAAGCCTTTCCTGGAGCTTTTCCCGGCGGTCCAGATCGTGATCCTGTCACCCCCGGACCGGGTTCGGGACGCAGTGGACGCGGTCAAGGCCGGCGCCTGCACTTTTCTTTCCTACCCCTTCAAGGCGGACGAATTCAAATACGTGCTGGAACGGGCCCATACGGCCATCCGAACCCAGAGCGAGCTGGAATACCTGCGGAACTCCTTCTGGCGGACCGATGTGCAGGAGATCGTCCGAACCGAAAGCCCTATCATGGGAAAGGTCTACGATCAGATCAAGGCGGTCGCTCCCACCCGCGCGACGATCCTGCTACTCGGTGAAACAGGGACCGGAAAGAACCTCCTGGCCAAGCTGATCCACAAGCAGAGCAACCGCGCCGCCAAGCCCTTTATCAGCGTGCATTGCGGCGCCATTCCGGAAGGACTGGTCGAAAGCGAGCTCTTCGGCCACGAAAAGGGCGCCTTCACCGGCGCCATCCGAAAGAAGCTCGGAAAATTCGAAATCGCCCATGGAGGAACCATCTTCCTGGACGAAATCGGGACGATCTCGGCCTCGGTCCAGATCAAGCTGCTCCAAGTGCTGCAGGAAAGCACCTTCCAGCGCGTCGGCGGCGAAACCACCATCACCACCGATGTCCGGGTCGTGGCCGCCACCAACGTGATTCTCAAGGAAATGGCCGATTCCGGGCAGTTCCGAAGAGACCTCTACTACCGGCTGAACGTCTTCCCCATCCACGTCCCCCCACTTCGAGACAGGATCGAGGACATTCCCATCCTAGTGTCCGTTTTTCTCAAGAACCTCAACCGCTACCACTTGAAAAACATCTCGGAAGTTCATCCTCACGTGCTTGAAGCCTTTTCCAACTACCCTTGGCCGGGAAACATCCGCGAACTGGAAAACGTAATGGAACGCGCCTACATCCTGGAGACGTCCCCGGTACTCAGCCCGGCCAGCTTTCCCGTGGAAATCATGGGATCCGTCCGCTGCGAACCCCTCGCCGCCGCCGATACGTCCCTCAAGCTTTCAGAAGTGCGCCGCCGGGCCATGGAACAGGCGGAAATGCTCTACCTTTCGGAGGTGCTCAAAATTCACGGCGGGCGGATCAACCTGACGGCCAAGGCCGCGGGCATCACCACCCGCCAGCTCCACAAGCTCATGAAACGCTACCATCTCCACAAGGAAGACTACCGAAACTCCCGAAACTGAGTACAGCTCCACATAGTTAAGTGGCCACTATGCAGCTGTCTTCCGTGGGTGAACATAACCCAGGATCTTTCCCGTCGTTCCCAAGCTGGAGCTTGAGAACAAGGTGGAAAATCGCCCTCGCTCCCTCCCCTTAATCCCCTCCCACAAGGGGAGGGGAAATAGAATTCCCCTCGTTGTCAACCTCTGGCTGTGGAAGGCCCCATGGGGATCGAAGCTGGAGCTTCTGCGCAGTTGTGTTCCCAAGCTGGAGCTTGGGAACAAGAAAAAAGACGATTCACGTCAGTAAATCCGCCGTTTTCCGTGGCGCTTGCCGAGCACCTCCAGGGTGTCGTTGACCACGACGAAGGCCTCGGGGTCGATTTCAAAGATAATGTCCTTTACCTTCGGCAGTTCAGTAAGCGTCGTGACCGTAAAGATAACGTCCTTTTCGGCCCCGCTGAACGCTCCTTCGCCCTTGAGAAACGTCACGCCGCGGTGGAGCGTGTGAAGGATGTGATCGGCGATATCCCGCGGGCGCGAGGAGATGATGATGAGCACCTTCCGGCGGTTGAACCCGGAAAGCACGTTGTCGATGATACGGCTGCTGGCGTAAACGTAGATGACGGAATAGAGGACCTTTTCCAGGTTGAAGAAATAGGCCCCGGCCAGAAGGATGGCCGCATTCGCCGCCGTGATGACCATTCCGACGCGAAGCCCGAAGCGCTTATTGAAATAGATGGCGAGGATATCGAGGCCGCCGGCCGAGCCGAGTGACCGCAGGATGATCCCGCCACCGACACCGCAGATGATGCCGGCCAGGAGGGCTCCGAGGATTGGGTCCCTGATGTGCACCGCCGGGACCCGAACCCATGAGGCCGCAAGGGAGAACGTCACCATACCGAGGATCGTGTAGTACATGAACCTCCGGCTGATCTGGAACCATCCGACCAGCATGAGCGGCAGGTTCAAGAGAAAATACATGAGCCCGACGCTCACCGCCGGCGCCAGGTAATGGATGATGATGGCGATTCCCACCACCCCGCCGCTCAGGAGTCCCTGCGGGATCAGCACCGCGTTCATGCCCGTTACGGAGATCAGACTTCCGGCTACGATGAGCCCGCAGTTGTAAAGGATCGTACGCCACGAAGCAGGAGGTTTGAGGCCGTGGGCCTTTTCCATCAAGATTGAAGCTTCCATGTTGCTTTTCTTAATGACCCCTCGTCCTTGCACGTTTGAACGGGCCGGCGGGCGGACGGGGCGCGATCCCCATGCCCGGTGCGGCATCGACGGCGGGACCCCATACGGGGACGGACCATACTCCATCCGACCCGCGAAAAAAAGAGATTGCGGCCGGTGTGAGAAAACTATGAAACGCCGCGGAAAGGACGGTCAGGCGGGTGGGAAGACCTTCACGAAGATGACCTTGTGATCGCCCGACGCGTAGAAATCTTGGAGTAGGGCGGCGCGCGCATAGCCACAGCGGTGGTAGAAGGCACGGGTGGGTTCGTAGAGGGAACGGGACGACGTTTCGATGTAGAGGCGGCGGCCGCCCAAAGCTTGAACGCTTTCTTCGACCCGCGAAAGAAGATGCCTGCCGATGCCGCCCCTCCGAAGATCCGGCTGAACGGCGATCCAGTAGAGGTCGAAGCTTCCCCGGGTCCCTGCCACGGGGCCGAAGCAGGCATAGCCCAGGAGTCTCCCGGCGTCTTCGAGGAACAAGAAATGGTAGCCGCTGGCCGAGCCCCGCCGCAGCCGCTCTTCCACCAGTTCCGCCGCCACTTCGACTTCTTCGGCCGAAAAAAAACCGGACGCCCCGATGAGATCCCGCACCGCCTGGATATCTTCGGGCAACACATCGCTTCTCATTTTCAGACCGCGCTCCGCCGCCGCGTCGAATGCAAAACACGGGGTCATCTTGCGCCGCCCCGGCGGATTCGCGTCCGGCGGGCGATCCATGTCCTGGAGAATCCAGGCGACCACGGATTCCATGGTGAGGCCCGCCCGTTCGGCGGCCGCCACGAACCCGCTGTCGGGAGCGATGCACGGATTGGCGTTGACCTCGAGTATCCACGGATTTCCGGAAGAGTCCACCCGGAAATCCACCCGGGCGTAGCCGGAAACGCCGAAGAGACGCCAGCAGGCTTTCGCCAAGGCCTTCATTTCTTCCAGAAGCCGATGGTCTTCTTCAGAGAAATCGAAGCGGCGCGGCGTGTGATGGTACTCGAAGGACCCCGCCTCCCACTTGGCCCGGAAATCCACGATCCTGGGCTTCCCCGGAGGGAAGGCGTCGAATCGGATTTCCGCTGGAGGAAGAACCGCCTCACGCCCCGCACCGCCAAGGAGCGACAGGTTGAATTCCCGCCCGTCTATGAACCGTTCGGCGAACACATCGCCGCCCAGCCGTTCCCGCCGTTCTTCCATCACGCGCACGAGCTTCTCCGGAGAATCCACGCTCACGACGGCATCGTCGAACAATCCCGCCGACGCGTGTTCCCAAACCGACTTCACGATGTATGGACCCGGCTCGGGGATCATCCCGCGCCGAAGATCCTCCAAGGTGCAAGCCGAAGGCGTGGGCAGCCGGGCTCCGTTCATCCAGCGCTTGGCGAGGAGCTTATTGGACGTGGCGAAAAGGGCTTCCGTCGAGGATCCCGAATACGGAATCCCCAGGGCGTCCAGGAGCGCGGGAGCGAGATGGATCAAGCGCCCCAGGCCGCCGACCGTTTCCACCAAATTGAAGACCAGGCACGGCGAAAGGTCCCGCAGATTCCGCGCGGCCGCGTCCATATTCAGCGAAAAGGGAAGCCGCACCGGTTCGAAACCCAGGACCGCCAAAGCTTCGGAAACGCTTCGGGCCTGCACCAGGACATCTTCTTCGTCGGGGCGGCTCGGGTCGATCACCTCGGAATGGAGCACCACAATGCGTTTCATGGCGTCCCTGCTTCGGAGGACCATCCGCCGGGGCCGCCGAAGACCGCGTCCGGAAAATGCACCCGCCCCGGGAAATACGGGCCGGCGCCCGCGCGCTCCATGGCCGAATCGAGGATCAGGCCGATGAGATCGCGAAAGGTTATTCCCGCCAGCTTGCACAGGATGGGAAGGTCCGAATGCTCGGGGTGCAGTCCCGCCAGCGGATTCACTTCCATGAAGTTGGGGACGCCGCCTGCATCGGAACGAACGTCCACCCGCCCGGCGTCCCGGCATTCCAGTCCCCTCCAGGCGTTGAGGGCCGTTTCGCCTGCAGCCAGTGCTTCCGGATCGCCGGCCAGCCGGTACAACACCCGGTCTTCGCACCATTCCTTGTTGCCGTAGGTGTAGACGTCCCGGTCGGCGTTTTCCAGGAGCACCACTTCCATGACCCCGAGTACGCGGGCGCTGGGCCCGGTCCCCGCGATCCCCACCGTGAATTCCCGGCCCGGAAGAAAGGCTTCCACCAGGACCGGCTGCCGGTAGGTCTGGAGCAGGTCGCGGCAGACGACTCGGAGTTGGCCGCGGTCGCCGATCTTCGAAGCGGCGGTCACTCCCTTTCCCGTCCCTTCGGCCACCGGCTTTGCGAAAAGCGGAAAATCGAGGGCCACCGCTTCCACGTCCGCTTCGTCCCGCACCAGCGCGAAAGGCGCAGTGGGTATTCCCAGGTCTCGGACCACCCGCTTGGTCATGGCCTTGTGGAGGGTGAGCGCCAGCACCAGGGGATCCGAAAAGGTGTAGGGGATCCCGTAAGCATCAAGAAGCGCCGGCACCTGGGCTTCCCGGCCGATTCCGCGAAAGCCTTCCGCAATGTTGAACACCAGGTCCCACCGGTCGCCAGCCGCCAAGCGGCGCACCAGGCTCGAAATTTTCCCAACGCGGTCCGTCTCATGCCCCCACGACCGGATCGCCGCCTCGATGGCTTCCACTGTGTCGTCCCGGTCGAATTCCGCCGTTTCCAGCTCCGAATAGCCTTCGGCCAGGTAGGCGCTTCTCAGGTCGTAAGTGAGTCCGATCTTCATCGGGCGCCGTCCCCTTCCCTCACGACAGATAAACCGGCGGCCCAGTCCACGGTCTCCGGGGACGGATCGGGATACCGGAACGTCCGACCCTCGTAGTTCCGGATGAGAAGATCACCGTTTTCCCAACCGATCACGGTTTGCGGAAGGAGAGGGATCTTCCCGCCGCCTCCCGGGGCGTCAATCACGTAGGTCGGCACTGCGTAGCCGGTGGTATGGCCCCGAAGCCCCTGGATAATCTCCAGCCCCTTGGCCACCGAGGTCCGGAAGTGGGAAGATCCCGAAATCGGGTCGCACTGATACAGGTAGTACGGGCGCACGCGGATCCGAAGAAGCCCGTGAACAAGGGCCTTCATGGTGGCCACGTCGTCGTTGATCCCGCTTAGAAGCACCGTCTGGCTTCCCAGCGGAATGCCGGAGTCCGCGAGCCTCGTGCAGGCGAGCGTCGATTCGGGGGTGATCTCCGACGGATGCGTGAAATGGATACTCATGAAAAGCGGGTGATAGCGCTTCAGCATCCGCGCAAGTGCCGTCGTGATGCGCTGGGGAAGCACCACCGGCACCTTGGTCCCGATCCGGATGAATTCCACATGCGGAATACGGCGAAGCCTCGAGATCAGCCATTCGAGAGCCTCATCCCCGAGAGTCAATGGATCGCCGCCCGAAATGAGGACATCCCGAACGGCCGGCGTGGCCTCGATGTAAGCGATCGCCCGTTCCCACTGCCGCTTGCCGAAAGAGTGCGTTCCCTGGCGTCCCACCATGCGCGACCGGGTACAGTAACGGCAGTAGGTGGAACAGAAACCGGTCACCAGGAACAGCACCCGGTCCGGGTAGCGGTGCACCAGTCCTTCGACCGGAGAATGGGCGTCCTCGCCCAAGGGATCGTCTGCCTCCCCCCGCGACGAAATGAATTCGCCGGTCGTCGGGATCACCGTCCGCCTGAGCGCGTCCCTGGGGTCGTCCGGCGCGAGAAGACTCAAGTAGTAAGGCGTCACCGATACCGGGAGGTTCCCCTCCAACGCCGAAAAGGCCCCCTCCTCCTCGGCCGAAAGGTCCAACACTCGGGCCAGCTGGTGCCGTCCGAGCACTCGGTTCCGGACCTGCCAGCGCCAATCGTTCCACTGGGTGACGCTCACCCCCGGAAACCAGCGTTTTATAAATTCTTTCGAACGGTTGCTCGCGATAAAACGGATGGGCTGCGGCCGGCGAGGACGTTCGGACTGTTGCACCGACCGCGCGGTGGGAAGGGGCACTACGCCCGGAGGTTCGCTCGGAGGTTCCCCGGCCTCAGCGGGTTCACATCCTTGTTCGGTAAAAGCCGAATCGATAAAGGTCGCCCTTACTTCCATTTCATCGTTCTCCTCGTCGAGAATCCGCCGGGTCGGCGATCTCAATCAGAAAGCGTACCGTTATCCAACGCTCCTGTTCCCAGCTGCCGGTCCTTACGCCTCACGGCACCCGTTCGAAGCGCGTCGCCTTGATGATCCGGTCCCCTTCCTCTTCCTCCAGGGTTCCCGTCACCTTGACCGTCTTGCCCGCATGGTGAATCAGGTTGATCCCTTCCACCAGGTACTCGCCGTCGGTGGTCTGGAGCACCACCTCGTCATCGAAAATCAGCACCACTCCCTGAACCGTCACGACTTCCCCTTCTTCCGCCGACCCTGGAAGGCCGTTCAGCATGACCCCCATGAACGTGAACACCAGCGTCACAAAGACGGCTCGAACCCATCGCCCCTTCATCTTCATCCCCCTCCTTTCATGCGCTCCAATGGATTTCCTTCCAACAAACCGACCTGTCATGAATCATCGTCCGCCAGCGTTTCGAAGCGGTCCAACACCATCGTCTTTCTGCCTTCCTCCGACGTGGTCACCCGCCCCGTCACGCGGACCTTTCTTCGAAGCACCCGCTCCAGTTGCCTGCCGCGGCCCCGGTTCTCGATAATGACTTGTTGCTCGTCCCAGCTGTGAACCGCAAATGAACGAATCCGATCCTCACCGTCCCACTCGCAAGGCGTCACGATTCCCACGATGGTGACCTGCGTATCACCCCCCTCGCACCTCATCCCGGATCTCCTTGACTGCTGTGTGTTGCCGGACTTCGGAAGCAGGAAGGCACAGATCGTGCCATGATCGCGCGACGTTGTTTCTACGGCATTTGCGGTGAGATTCAGAGAAGCGGACGAGAACATCCGGTTCTTATGACACCGGCTCCCGGGCAGGAGCAACGCCGCTGGATTCGAACGGTCGATGGTCGAGAGGATTCGCGCAGAATGGAAGGGGAAGATAGGAATCGAACGTTCGCATGTTGAAAAAAGAAGAACTTGGGATTCCGTTCCGGTTGAAATCCGATTTGTGTCGGGGTGAAACTTTGGTTATCCGTGGGCCCGGGACCAATCGGGTCCCCAGCCCAGGTCCACCGTGAGGGGAACCTTGAGCGTGATGACCTTTTCCATCTTTTCCTGAACCAGCTTGCGGGCGGTCTCCAGTTCCTCCTCCGGCACTTCGAAAACCAGTTCATCGTGGACTTGGAGCAGCATGGCCGTCTTCAGACCCTCTTCCGCCAGCACACGATCGATGTCGATCATGGCCTTCTTTATGAGATCCGCCGCGGTTCCCTGGAGGGGGGTGTTGACCGCCAAGCGCTCCCCCTGCTGACGCACTGTCCGGTTGCGGCTCTGCAGTTCGGGAATTTTCCGCCTTCGGCCCAGAAGCGTTTCCGCATACCCGAGCTTCCGGGTGTGTTCGATCGTTCGTTCGATAAACGCTTTCACGCCGCTGTAGCGTTCGAAATAGCGGTCGATGGCGGCCTTGGCCGCCGTGGTCCCGATCCGAAGCTGCCGGGCCAGACCGTAAGGGCTCATGCCGTAGATGATTCCGAAATTGATGGTCTTCGCATGACGGCGCATTTCGGAAGTCACTTCGTGATAGGGCACACCGAAGATTTCGGCTGCGGTGCGCCGGTGGATATCGGCTCCCTCTCGAAAGGCCGCCACCAGGTGTTCGTCTCCGCTGTAATGGGCCAGCAGCCGCAGTTCGATCTGGGAATAATCCGCCGCCAGCAGCACGTGACCCGGTTCGGCCACGAAGGCCTCCCGGATCCGCCGGCCCTCTTCACCGCGCACCGGAATGTTCTGGAGGTTGGGATCGGAGCTGCTGAGGCGTCCGGTGGCGGTCACCGCCTGGTTGTAGCTTGTATGAATCCGGCCCGTTTCCGGGTGAATGAGTTTCGGCAGAGCATCCACGTAGGTGCCCTTGAGCTTTGCCAGGGTCCGGTAGGTGAGCACGTGTTCGGCGATGGGATGTTCCGCCGCCAGTTCTTCCAGCACCTCCATGTCTGTGGACGGGCCCGTCTTGGTGCGCTTGACGACCCTGAGGCACAACTTGTCGAAAAGAACCTCCGCCAGTTGCTTGGGCGACTGGATGTTGAACTCCCGGCCGGCCATATCGTAGATGACCGCGGCCACCGCCTCGATCTTTGTTTCCAAATCCCTGGAGATGTCTTCCAGCTTGCGGGCGTCCACCCGGATGCCCCGGAGTTCCATGGCGCCCAGCACCCGGACCAGGGGCATTTCCAACGAGACGAAAAGTTCCTTGAGCTTTTCTTCCTCGAGCTTCGCCTCCAGGACGGAAACCAGCCGCCAGGTGGTTTCCGCATCGCTGCATGCGTAGGCTGCGGCCTTTTCCACCGGAACCTGCGAAAAATTCACCTGGCTCTTTCCCTTCCCCGCCACGTCGGCATAGGAGGGGATGGACTCGCCCAGGTACTCCGCAGCAATGCGTTCCAACTTGTGCGAAGGATGGCCCGGGTCGAGCAGATAGCTGGCCACCATGGTGTCGAAGGCGATCCCGCGAAGATCGATCCCGGCCCGCTGGAGAACCACCCATTCATACTTGATGTTCTGGCCCGCCTTGCCCGGCCGATCCTGTGTCAGGAGCGGCGCAAGGGTCTTCAGAACAAGCGACGCATCCAGCTGCCCTTCGCTTCCCTCGCCCCGGTGCCCGACAGGGATGTAAACCGCCCGGTGGTCTTCCCAACTCAACGCGATGCCCACGATTTCCGCTCGCATAGCGTCCTGCGAGGTGGTTTCCAGGTCCAAAGAAAAAAGCTCCCGGCCTTGAATCTCCCGCACCACCCGTTCCAACTCTGAAAGGTCTCGAACCACGGCGACCGTTCGTTCCGAGGCATCTTTCCTGAGCGGCACTTCCCGACCCATGGACTCCAGATCTTCCCGCAGGCTCTTCACCAGGCTCCGAAACCCCAGTCCTTCGTAAAGGCGCAGCAGATCCCGGTAACGGGGTTCTCCCGGCCGGCAGTCCGAGGGTGCCAGATTCAAAGGCACGTCATCTCGAATCGCCACCAGGTCACGGGAGAGGAACGCCAGGTCCCGGTGGTTTTCGAGCTTCTTCCGCACCGCCGAGCTTTTCACGTCGTCCAGGTGTTCGTAGACGGCCTCCAGGGTGGGAAACCGTGCCAGAAGGTCCCGCGCGGTCTTTTCCCCCACGCCGGGCACGCCCGGCACGTTGTCGGAACTGTCGCCCATGAGAGCCAGAAGGTCCGCTACCTGGGAGGGCTTCACCCCCAGCCGTGCCGCCACTTCTTTTTCGGTGAAGATTTCGTCCTTTTGCGGGTCCCACTGGAGGATGCGGCCGTCGGCCACCAGTTGATGCAGATCCTTGTCGGCGGAAACGACGACCACCGGGATGTCCTCTTTGGAGGCCCGCCCGGCGAGGGTCGCGATGATGTCGTCGGCTTCAAACCCTTCCAGTTCCGCCTGCGGCAGGCCATGGAGCGCCACCAGTTTCTTGATCAAGGGAACCTGTTCGGCCAAGTCTTCGGGCATCTTCTGGCGGGTGGCCTTGTAGGACGCATACAGCTCGTGGCGGAAGTTGGGGCCGGGGGCGTCGAAGACCACGCAGATCAGCTCCGGCTTCTTTTCGCGCAGAACCTTGAGAAGCATCTGGGCGAACCCGTAGATCGCCTGGGTGGGCTTCCCGTCAGGACCGGTAAGACGTCCCAGGGCGTAAAACGCCCGGTACATGTATGAACTGGCGTCGATGAGGTACAGCGCCTTCTTCGGAATCGCCATGCCTTCTCTCCTGTCCCACCCGCCGTCCGAAGCGGCGCGGCCGAACCTTCGAAAAGCGGGACCAAAGATCCATCGGGGTCGGTGGCGGTCAGCCTTTGAGCGGCGGCGGCAGATACTCCTGGTTCACGTGGCTCATGGCATGGAAGATGTTTCCCCGGACCTTTCTGTTCTGCCGGTAGAGGGATTGGAGCAGCTTCCGGATTTCGCTCCTTCGGCTGTTCTTCGCGGTGGGACAGGGGTTTTCGATCCGCGGAAGCCCCAGCCGCCGGGCAAGTCTTCCCGCCTTTTCCGAATCCACCAGGGCCAGCGGGCGGATGACGGTCAACCGGCCTCCGAAAAAGGGCTGGCGGGGAACCATGCCGGCCGTCTGAGCGCTGTAGCAGATGTTCATGAAAAAGGTTTCGATGAAATCGTCCTGATTGTGCCCCAACGCCAGAGTGGCGCATTTGAGTTCGCGGGCCGTTCTGAAAAGGGCCGCCCGCCTCAGCCGGGCGCAAAGAAAACAAGGGTTTTCCCGGTTTTCGGGCGAGTGGGCCCGGAGGCCGTAGTCTGTCCGCAGGATCCGATGATCGAAGCCTTCCTCCTGAAAGAAACGTTGCAATCGATCCGCGGGTTCCAGGTCGAAGCCCAGGTCCACGTGGATTGCAATCAGGTCGTAATGGATGGGAACGCGCCGAAGCCGTTCGCGAAGGAGCCGGAGCAGCAGCAGGCTGTCCTTTCCCCCGGAGACCGCCACGGCGATCCGGTCGCCGTCCTGGATGAGTCCGTAGCGGTGAACGGCCTTTCCCACCAGGCGCCGCACTTCCTGATCGATGTAGGCCATGAATCCTTTCAGGTGCCCCCCGCCGGCACCACGGAGCGAGCGGACCGTCCCGAAGCGGCTCGGAGGCTTGCCTCCGGCCGCGCGGCCTCCCGCTCCCGCCTTCGGAACCGGCCCCTTCCCGGACCACGCATCATCCCTCGTGATCGACCGTCTTTCCCTGAACGTTCAGGTATTCCACGGCGTTTCGGATTCCCAGGAGCGTCAGGTCTTCCATGTGGAAGAGTTCCCCGACCCGGGCGATGGTGGAACTTTCATAGCACCAGTTTTCCCTGGGTATGGGATTGAGCCAGACGCTCACGGGAAAGGCATCGCGGAGTTCCTTCAGCCATTCCCATCCCGGCTTCCGAACCGAGGTGCCGATGTCGAGCGATCCGTAGGATGCCATGAGTTCCGCCGGGGCCATGTTGGCATCGCCGATAACGACCAATCGCGTTTTCCGCTCCAAACCGGTGAGTTTTTCCCAAGGCACGGGAATCCGGCGCTGCACGTCCTGGTAGACCGTTCCGTAGATGCAATTGTGGAAATAAAAGAAACGCACTTCGCGGAAGGCATCCCGGATCTTGCTGAAGACCGTTTTCACCAGAGCCACATACGGCAGCATGGACGTTCCACCGTTATCGAGAAGCACCACCAGCTCCACCCGGTTTCGAAGTTCCTGGGTGAAGACCAGCTCGATTTCGCCCGCGTTCCTGGCCGTGCGATGAATGGTCTCATCCACGTCCAACTCGGTGAGCGGGCCCACCGGCCGGAGGCTCTTCAGGGAATCCAGAACCTGGCGGAGGTTTTGCGCCGAGAAGGAAGAACGGTCGCTGTAGTTGACGTACCGCCGAGCTCCGATCACCTTTTGAGCCGACCGGTGCCGGCTCTCCCCGTAAACCCGGATACCGCCCCCTACACGCCCGCTATGCCCATAGGGCGAACGGCCGCCGGTCCCCACCCAGCGGTTGCCGCCATGGTGTCGCCCTTCCTGCTTCAACACGGTCTCCCAGAACCGCCTGAGAAGTTCGTCCGTATCGAATTCCCGAAGCTCCTCCGGCGAAAGTCCCCCTGTGGCCAGCTGCTCCCGGAGCCACTCCCGGAAGGGCTTCTCGGAAAGCAGTTCGTCCCAGTCGATCCCGCGTCCTTCAAGCCCCAGGAAGTACTGGGCGAATACCTGTTCGAACAAGTCGTAGTGTTCCACCCGTTTGACGAAGATGAGGCGTGCCAGCAAAAACAGCCGCTCCAGGTCCGGAGCGATCCCCCGGCGAAGCGCACTATAGAATTCGAGCACATACCGGACGCTCACCGGCACCCCGGCGTCTCGAAGCTGATAAATAAAACCGATCATGAATCCCTTGTCCTGACAAGCGGCGCGCCCTCAAAAACGGAACGGCCTGGGAACGCCCTTGAACTTCAAGATGTCCTGCGTGCGCTTGAGAAGCGTCCCTAGGTGGGCCATGTCCTTTCCCGCGCCGGGCCCCCGCGCTCCGCTTTCCTTTAAGGCCCCGATCCAATCCAGGAGCTCCGCCGTGGCCGGCGGCTTTTCGAAGCCCTGCTCCCGGAGTCGGTAGAAAGCCGTGAGAGCCGCCTCAAGGAACGGTTCCGGGATGTCCGGGTGATGGAGCCGGACGATTTCCGTCATTTCCTCTGGCGTTGGAAACGGGATGTAATGGCAGAAGCAGCGCCGGAGAAAGGGATCCGACAGTTCGCGCTTTGCATTACTCGTGATGATGATGATGGGGCGCTGCCGCGCCGCCACCCGATGGTTGATTTCTCGAATGATGAAGGAACCGTCTTCCAGCACGTCCAGCAGGTTGTCCTGGGTGTCGGAATCGGTCTTGTCGATTTCATCCAGAAGGAGCACCCGCCGGTCATCGGCTGTAAAGGCCCGGCCGATGGGCCCGAAACGGATGTAATCCCAGATGTTGTTCACGTCCCGGCCCGTGTCGCCGCTGCCGAAGCGTGAATCGTTGAGCCGGAGCACCGTGTCGTAGACGTAGCAGAGTTCTTCGCCCTTGAACGTGGACTTGCAGCGCGCCTCTTCCATTTGAAGGTCCAGGGCACGGGCGATTTCGAAAGCGAGCTGGGTTTTCCCGGTTCCGGCTTCCCCGGTGAGGAGCAGCGGTTTTTCAAGGGCTATGGCGATATTGACGATCTCCCGCAGTTCCGGATTCAGGTGGTAGCGGTCGGTCCCTTCGAAGCGGAGTGGTCTCTTCACGTGTTCCCCCTTGTGGCTGGTTTTGAACCCATCATAGATCAACTTCCCTTCAGGAGGCAAGTTCCGCAGGGATCCGATCCGGCGGGCGGGGCTCCGTGAAGAGACAATTTGCGCTTTACGATGGAGTCTCGAGCTTATATAAAAAAAAGATAGCGTGCGTCCTCCAGAACGCGTCGGCGGACGGCGCCCTTTTCGGCGTGATCGACCGGGAAGGGGAGCGGCCGTTCGATGTGAGCGGCGCCAGGGACCAGCCATCGACGAACCCATCGAGGCGAAAAAGCGGGCGGGTTTCACGCATGAAGCGGTACACCCGATCTCCCTGGGCTTCTTTCCTGGTATTGACTGCTCTAGCGGGAATATTTCCCGGATTCCCGGCAAGCAGCGGGGCCGCACCGGAACTCCGAATCCCGAGGGTCACACTGGGAATCGCCCTGGAACCGCTGGGCGCTCTGGCCATAGTGGCCGCAAACATGACCCTGTTCGAAAAGAACGGACTTCCGGCTACTTTCCGGTACTATCCCAGCGGCAAGCTGGCACTGGAAGCGCTGTGCGCGGGAGAAGTGGACCTGGCCACGGTTTCGGAGACTCCGGTGGTCTTCCAGAGCTTTCATTGCCGAGATATCCGTATCGTTGCGACCCTGGGAACGTCGGACGATGAACCGCGGATCGTCGGCGCGTTCCCCCGCTCCTTCGGCAGATTGAAAGGCACGCTGCGTGACCATCAGCACCAAGCTCCACCTGAACACCTTCCTCTCCCTCGCCGTGGCGATCCTTCTCGCCTTCGTGATCGTCCACATGTCACGGACTACCCGGCTGGCCGCGGAACGCGCGCGGACCGCCGCCGAATTCGTCAAAGGCCTCTCGGAACTCCACCAGTTGACCTTCGACTACCTGCTCCACAGGGATCCCGCTTCCCTCACCCAGTGGCACCTCTGCCACGAATCGATCCGACAGCGGCTGGAGGGTTCCAAGGACCGCTGGCCTGACGAGCAGCGACCGCTCCTGGGGCGGATCGCTTCCGAACTGGCCGTCATGGACAATCTCTTCGACCAGATGACGACGGGAGTGGTAGAAGGCGGCTCAGGGACCGCCACGGGCCTTCCGTCCGGCGAATGGAAACGGCGCCTTTTCGGGCAGTTTTCCGTCCGTTCTCAGATCCTCATCAGCGATGCGCTGACCCTTGACCGGAACAGCCACTTGGAAATGGTAAACGCCGAACGGCAAGCCCTCGCCACCGTCATGGCCGTGCTCATGGTCGGCGCCCTGGCCACCGCCGCCATTTCCATGATCCTCCGGAAAAGCATCCTCCGGCCCTTGGCGGAACTCCATCAAGGCACCGAAGTCGTGGCCGGCGGCAACCTGGATTACGAAACGGGGCGCAAAGGGGAGGACGAAATCGGCCGGCTGGCCGAAGCCTTCGACCAGATGACGCGCCGGCTCCGGCAGGTTTACCACGACCTGGACCAGCGCATCCGGGATCGCACGCTCCAGCTGGAAGCCGCCAACCGGGAACTGGAGGCATTCGCCTACTCGGTTTCCCACGACCTTCGCGCCCCGTTGCGGCGCATCGACGGTTTCAGCCAGGCGATCATGGAAGACTGCGCGGACCGACTCGACGACGAAGGACGGAGATACCTTCACCGCGTGCGCGAAGGCACCCGCCACATGGGGGAACTCATCGACGCACTCCTCACGTTGTCCCGGGTCACCCGCAGCGAACTCAACCGGAGCCGGGTGGACCTGAGCGTCCTGGCTCAGGAAATCACCCGCGAGCTGCAGGACACCTGGCCGGAACGAACCGTTTCCACCATCATCGAACCGGAGATGTGGGCGGACGCGGACCCCCGTCTCCTCCGGATCGCTTTGGAAAATCTTTTTCGAAACGCCTGGAAATTCACCCGGAAAAACGAAAGCGCGAGGATCGAGTTCGCGACCCTGGAACAAGACGGCAAAACCGTGTACTTCGTGGCGGACGACGGAGCGGGCTTCGATATGCGATATGCAGAGAGGCTTTTCGGGGTGTTTCAGCGGCTCCATTCGACAGAGGAATTCGAAGGAACCGGCGTCGGCCTGGCGCTCGTGCAGCGGATCGTCCACCGACACGGGGGCGAGGTATGGGCCGAAGGGGCCGTCGATGGAGGGGCGTGCGTTTACTTCACGCTGGGTTGAAGCGGCCCGAGACACCGCCCCAGGAACCTGTTGTTTTGGCCGCCCGACTCGCGTAGAGGATTCTTGAGTTTCGATGGAGGGCGCATGCATCTCAAGACCATCCTGATCGTGGAAGACAACGCTGACGATGCGGAACTCACCATGCGGGCCATCCGAAAGAACGGGGTCTCTGGTGAAATCGTTCTGGCGCGGGACGGCGTCGAGGCGCTCGATTACCTGTTCGGTCAAGGGGATTACGCCGGAAGAGACCTGCAAAGGATGCCCGCCGTCATCCTCCTGGACCTCAAAATGCCACGGCTGGACGGTTTCGGTGTCCTGGAAGGTCTTCGCGCCGACAAACGCACCCGGCTTCTGCCCGTGGTGATCCTCAGCTCTTCCCGGGAAGACCGCGACCTGGTCCAGAGTTACGGGCTGGGAGCCAACAGCTACATCGTGAAACCGGTCGATTTCGGCCAATTCCTGGAAACCGTCGGGCACCTGGGCCTCTACTGGCTCACCCTGAACGAACCCGCCCCGGTCCTCCAAGTAGGATCATCGGAATGAGCCGATTGCTGCGCGTTCTCATCGTTGAAGACGACACAGACGATTGCGAACTCCTGCTTCGCGAACTCCGCTGCGGCGGATTCGACCCCGCGTGGAAGCGGGTGGAAACCGCCCGGGAGTTTCGGGAATCGCTGGAACACGAGTCCTGGGAGATCATCCTCTGCGATTACAAGCTTCCCCGCTTCAACGCCCATGAAGCCCTCCAAGTGTTGAAAGACACCGCGCGGGACATCCCCTGCATCGTGGTTTCCGGAACCATCGGTGAAGAAACCGCCGTATCCCTCATGAAGGAAGGGGCCAGGGACTTCATCGTCAAGGAACTCACGGACAGGCTCAACCCGGCCATCGAAAGAGAACTGAAGGAAGCCGAAGTGCGCCGGGAAAGGAACCGAGCCGCCCGGGCCCTTCGAGACAGCGAGGAACGCTACCGAGGGTTCTTTCACAACAACCATGCGGTCATGCTCATCATCGACCCGGAAACCGGCGCCATCGTCGACGCCAACCCCGCCGCCTGCCGCTATTACGGCTACGCCGTCTCCGAAATCCGCAGCCTCAACATCACCGGCATCAACCAACACCCGCGGCAGAAAGTCTTCGAGGAGATGCAAAAGGCCAAGGCAAAACAGCGCAGCCACTTCTTCTTCACGCACCGCCTGGCCGGGGGCGAAATCCGGCCCGTTGAGGTCTACAGCGGCCCTGTGCATATCAACGGGAAAGAGCTGGTCTATTCCATCGTCCATGACATCAGCGAACGCCGTGAGGCGGAAAAACAACTCGTGGAAAGCGAGGCGCGCTTCCGCAGACTTTCCCAGGAATTTCACGCGCTCCTCGACGCCATCCCCGACAACCTCATCCTGCTCTCGCCGCGGATGGAGGTGCTGTGGGCCAACCGGCGCGCGGCCCGCCTGGCGGGAAGGGACGCCGCCGACCTAATGGGGGAACACTGCTACACCCTGTGGTATCAGCGATCGGAACCGTGCGCCGTGTGCCCTGTAGCTCGAAGCTTCGAGAGCGGAGCCGCCGAACAGGACCAGATCCGCACCCAGGACGGGAGGCTCTGGGACGTGAGAACCACGCCCATCAAGGACGAGGAAGGCGCGGTGGTGAGCGTCGTGGAGCTGGCCCGCGACATCACCGATCAGGAAAACATGCAGATACAACTCCGCCAGTCCCGAAAGATGGAAGCTCTGGGGACCCTCGCCGGCGGGATCGCTCACGACTTCAACAACATTCTCGGAATCATCGTGGGCTACACCGAAATGGCCCGGTGGCAGACCACAAAAGGCGACGCCATCTGGAACAAACTGGAACAGGTCCTCATGGCGGCCGACCGGGCCAAGGATCTGGTCAAGCAGATCCTCGCCTTCAGCCGTCACAGCGAACAGAAGCGGCGACCCGTCGGAGCCGCCGAAGTGGCCCGGGAAGCCATGAAGCTGCTTCGATCGTCTCTGCCGGCCACCATCGAAATTCGAACCGCGTTCCGCACAGAGTCCATGATCCTGGCCGACCCCACCCAGATTCACCAGCTCTTCATGAACCTCTGCGCCAATTCCGCCTATGCCATGCAGGAAAACGGCGGCATCCTCGAAGTGACCCTTGAAGACGTGGAACTGGCCGAAAACAAAGTACCCCCCTTTTCCGGCATTCGTCCCGGCCGTCACGTGAAACTCACCTTCTCGGACACGGGGCCGGGGATCGACCCGGAGATCCTGGACCGTGTGTTCGACCCCTTCTTCACGACCAAGCCGCCCGGACAAGGCACCGGGCTGGGCCTGGCCGTGGTGCACGGCATCGTGAAGGGTCACGAAGGTGCGATCCAGCTGGAAAGCGTCCCTGGAAAAGGGACATGCTTCCACATCTTCTTTCCGGCGATCGAAGCGCCGGCGGAAATCGAACCGCCGGCGGGAGCCGTGTTTCCCGGAGGCAGCGAACGGATCCTCCTGGTCGATGACGAACCGGCGCTGGCACAGGCCATGAAACTCATGTTGGAACGGCTCGGCTACCGCGTCGTCTCCAAGACCAGCGGCCTCGAAGCCTTGGAAGCGTTCAAAAATCGAGCGGAAGAGGCGCACCGGGTGGACCTGGTGATCACGGACATGACCATGCCCCATGTCACGGGAACCGAGCTGGCCCGTCAAATCATGGCGCTCCGGCCCGGACTGCCGGTGATCCTTTGCACGGGCTTCAGCGAGAAGGTGTCGCCGCAGAAGGTGAAAGACATGGGAATCCGGGGCTTCCTCATGAAGCCCGTCACCATCCACGACCTGGCGGCCACCGTCCGCGAGGCGCTCGACGACGCCAAGACTGGAAGCGAAGGGCGTCCGCGCGAGATCCCAAGGCGAAAAAGCCCTTGACAGCCCCAGGCAATTGGGATAGGAAAAACGCCTCGTCGACAGGTTGCCATGCGCCCGTAGCTCAGCTGGATAGAGCGTCGGACTTCGAATCCGCAGGCCGCAGGTTCGAATCCTGCCGGGCGTACCAGATACAGCGGCACATTCCGGGCCGTTAGCTCAATTGGTAGAGCAGCTGACTCTTAATCAGGAGGTTCGGGGTTCGAGTCCCTGACGGCCCACCAAGAAAATCAAGGGGTTAGGTCGCAAGACCTAACCCCTTCTTTTCTTGGTAGCATAGAAAATAATGAACTTAATATTTGATGCCAAATTCTATTTCCCCTCCCCTTGTGGGAGGGGATTAAGGGGAGGGGAATGTAACTGATTGACATACGTTAATTTTCTCACCCTCACCCCAACCCTCTCCCATCAAGGGAGAGGGGGATTTTTTGACCTTCGTTAACCTTTTTGCTCAAGATCTCCCCTTTAGAACTCATATTTCGCTTGTTGTGCCGGCAAACTCTTGTGTTTTTCAACAATGGCTCAATGTAGGAGTTACTGAAAGCAAAACAAAGAAAAAGCACGGTGGAGGTGGACCCCAAAGGTTGGACAGCCTGATGGGTGCGGTAAGCCAGGAGACAGAAGAAGATATAGAAGTAAAAAGAGATCAGGCGGCCTCAGTGAAAGGATGAGATACACCATAGTAAACCTCATCCGGGGTTCTATTGTCAAGAGCAGAATGAGCTCTGTCGTGGTTGTAAAAGGCGTTCGAGGCGGCGAGGCCCTTGCGCAGGGCCGAGCCGCTGTCAAACGAGTGCAAGTGATGGTTGGATGCACACCGAAGCGGCTTGACAGCTGGGCGGCGGTTTCCTCGTTCTGAATGGCCGCCAAGGCTACTTGGGCTTTAAACTCGGCACTGTGCTTTTTTGCGCTTGCTTCCTATCGTCAGTTCCTCCATAAAGAATACGACTTTTAGCTTGGCACACTGTCCAGTTTTCGGGGGCCACCGCTGTTTTCTGCGGACAACATTCCTTCGTAGCCGCCTATTTTCATTTCTCGCTCCTCTCTTCAGGTGTGGGAAAGGAGGTTTTGCCGCGCTGCCAGCGAGCAGGACAATCAAAGCCAGAATAAGATCGGCCATTATGGCATTCAGTTCGGCCACAAACGCCGATTTTCCAGGTCTCCACCCTTCCATGCCGCAACAGAGATCAAGCGGCGGTGCTCAAATTTTTTGTTGCCTTCAACAGGCAACTTCCAACCGGTCTTATGGTGTTCATAAAGCTATGCGCATCATTGGCTGAAGATGAGATCTCATATTCCCTGTGCTGGGATTCTCACCGGCACAAAAAATGCTCGGAGCCTGCTCCCATCTAGGGGCATATGGGTAGACTTGTGTATTTGAGCTTTGAACTAAGCTGCAAACAGGAGGTGATGATGAGGGGGAGGGTTCTGTTAGCCCTGTTGGGCTGGGTTTTGATCGTGCAGGTTGCCGGGCTCTCAATGCGCGCGAGCTGGGCGGGAGTTAATGATACCTTCGGTGTCGGTGCGAAGGCAGGCGCTTTAGGCCAGGCGTTCACTGCCTATGCCGACGACTTCTCGGCTGCTCATTATAACCCGGCGGGACTGGTTCAGATGGAGGGGCTTAACGCCTCCGCGGGATTACACGTTATCAACATAGACTACGAGCAGACAGTCACACAGAAAGATTTTACTTTCGGCAATGACCCCGAGAGCGGAAAGAGCTCTGAAAACGAGGATGGTGTGTTATTTGCACCTCACGGGGGTATTTCCTACAGGCCGGCCGGCGCTAGATGGTCCATCGGCTATGCGGCTTATGCGCCTTTTGGGGTCCATGTATGGTTCGATGATGATGACTCCAACAACCGGTACGACGGTGCTGAGGTTTACAATGACAGGATTATCTATGCGGCGCCCACGGCTGCCTATCAAATATTCGACAATTTATCGCTGGGTGTCTCTTTGGGCATGGGATACTCGGATGAGGGCGGCAAGGTGAGACTGAGAATTCCCGGAATCGAAAGCCGACCGCCCGCTTCAATGCTGGGGCTGCCACAAGGGACTGGATATGCGCTCGAGCTGGCAACGCTGGATTTCGACCTCGATGACGAATTCTCCCTTTCAGCCAACGTAGGGCTCCTTTGGGAGATTAGGGATTGGATCACTCTCGGAATAACCTACCGGAGTGAATCCAAGTCCCACATGACAGGAACGAGTACGTTCGATTACACACCCACTGCCCGTGCGGCCATAAAGCAACTTACGGACATGGATGTGCCGGCGGAGGAGGAGTTCCACACCCACTGCGACTTCCGGCATCCGCAGTCGGTATCGGCAGGCCTGAAGGTGGATGTTACCAGCAAGTGGAGGATGATGTTCGATCTCGTCTGGACAGACTGGTCGGTGAGGAAAAAGGAAACATGGGCCTATGACGAGGACCCGATTTTTCTGCAGTTGACGGCTCTCCTAGGTTCGGGCGAACCTACCGATCGGATCATTACTGCACGGAAATGGAATGATACTTTCGAGCCTCATTTCGGCACCGAGTATCAGGCACTGGATTGGCTTGCCCTCCGCTTCGGCTATCATTACCGGCCAAGCTCCATAGACCAGGACCAGTGGGATAACAACTGGCCGATCATCGATTACCATGTGTTCAGCTTTGGCTCGGGAATCAAGTACCGTACATTCACCATCGACCTGGCATACAGTCTCGCCTGGGGCGATGACTGGAAGGTCGACCACGATGAGAGCGAAAATCTCACCCAAAACCAGGTCGTCTATTCGCCGTACTTCGGCGACGAAATCGATGCGGAGACCGATATTCACAACTTCATGATCACGGTGAGCTGCCGGTTTTGATCTCCTGTGCATCTATGGCGGTTGTGTGTTGGTATGGCCGCATGGGGAATGATTGTATTCCCTATGCATCCGATGGTAGGTTAATGACATAATGGAGGGGATTTGTAACCATGAAATGGAGTATCGGCAAAATCATGAGTAAGAGGGCGATGTTCAGCCCGGACAAACCTGCGCTTATTTTCGAAGACAAGCCTATAACCTATAAGCAGTTGAACGATGAAACCAATCGGGTCGCGCATTTGCTTCAATCACTTGGTTTAAAAAAAGGGGACCGCATATCGGTCAATCTTTTCAACTGTCCTGAATTCCTGGCCATTTATATGGCCGCCGCAAAGCTTGGACTTATCTTTGCCCCGCTCAACTTCCGGATGGTGGCCCCCGAGATCGAGTACCAACTAAAGAACTCCGGCGCGCGTCTGATCGTGTTTCACGATGTGTTCGCCAAGAATATCGAGCCCATACGCTCATCGACGCAAGTAGAGGAAGACAAATTCATCGTCGTGCGAAGCGGCGTCTTAGAGCGTGGTCATTGTGGCCCCTGGGCGCGGGACTATCATGAACTGGTTCAAGAACAGTCTTGCGATGAGCCCGTTGTGGCGGAAGCTGTAGAGCTGTCGGATCCTTTGGCCATCATCTACACTTCCGGAGTCACCGGTGCTCCCAAGGGAGCGGTTTTGTCCCACGAACAGACCTACTACAAGAACTTCCAAATCATACTGTATGCCGACCTGCAGGAAGATGACGTGTTTCTGTCGCAATTACCGCTGTTTCATTCAGGAGGTCTGTTCATTACCGCAACACCCGTCCTGTGCAGGGGAGGGACACTGGTCATGCGGGCCAATTTCCGGCCTGAGCAGTTTGCCGCGGATATCCAGCGCTATCGCGTTACGGTGCTTTTTGCCCTTACGACGATGTGGCGGTTCGTGCTCCAGACAAAAGCGCTGGATGGCGTCGACACGAGCAGTGTCCGGGTCGTCTTTGGCGGCGGAGAGCGTACGCCTGCGAGCCTCATAAAGGAGTTGGCGGAAAAGGGATTGTACATACAAACTGGTTTTGGTCAGACGGAAAATTCCGCCATGATGATGCTGCCGAAAGCGGATATCACGCGAAAAGCAGGGTCTATCGGCCTGCCCGGCTTCTTTACGGAGGTTTGGATCGAGGATTCGAGTGGCAGGAGACTTCCTCCCGGCGAGATAGGGGAGATTGTTGCGTCCGGTCCGACGGTGATGAGCGGTTACTGGAATAATCCTGAGAAGACAAGGGAAACGATTGTCAACGGTGTGCTTCACACGGGTGATCTTGGATATACGGACAAGGACGGGTATTTCTACATCGTGGACAGGGCTAAGGACATGTATCGGAGCGGGGGCGAAAACGTCTACCCGGCGGAGATAGAAAGAGTTCTGTGTGAACACCCTAAAATAGATAATGTTTCCATCATAGGTGTGCCTGATGATAAGTGGGGAGAGACAGGCAAGGCATTTATAGTCTGCAAGAAGGGGGAAACAATTACAAAGGACGAGATATATTCCTACCTGGACGGCAAGGTTGCCAGGTATAAGTTTCCGACGCATATTGTGCTGGTGGATTCATTGCCCATGACGTCCAGCGGAAAGATCAGGAAATCGGCTCTCAAGGAAGCGGAAGCGAAGATCTTCGATTAGACCGGCCTTTCTGACAAAGCGAGTGCTTGCCAGAGGGGAAAGCGCCGAAAGCTTTGAGTTGGGTGCGGGCGTGGTGGGTTTGCATAGCGATTTGCGGGTGAGGGGTTGGAGTGCTTGGTTAAATAAGAATTCTACAGTCTTGGAAGAGGTGTGTAAGTGAGCTCAGCAAACGATAAAATAGCGCATGAGCGAAAAGAATGGCTGGAAAAGGTGGTCTCCAAGGCGCTCGAAAAACTGGGCCTTGAGGAAAATCCGGTATCCTTTTACTCGCCTGACCTATTGGGGGATTTCGATTTTCTCTCCAAGGTGGGGTTCCCCGGGCAATACCCTTTCACGGCCGGCAATGATGCGATACCCCGGTGGCAGGCATTCGCGGCCCTGCTGGCCAAGTCCCAGGAACGTTATGAGTGGGGAACGGGCAGTGTAGGTAAGTACGCCGGGTTTGGGACCCCGGAGGACTATCGCGACTACCTGGTGCGCATGCACGCCATGGGCCGCAAGGGTGGACCCAACATGGCCTTGGATCTACCGACCCAATGCGGGTATGATTCGGACAGCCCGTGGGCGGAAGGCGAAGTGGGCCGCGTAGGGGTCGCGATTGACAGCTTGCGCGACTTTGAGATCATCTATGAACCATACACCGGGGATCTGGAACTGGATCGGATATCTTCCAATTTCACCATCAATGCTCCCGCTGCGGTCATTATCGCCATGTACGCTGCTCTTGCCGAAAAGCGCGGCGTTCCCCTTGGCGCTTTACGCGGGACACCGCAAAACGACACTCTCAAAGAATATATTGCCCGGGGAATGTACATATTTCCACCGGGGCCGTCTCTGCGGCTCTTTCGCGATATTCTGGTCTTTTGCACCGAAAAGATGCCCAAATTCAATATAACGAGCATCGGCGGCTATCATATTAGAGAGGCCGGTGCCACGCGGGAGCAGGATCTTGCTTTCAGTATGGCCATTGGAGCCGCATATCTTCAGGCCGGGGTCGATGCCGGGCTGAACATCGATTCGTTCGCTCCCCGATTCACCTTCAACGCCTTTGGTGGAAGCATGGAGATCTATCATGAGATCGCCTTTCAACGCGCCGCTCGTCGGATGTGGGCCGGTCTTTTGAAAAACAGGTTCGGCGCGAAAAACCCTCGGTCGATGATGATCCGGCAGATATCCACCGCCCATATCGGTTGTTCAAGCACCACCCTGCAACGGCCCCTCAATAACCTGAGCCGGGTCGTGGTAGGGGCAATGGCCGCAGGGATGTCCGGCGGCATTCCCGGCGCATTTCCCCCATACGATGAACCGCTCGGCCTGGGACACAGTCTGGAGGCTCAGCAACTTGCGTTTGACGCCACTCGCATCCTCATATACGAGGCAAAGGTCGGTAAAGTGAGCGATCCATGGGCCGGGTCGTATTTCATGGAATCGCTTACTAATGAAATCGAGGAGGCTGCATGGGAGGAGTTCGAAAGGATTGAAAAGATGGGAGGGGCGGTGCCCGCTATAGAAAGCGGATATATGAAGAAGGCTGTGGCGCGAAGCGCCTATGAAAAGCAGAGGAAGATAGAAAGACAGGAAGAGTTCGTTGTTGGTGTGAATTGTTTTAACGGGCCTCACGAGATTGACGTTGAGGTGAGCCGCACCGTCGAGGAGGTCTATGCGCCTGAATTGCTTGAAACGGCGGAACGCCGCAAATGTGAGAGTCTGGCACGGCTCAAGCGGGAACGGGACGAACGCGCGGTGAGAGAGCATCTTGACCGGTTGAAACTAAATGCCGCCGACGAATCGAAAAATCTGATGCCGGATATTCTGGCATGCGTGAAATCCTATGCAACCCTTCAAGAGATATGCGATGTGCTGAGGGAGGTCTTCGGGGAGGCGCAGCCGACCAAGTTGTAGGATCGTCAATTCACCACATCTTGGATTGGAGGACGGGCTTAGATGGAAAAGACAGTTATACCGATGACGAGGAGGCTCGCCGGCTTCATCGCCGGATACAACGCCGGGGGGATTCCCTCAGTGGTTTACGAGCATGCCAAGGTTGCATTTTTGGACTGGCTGGGTGTAACCCTTGGGGGTAAGGAAGATCCCCTCGTGAAGAAAGTGATCGCCTACTCGGAGCTCATGGGTGGGAACGAACAGGCGACGATCCTGGGATACGGTGTCAAGAAATCGCTTGAGCAGGCTGCGCTGATCAATGGTTCGGCTTCGCACGCTCTGGATTTCGACGATACCCTCGCGGCTTCTCTTGGGCATCCTTCGGTAACCTTGTTTCCTTCTCTTTTGGCCCTTGGCGAGTGGCAGGGGAGAAGCGGTATCGATTTTCTGACCGCGTATGTGATAGCCTTGAAGGCCGCGGCTGTCATCGGCACCTGTGCCGGCCTTCCCCACTACATGTCGGGATGTCACGCGACGGCGACCATTGGGCATCTTGCTTCCGCGGCGGCGTGCGCCAGGCTTCTTGAGCTGAACGAGCAGCAGACCGTTTTTGCCTTGGGCATTGCCGGGACCCAGGCTGCCGGGCTGAAGAGGGTTTTCGGTACCATGTGTAAACCGTTTCATGCGGGCAGGGCTTCCCAGGCCGGATTGACGGCGGCCCTTCTTGCGAAAGAGGGTTTCACCAGTGCCGAAGATATATTGGAAGGGCCGCACGGATTTTTTGCCGTCCTCAAGGGAGAAGTGAACGAAGGCGTGCTGGAATCCCTTGGGAAAACCTGGGAGATCGAAGCGCTTGCTCAAAAATACCATGCTTCTTGTCATGCGACACACTCTCCCATAGAGGCGGTCATGTGCCTCATGGAAACACACCGCATCAAGCCTCGGGATGTGCGCGAGATCAAGGTTTTTGTGTCACAGCTCGCACTCGACGCCGCCGGAAAGCTTGCACCGACCTCCGGCCTGGAGGGAAAGTTCAGCATTCCTTATTGCG